>NZ_JBFJTH010000040.1:0-26093 GCF_041625495.1 Litorivivens sp. | reverse complement strand
TACTCAACCATGGTGCCCTTTATCGTGACACAGCAGCCTCAGCCGCTGTGGAAGATCGCGCTGGATTGCGTCGCGATATTAATGGTGTACGATTTCTTTTATTACCTGACCCATCGTTTTGTATTTCACGGCAACGGCTACTTCCGAAAAATACATGGACTGCATCACCAGGCTCGCCATCCAACATACATCGACGCCTTCTATGTGCACCCGCTGGAAACCTTTATCGGTATCGGCCTGTTTATGGGCTCTGCCGCGCTGCTGGGTATATTTATGGGGCCCTTTCACATAGCCACGCTGGCATTTTGTGTCTTGGTTTTCCAGAACCTGAACGTAATTAACCACTGCCATATTCGCATGGATCACTTTCCAGGAAGACTGCTGAGCTGGATTTCAGTCAAGCACGCCAATCACCACAAAGACATGCAGCAGGGTAACTATTCGACTATTACCCTGCTCTACGACAAGCTGTTTCGAACGTTTGTCTAACGTGCCGAAATGCCCTGGCCGCTACTCGGCCAGGGATTTGGAAACCACTTCGTACACGTCACGCGAGAGACCCGCACAAGCTGCGATGCGCTCCAGCTCCGCTTTCATCAAAGCCTGCTGTTCAGGCAAATATTTTTGCCACTTGGACAAAGGCCCAAGTAATCGTGCGGCAATTTGCGGATTGATGCTGTTCAGCGCGATAACCTGATCGGCCAGAAAGCGATAGCCAGCGCCATCAGTCTGGTGGAAGTTGACCGCGTTCTGTCCGCAAAAAGCACCAATTACCGCGCGCACCTTATTCGGGTTACGAATTTCAAAGGCCGGGTGATTGAGCAGCTCGTGAACCCGCGTCAGCGTGCCCGGACGACTGCAGGTAGCCTGCACCTGGAACCACTGGTTGATCACCAAAGGTTCATGCTGCCACTGCTGGTAAAACTGCTGCAGCGCCAGCGCCTTTTCCTTTTCGTAATCACTGTTCAACAAGGCCACCAGTGCCGACAAACGATCTGTCATATTGTCGGCGGTCGCCAGCTGCTCTAGGCAGAGCTGCAGGCTGTGCTCATCGGGCAACAGCATCAGGTATTGCAGACAGAGGTTTTTCAGGCTGCGACTCGCAATCTGTTCCGCCGTCGGTTGGTATTCACCCTGGGCCATCGACAGGCGACGATAAGTAGCCAGTAATTCGCCTTTGAGGGCGATCGCCAACTCGAGCCTCGCCTGCTGCCGGGCCGCGTGGTTGGCCAGCACATCAACCGGCTGCATCAACTCTGCCAGATAGCCCTCACTGGGCAAGGTCAACATGAGGGCCACCATCGCCGGGTCGAGAGACTCATCGCACAGCAGGCTTTGACCTGCGGTTATCAGACGACTGTCCAGCGCGCAGCCTTCTCCCTTGCGATGGGCGGCGATCATATCTTTCAAGGCAAGAACGCCCAGCTGCTGAGAGGCTTCCCAGCGGTTAAACCCATCAGTGTCCTGCTGCATCAAAAACAGCAGGTCATCCCGATCGTAGTCATAATAGAGCTTGACGGGTGCTGAAAATCCGCGCAGCAGGCTGGGCACCGGGGCTTCTTTCACCTGCTCGAAAATAAAGGTCTGCTCCGGCTCGGTAACATGCAACACCGTGTGGGTATTGTCGGCGGTTTCAGTATCAGGCTGCACGCCGCGCAAGGTTAGTGGCAGTGCACCTGCGTCACCGAGCAAGCCCATCGCCAGAGGGATATGGAAAGGCTGCTTCTCCTTTTGTCCTGGCGTTGGTCGACAGTTTTGCTTAACCGTTAGTGCAAAGGTTTCTGCCGCCGCATCATAGTGTCCAGACACCTCAAGTTCTGGCGTACCGGCCTGTGAATACCAGTGTCGAAACTGTGTCAGATCTATCCCGCTGGCCTCCTCCATTGCCCGCACGAAATCTTCACAGGTCACTGCCTGACCATCGTGACGCTCAAAATACAGGTCACTGCCCTTGCGAAACTGTTCCGGCCCCAGCAAGGTATGAATCATGCGCACCACTTCCGCGCCTTTTTCATAAATGGTCACAGTGTAAAAATTGGAAATTTCCATGTAAGAATCCGGGCGAACCGGGTGTGACATAGGGCCGGCATCTTCAGCAAACTGCGCGGTGCGCAGTAGGCTTACGTCCTCTACCCGTTTGACGACGGGAGACCCCATATCCGCCGAAAATTCGGCGTCGCGAAATACGGTAAAACCTTCTTTAAGGCTTAGCTGAAACCAGTCTCTACAGGTGACGCGGTTACCAGACCAGTTGTGAAAATATTCGTGAGCGACGACGCCCTCAACGCGCTGAAAGCCTGCATCGGTAGTGGTTCCGGGGCTAGCCAGCACGCAGGAGGTATTGAAAATATTGAGACTTTTGTTTTCCATCGCCCCCATATTGAAATCATCAACCGCAACAATATTGAAGATATCCAGGTCGTATTCGCGGCCGTAAACCTCCTCATCCCAACGCATCGCGTTCTTCAATGAAGTCATCGCGTGGTCGCATTTATCAACATCTTTGGCTTCCACATAGATGTGTAAATCAACCTTGCGGCCACTCATGGTGACGAAACTATCGCTTACCCGTTCGAGATCACCTGCCACTAGGGCAAACAGATAGGCTGGCTTTTTAAATGGATCTTCCCACACCGCCCGGTGACGACCATTGGCCAGGTTTTCCGTGGCGACAAGATTGCCATTGGATAACAGCACAGGATAGCGTGCCGCATCCGCATCGACGGTAACCGTGTACACCGACATCACGTCGGGGCGATCCAGGTACCAGGTGATCTTGCGAAAACCTTCGGCCTCGCATTGGGTGCAGAACATACCACTAGATTTGTACAAACCTTCAAGCGAAGTATTGTTGTGCGGTTCTATACGCGTGGTACAGGCAAGCTCGAACTGTGCGGGCACGTCGGGTATTGTCAGTGTTTCACCGTTAATCTGGTACGCACTGCCGCTCAAGGCCGAGCCGTCAATTGACAACGACACAAGTTCCAGCTCAGCGCCGTCGAGCTGCAAGGCAGCCTTGTTAGAGGGTGCTTGCGGATTGCGCCGCATCGCCAACCGTGAATGCACCAGGGTATGCGATTCAAACAGTTCAAAATGTAAATCGGTTTTATCAATCAGAAAATCAGGAACACGATAATCTTTCAGGTATATGGTGGTCGCCTGTGCATCACGCATGATTGAACTCCACTGTTAACGCACGAAAAGGTAGTCTGCCAGTTTATTCGGACAGGCTGAGTCGATAACCGCCGTATTTACGCATATTGATCACACCGGTATCGAGGATAAGGTATTGCCCCTTAATCCCCATCAACGTACCTTCAACCGAGGGTAACTTGTCGAGATTAAAGGCTTTTACTTTGGCGGGATACGCTTCGACAGGGAAGCGTATCTGGCATTCTTTCTCATTGAGCGCCGTTATGGCTGATTCACCATAACGGGCCTGCAATTCCTGTATGTCGGTCTCACATTCGGCCATCAGCCGCTGCGCCTCAGCCGCCAGGTCAACCGGGTCGGGTTCGCTTTTCAGCATGGCTTGCCAGCTGGTTTTATCCGCCACATGATTTTTGAAGACAGTTTCCACCAAACCTGATTGCAGCCGGTTGCTCACCCGAAAGATCGGCAAGGCCTGAGTCGCGCCCTGATCTATCCAGCGGGTCGGAACCTGCGTCCCGCGGGTAATGCCCACTTTGACCTTGGAGGTATTGGACAGGTACACGATGTGGTCTGTCATGCAGTGGGTCTCGGCCCATTCAGGTTCTCGGCAGGTTCCCTCAAAATAATGACACTTTTCCGGGCTCATAATGCAACTGTCGCACTGCGCGAGCTTTTGGAAACAGGGGTAGCAATAGCCCTGACTAAAACTCTTCTTGGTTTTCCGATCGCAGTGAACGCAGTTGATCACCCCGTCAAAATCTATTTTTAGTCGTTGACCAATGCGCGTATTCATATCCAGCAATTGATCACCCAGAGGTAATTGATAATGGGCAGTGCCCTCAACCAGCTCGGTACGCATTTTGCTGATATTGCCTTCGCCGACTACGCCCATTACTGATCCGCCCACTTCAAGATGCTGGTCGCCGCGTCGTCGTCACACAGCTCCCCATCAGCTTTGCTACCACGATCGATATAGCCCACCCGCTGCTCTTCAGTCAGGTTGCGCAGATCATAGGTAATCACCGCCTCCATACAAATTTCACGCTGTCCTGGCGACAGGCGACGACCATCTGGCCATTTGCCAATTTCTACCGCGCGCTTGAGGGCAGCGTGGATTTCCGGCGTCATGGCTTTGAGCATTTCATCTACATTCATGGGCTGTCTTCAGTTGTATGCTTTCAATTGCGAAAAGAGGGGAATTATATCAAAGCCGTCAACGCGCAGTGAGAGTGCGCAGCACGATGGCCACGACTGCCACCACAATGCCGCTGACAAGCCCACCAAGGTGGGCCGCATTGGCAATTGCGCCCAATCCCACCATCTCGGTAAAGCCGACCATACAAATAAATAGCCAGGCCAACATGAAAATAACGATCCCTTTGGGTAGTTCGTAGGCAGGGACCGGCGCGAAACGTTGCCAAACAACGATATAGCCCAGATAGCCATATATCACGCCAGACATGCCGCCAAACAGCTGCCCCGGGGTATACCAGACCTGAGCCAGATTGGACGCGACGCCGACTGCTACTGTCAGCAGCAACAGCCACAGACTGCCCTGCTGAAATTCAATGCGCCGACCCAGCTCCCACACCCACAGCGCGTTGAAGGTGATATGCAAAAACCCAAAATGCAGGAACACCGGCGTAAACCAGCGCCAATACTGCCCCGGTGCCTCGCTTAACAGGTAGCCGTTGTCCACCGCGGTCAGCTGGTAGTAACTCAATACAGACGATAATTCCGGGCTCAGCGACGTCAGGCCAGCACCAATAATACTGGCTACAATCAACAGCAGTGTTACTGGCAGAAAGGCCTTGGGGTGTGCGGGACGATCTTGTGCGCGGCTCTCTCCCGCTATCACACCAATCTCCAATTCTCCGGCCAAAAAGCGCTCGTAGAACGCTCGAACCAAAACCGCAGACTCCCTATCCATCACCCAGACGACCTGCTCTCCCTGCTGCTCACTAATCTGATGAGCTACGCCCTTGTCGATCAGGAACACCGAGAGCGGACGCAGATCCTTGGAAAGAGGTGCGCGAAGTGCTTCTAGATTCATCTATTGCCCCAGCTTCCCGCCCCAACCCAGCTTATCGCGACAACTGGCATAAAAGCTGTGACTCGACGGGTGAATCATTGTCATCTTATGGGGCTTTTTACGCACGTAGACTACGTCGCCCGGCCGGGTCGGGATAATCTCCTGACCATCACAAGTCACCGGTGCCGGGAGTTTGTTGTCCGCCAAAATCACGATTTTTATTTCGCTTTTGCCATCGACCACAATGGGCCGACTACTGAGGGAGTGGGGAAACATCGGCACCAGGACAATGGCGTCGAGCTTCGGGTGCATAATCGGACCACCACCCGACATGGAATAAGCGGTGGAGCCCGTCGGGGTCGAAATAATCAATCCATCAGAGCGCTGACGATAGACGAATTCACCCTCAATGTAGAGGTCAAACTCCATCATATGCGCTGAGGTACCCGAATTTACCACCACATCGTTGAGTGCTTCTCCAGCGCCTACTGGCTCACCATTTCGCGTCACTTCAACATCTAGCAGGAAGCGCTTTTCCTTCGTGTAATGACCGTCCAACACGGCGCCGATCTGTGCTTCCAGATCATCCGGTGAAATGTCTGTAAGAAACCCCAGCCGGCCGCGGTTAATACCCAGCACTGGCGCAGGCTGCTTGGACAAGGTGCGTGCAGCCCCCAGAAAACTACCATCACCGCCCACGACAATGACCAGATCACAAATTTCCCCGATCATTTTGCGTGGACTGACACGAAGCCCGTGCTCAGGCAACAGGCGCGCGATATGTTCGCCCAACACAACCGTCAGATCGCGCGACTGCAGAAAGCACACCAGACGTTGCAAGGTCTCTGCAACACCGTTACCTTCACGTCCTACAATGCCGATATTTCGAAAGGTTTCCATAAAATTGGTCATTTCACCCCGGCCCGCCAGTATCGCACTATGACAGACTTTATTCATTCTCTTCAGCACCCGCGGGTGCGGCAACTGGCCTGGATATGCTTTTCAGAACCGCTGATTGCCAACTTCAGCGGCTTGACGGACGACTCGCCACACAAGGTTACCGCACCTGCATTTCAACTGCACGAAGGCCGGCGCCAGTGGCTGCGTTCGCTCGATCAGGAACCCGGCCCGCTGCTCGATTACATAGACGAGCACTGCAAGTCGCGACGACTCGGACTGATTTTTGAAAGTTATTGGCATTTCTTCCTGAAAGAAGACCCTGACACGACGCTGCTCGCCCACAATCTACCCGTGCGCGACGAAGGCCGCACGCTGGGTGAATTTGACGTTCTTTACCATTGCCATCGCCGCGACCAGTCTATTCATCTGGAATTGGCGATAAAGTTTTTTATGGCCACACTGTCCCCGCTCGCCCCCGGCAATGCGCTGAGCTACTGGCTGGGACCCAACAGCCGAGACCGACTTGATATCAAATGGGCCCGTATGGCATCACATCAGCTTGCACTGCCACACCGCTCTGCCAGCCGCGCCGTGCTGAGCAACTTGGGTATCAACTCGCTGGCGCAAGAAGTGGCCATTAAGGGCTGGCTGTTTCATCACGCCTCTGGCACTCCCCTACACCCCAATATTCATCCTGAGCACCCTCGCGGCTTCTGGCAACATCGTTCAGATTTTTTACAGCAGGAAAATCGCGCCTCTTGGCGCTATTTAAGCAAACCCGCCTGGCTAGGCGACCGCGATGACAGTGACAAGTTGACCGACAAGTACCTAGCGCTGGCGGCCGAACGACCGGTGATGGTATTGAGCGACAATGGAGAGCGGCGAATGATTGCACCAGACAGCTGGCCAGCATCAGTCCTGGGGAATGATTCGGATTGAGCGAAAATTTTCTTCGTCTGCGGCCCACAGACTCCTACGCGATGGACGTCGCATAAGAGCCTGGGGGTTTCAGAACTGCACTAAGGCAGATCGTCGATGGGCTCGCCTTCTTTCTCCGGAATAATCAGATCTTCCTGGGAAATGCCCATGGCCAACATAAAGTTTGCTGCTACATACATGGAAGAGTAGGTACCCACCACGATGCCGATGATCAAGGCTTCTGCGAAGCTGCGGATCATCTCGCCGCCGACAAAAAACAGCGCCAACAACACCAGTAAGGTGGTTAACGAGGTTACCAAGGTTCGGCCCAGGGTCTCTGTTAGCGATACGTTGAGCACGTCTATTGACGGTATTTTCCGCAACTTGCGGAAATTTTCGCGAATGCGGTCCGACACAACAATCGTGTCATTGAGCGAGTAACCGATAACAGCCAATAGAGCCGCCAAGACCGTCAGATCGAAGTCGATACTGAACAAGGAAAACGCACCCAGCACAATAATCACGTCGTGCACCAGCGCAATAACCGCCCCGGCAGCAAACTTGAACTGAAAGCGCATGGAGATATAGATCAACACCACAATCAGTGCGAGCAGGATAGCCAGACCGCCCTGTTCACGTAACTCCTCACCCACTTGCGGGCCAACAAACTCGATCCGCCGGAGCTCGACGCCCACCCCCGCAGCATCTGTGAGCACCCCGAGAATGGTCTCTCCTAACTCGGGGCTCATACCCTGCGGCAAGCGCACCAGTACGTCGGTGTCCGAGCCGAAAAACACAACGACAGCATCAGCATAGCCGGCATCAGCGAGTGTTTGGCGGATGCTGGAAAGCGGTTGCGCTTCGTCGTAAACAACTTCTACAAGGGTACCCCCAGTAAAGTCGAGGCCAAAGTTCAGACCTTTTCCAATTAAGGATCCGATTGATATCAATATCAGTGCAATAGAAAACGCCGCCGCAATTTTGCGGGCGCCCATAAAATTGATCACTTTATCCGTCATGACTAACCTCAGATCGCCAGTTTATTAACACGGCGACCGCCGTATATCAGGTTGATGATGGAGCGAGTGCCCATGAGAGCCGTGAACATCGAGGTAATAATCCCGATAGACAGGGTCACCGCAAAGCCTTTAACCGGCCCCGTACCCACAGCATAAAGAATAATCGCCACCAGCAAGGTAGTGATATTGGCATCCATGATCGTCACAAAGGCACGATCAAAGCCGGCTGAAATGGCCTGCTGCGGTGACGCCCTGTTAGCCAGTTCTGCGCGAATTCTGGCAAAAATAAGCACGTTGGCATCCACCGCCATACCCACCGTTAATACAATCCCGGCGATACCCGGCAAAGTCAATGTAGCTGACAAAATCGACATCACCGCAATCAGCAACACGATATTGACCGACAGGGCTATCACAGCGGCTACGCCGAACACTCGGTAATACAACAACATGAACGCAGCAACCAGCGCCAGACCAATCTGCACTGACAGCACACCCTGTTTAATATTTTCGGCGCCCAGTGACGGCCCAACCGTACGCTCTTCAACAAAATCGATCGGCGCTGCCAGCGCACCAGCGCGCAGTAGCAGTGCCAACTCCGCTGCTTCTGCTGGGCTGTCCAGTCCGGTAATACGAAACTGAACACCCAACGCATCGCGAATGGTCGCAAGACTGATTATGCGCTTTTCATCGTATGGCGTTTTTATAACTTTCTCTTCGCCGGACGCTGTCTCAACATAGGTCGTGCGCGTTTTGCGCTCAATAAACAGCACCCCCAGACGGCGATTGATATTGTGGCGCGTTATCCTGTGCATCAGGGTGCCGCCTTCGCTGTCCAGCGTGATGTTTACCTGCGCCTGTCCAGTTTGCTGATCAAACCCAGCCTGGGCATTGGACACTCGTTCGCCCGTGATAACGATATCCTTTTCCAACCAGGCACCGGCATCGCCATAGCGGTCAGAACGGAACTCGAAGTACTGACGGTCAGACGCTGGCGCGTCATAACGTGCTTCTAAGCGAAATTCCAGATTCGCTGTTTTACCCAGAATCCGTTTGGCTTCCGCGGTATCCTGGATACCCGGCAATTCAACCACAATGCGGCTTTTGCCCTGGCGCTGAACCAAAGGCTCGGAAACCCCCAGTTCATTGACTCGATTACGCAGGGTCGTCAGGTTCTGCTCCACTGCGTAATTTTCAATTTCTTTACGGGTTTGCTCGCCAATAACAGCACGCAGAAAGTAATCCTCACCCTCTTCCGTTTTGGTGACCTGAAGCTCGGCGTATTCATCTCGAATTACTCGCGCTGCGCGGTCTCGCAGCTCTTCGCTCTTGAACCGGCCTTCTATAGCACCGTTGTCCTGCAACTGCACCAGTCCGCGAATACGCTCTTGGCGAAGTGCGCGTTTGATTCCCGTACTGTAGAACTCCTGACGCCCGACTATCGCGCTATCGGTATCCACTTCCAGCAGAAAATGCACACCACCACTAAGATCCAGGCCCAGCTTCATGGGCTGGCCGCCCCACGCGGTGAGCCAATCCGGTGTGGTAGGTGCCAGATTCAACGCAACGATAAAGCCGTCACCCAGAGCACGTTGGATCAGTCGCTGAGCGGTAAGCTGCTGCTCGCGATCTTTAAGCCGCACCAGCGCCGAATTACCTTTTTCCGAGATGGATTCCCCGAAATGCTCAATACCTTCGGCTTCCAGCGCCTTGGTCACTTTCTGCAGTTCAACTTCACTGATGATGGCGCCACCACTTTCACCTGAAATCTGAATTGCCGGATCGGGGCTGTAAAGGTTGGGGGCGGCATAAAACAGCCCAAACGCCACGATCACCAGTATCAGTGCGTTTTTCCACCAGGGGTACTTGTTCATTTAATCCTGTCCACCGTTATTGTCGGCCCCAAATAGGGCCTGTGTTCTGGCCAGTGCCTGCTAAAAGCGAGCGAGTATAACAAGCACTGGCGTAGATTGCTGTTGCAGAGAAGTTACCCGAGCCAGACGCGAGCGTTGCGGAACAGACGCAGCCAGGCGCCGTCTTCCTGCCAGTCATCCGGATACCAGGAGTTGGTCACTGCACGAAATACCCGCTCTGGATGCGGCATCATGATAGTGACACGACCATCTTCGGAACACAGCCCAGTCAGCCCCTCAGGAGAACCGTTCGGGTTTGCCGGATAGACCTCAGTGGCTGCCAGTTGTGTATCCACAAAGCGCATTGCCAGCGTGCCGCTGTCGAAACACTGCTGCTGATGTTCGACCGAGCGAAACTCTGCCCGACCCTCGCCGTGGGCCACCGCCACCGGCATGTGAGAACCCGCCATGCCGGCGAGCACAATAGAAGGTGATGACTCAACTTTAACCAGCGAAAAACGCGCCTCAAATTGCTCTGAGCGATTACGTACAAAACGCGGCCAGTGCGCAGCACCAGGGATAAGGTCACGCAGGTTGGACATCATCTGACAGCCATTGCACACCCCCAGCGAGAACGTGTCTTCGCGGGTAAAATACGCTTCAAATTCATCACGCGCGCGATTGTTGAAGAGAATGGTTTTGGCCCAGCCTTCACCTGCGCCAAGTACGTCGCCATAGGAGAAGCCACCACAGGCGGCAAGCCCTTTGAAGTCCGCCAGCGATACTCTGCCGCTGAGAATATCACTCATATGCACATCAACCGCGGTAAAGCCAGCGCGATCAAAGGCCGCAGCCATTTCCATCTGCCCGTTGACACCCTGCTCACGCAGAATAGCCACCTTCGGCTTAGCCCCCCGCTGGATAAAGGGTGCAGCGATATCCTCGTTGATATCATAAGTAAGCTTCACACTCAGACCAGGGTCATCCGCCAGCAAGGCGTCATACTCCTGCTGGGCACACTCCGGGTTGTCGCGTAGCGACTGAATCGCATAGCTGGTTTGCGACCACAAACGCTGACAATACGAACGCGGCTTATCAAATAACACCTCAGCAAAGCGGCGAATGCGTAGCGCATCACCCGTTTCCGGTTTGCCAATTTCAACCACCTGCTGCGCGAGCCCAAAGTCGGCAAACACCGCCTTAACCGCATCGATGTCACCGCGACGAACCTGCAGCACCGCGCCCGGCTCCTCGGAATACAGCACCGCCAGGCTTGGCCCTTCCAACGCAGAGAGGTCAACATCCAACCCGCAATGTCCAGCAAAGGCCATTTCCGCTAGCGTCACAAACAAACCGCCGTCTGAACGATCGTGGTAGGCCAACAGCTTGTCTTCAGCCAACAGCGACTGAACCGCGTTAAAGAAGCCCTTAAGTTGCTCAGCACTGTCAAGGTCAGCCGGCTCATCGCCAATCTGGTTATAAACCTGCGCAAGACAGGACGCGCCTAGGCGATGCTTGCCATTGCCCAAATCCACCAGCAATAGACAGGTATCTTCAGCCAGCGCTTTGAGCTGCGGGGTAACCGTTTTGCGAACATCGAGCACTGGCGAGAAGGCTGAGATAATCAGAGACATTGGCGCGGTAACGGCTTTCTCTTCATCACCTTCATTCCAGACCGTGCGCATGGACATGGAATCTTTACCCACGGGAACCGTGATCCCGAGCTGCGGACACAATTCCATACCCACTGCACGCACGGTGTCGTAGAGTCGTTCATCTTCGCCAGGGTGACCCGCCGCACACATCCAGTTAGCCGACAGTTTGATGTCGGACAGCTGGCCAATCCGGGTAGATGCAATATTGGTAATGGCTTCAGCAATGGCCATTCGACCGGATGCCGGGCTGTCAATCAGCGCCATTGGCGTGCGCTCACCCATCGCCATCGCCTCACCCGCATAGCTGTCATATGACACGGTGGTAACCGCACAATCCGCTACCGGCACTTGCCAGGGGCCGACCAGCTGATCACGGTGCACCTGACCGGTTACCGAGCGATCGCCAATAGTGATCAGAAATTGTTTACTACCGACGGTAGGCAAGCGCAACAGCCGCTCTGCGGCTTCTTCCAGATCAACGCCTTCCAGATCCAGCGTGGGCTTGGCAAACTTTGCTCGCTGTACCTCCCGATGCATTTTCGGCGGCTTACCAAACAATACCGACATCGGCAGATCTACCGGATTATTTTCGAAGTGCGTGTCGCCAACACGTAGGTGTTTCTCGTCTGTTGCCTCGCCTACCACGGCATAGGGACAACGTTCGCGCTCGCAGATGGCTTCAAATGTGGCCATGTCTTGCGGATTGATGGCAAGTACATAGCGCTCCTGGGATTCGTTGCACCAGATTTCCAGCGGCGACATACCCGGTTCTGCATTAGGCACGTTCCGGATATCGAAGGTGCCGCCGGTGCCGCCGTCTTTGACTAGCTCCGGAAAGGCATTAGACAGGCCGCCCGCACCCACATCATGAATAAAGGCTATGGGGTTTTGCTCACCACGAGACCAGCAGCGGTCGATAACTTCCTGGCAACGACGCTCAATTTCCGGGTTCTGACGCTGCACCGAGGCAAAATCCAGATCTTCGCTGGAGGCCCCGCTGCTCATGGAAGACGCCGCGCCACCACCCAGGCCAATCAGCATAGCAGGCCCACCTAGAACCACCAGTTTGGCACCAGCTGAAAACGGGGGCTTATCCACGTGTTCGGCTTTGATATTACCGTAGCCACCGGCAATCATGATGGGCTTATGGTAACCGCGCCGCTCCTCGCCGTTAGGGCCAGCAACCGTTTCTTCGTATGTACGGAAGTAACCACAGATATTTGGACGGCCAAATTCATTGTTAAACGCGGCGCCGCCAATAGGCCCTTCCACCATAATATCCAGCGCTGAAACTATTCGAACGGGTTTGCCGTAATCCTGCTCCCAGGGTTGGGTTGCACCGGGCAACTGCAGATTGGAAACGGTAAAGCCCGTCAATCCCACTTTGGGTTTAGAGCCACGGCCGACTGCACCCTCATCGCGAATTTCACCGCCACTGCCCGTTCCCGCCCCCGGGAATGGCGCTATTGCAGTAGGATGATTATGGGTTTCCACCTTCATCAGCAGATGAATATCTTCCTGATGGTAGCGATACTCAAAATTGTCCGCCTCGGGGTAGAAACGGCCAGCCTTGGTGCCCGTCACCACGGCTGCGTTATCCGCATAGGCGCTGAGCACATTTTCTCCGCCCAGTTCATGCGTATTTTTGATCATTTTGAACAGGGAGTAGGCCTGCTCTTCGCCGTCTATACTCCAGCTGGCGTTAAAAATCTTGTGGCGACAGTGTTCCGAGTTGGCCTGGGCGAACATCATCAATTCAACGTCAGTGGGGTCACGCTGCAATCCGCTGAAAGCCTCCAGCAGATAATCAATTTCGTCGTCCGCCAACGCCAGCCCAAGGCTTGTGTTGGCCTGCTCCAATGCCTCACGCCCACTAGCCAGCACAGGCACAGTTGCCAGCGGTGCAGGCGCCTGCTGCTGAAAAAGCACCTCGGCCTGTTCCGGCGTGGCAAACACCGTTTCAACCATACGATCGTGAAGCGCGGCGCGCACCGCCTGCAGCTGTTCTTCAGTGGGCGATTCGCTGAACAACAGCCGATATTCCACCCCCCGCTCCAGACGCTGAATTTTGTTCAACCCGGCATTGCGGGCTATATCAGTCGCCTTGCTCGACCATGGGGAGATAGTGCCTACCCGCGGCGTCACAACAACACTGAGGCCGTCCACCGATTCCTGCTCTAGCGAGGGCCCGTAATGCAACAGCTGGTCCAGCACCGCCTTCTCATCCTCTGTGAGCGCACCATCGATAGCCGCCAGATGAACAAAATTAGCTGACAGCGCCCGCAGATCGGGTACGATGTCATGCAGCGTCAATTTGAGCTTTTCCAGCCGGAAGTCGGAAAGCGCCGGGGAGCCGGGAAGTATCAGCATGCTGGGAGAGTGCCTTGTGTGAGCTAAAATTGAGCGGCGTATTGTAATCGATTTGGCGGCGAATTTTTATCGAAATCCACCACTTGCACCGGACGACAAATCTGGCGCCTAAACCCCGCCAAGGCTAGAATTGTGACAAATTACCGCTGAGCATGTTGTGAACAGACTCCCGACCCTAGTTACCCTACTGTTTAGCCTGTTGCTGGCCGCCTGCCAGGAGCAGGACAGCCTGGATCATATCCAGAAGGAAGGCGTCCTCAAGGTAGTGACCCGCAATGGCCCCACCACCTACTACGAAAACCGCGGCACAGGCACCGGCTTCGAGTACGTGCTGGCCAATATGTTTGCTGACTACCTGGGTGTAGAGCTTAAAGTAACCCCTGTATACGGCATCGACGACCTGTTTCTGCGCCTAGAGAAGGGACGCAGCCATATTGCGGCTGCAAGCCTCACCCCCTCTCAGGAGCGAAGCCTGCACTTCGAATACGGCCCTACCTACATGAAAGTACGGCAGTTTGTCATTTATCGAAGGGGCATTGCCTACGCTGATTCGGTAGAAGACCTCATTGGACGCAAACTGCAGGTCATGCAGGGCAGCACCCAGGAAGAAACCCTAAGAGAACTCCGGGAAGAGTATCCAGAGCTCACTTGGGAATCGCCTCCAAAACTCGAAACGGCTGACCTGCTGGAATTGCTTGAGAATGGCGACATCGAATTCACCGTCATCGACTCCAATGAGTATATCGCCAATAAAGGCTTTTACCCCCAACTCCGCGTCGCCTTCTCTATCGGTGAACCCAGCGCTCTCGCGTGGGCACTGACGAGCAAGTACGACAACACCCGCCTGCAAAAAAAACTGGATGCTTTTTTTGAGAAGATCCGCGGCAGCGGTGCTCTCGCCAGTTTGGTGGAACGCTTTTATGGCCACAATGAAAGCAATACCCAGATTAACTCGCAGACCTTTGTTGAAGCGGTAGAGTTGAGACTCCCGGAATACAAGGATCTGATTGAACAGGTTGCACTGGAATACGAAATCGACTGGCGCCTGCTGGCCGCCATGAGCTATCAAGAGTCCTACTGGAATCCGCGAGCAGTTTCACCCACCGGGGTTAAAGGCATGATGATGCTGACCCGACGCACGGCCAAAGAGATGGGTGTCAAATACCGATTCGACGCCCGCCAGAGCCTTCGCGGCGGAGCCCGTTACTACAAAAAAATCTACCAACTGCTCGATGATACGATTCCCGAGCCAGACCGCAGCTGGTTCGCGCTGGCGTCCTACAATATCGGCCGCGGCCACCTTGAAGACGCCCGCACGCTCACCAAAAAACAGGGCGGCAACCCCAATCTGTGGACCGATGTAAAAGAGCGCCTGCCTTTACTGCGTCAACGCAAATACTTCAGTAAAACACGCTATGGCTTCGCCCGTGGTGACGAAGCCGTGCACTACGTACAGAATATCCGCCACTACTACAGCCTGCTTACCTGGACAGAAATAAGCAAGGTGCGGGTACCGCCACCCAAAGTCGCAGAAGACTTGCTTCCACCAGCCTTGGCGCCATTTTACAAGGCACTGTGATCAGACACACACCCTTGAGTGATCACTAATCTTGAAAGAACTGGGATTGAGACGTGGAACTCAGCGCCGTTTATTGGCAAAAAAATCGCTCATCAGCGTCGCGCACTCTTCAGCCAGTACACCGCCCTCCACCTCCATCCGATGGTTATAAAACGGTTGCGACAAAATCTGCAACTGACTGGCAACCGCGCCCGCTCGAGGTTCCGGGGCACCATACACCAGACGGCTGACACGCGCGTGAATCAACGAACCGGCGCACATGGTGCATGGCTCAACAGTGACATAAAGGGTTGTGCCGGGTAACCGGTAATTACTCACCGCCTTTGCTGCATTGCGCAGCACAACCACTTCAGCGTGCGCAGTGGGGTCATTGCTGCTGATTGGCTGATTAAAACCTTCTGCCAATAGCTCACCGCCGCGAACCAGCACGGCCCCCACCGGCACCTCACCCAGACGCTCCGCTTCACGTGCCAGCGCTAGGGCATGGCGCATCCACTTTTCGTCATCGGCGAGCACCGATTACTCCCATTCAATGGTAGCTGGCGGCTTACTGGAAACGTCATACGTTACGCGCGAGACACCGGATATTTCATTGATAATCCGGTTGGAGACAGTCTCCAACAGCTCGTATGGCAGGTGAGCCCAACGAGCAGTCATGAAGTCGATGGTTTCTACGGCGCGCAGCGCTATAACATATTCGTAGCGGCGCTGGTCGCCTACCACCCCTACCGATTTTACCGGCAGGAATACGGCAAAGGCCTGGCTGGTTTTGTGGTACCAATCAGCCTTGTGCAGCTCTTCAATAAAGATAGCGTCGGCCTCGCGCAACAGGTCGGCGTATTCTTTTTTAACTTCACCCAGAATGCGTACACCCAAACCAGGCCCCGGGACGGGATGACGATAGACCATGTCATACGGCAGGCCCAGCTCCAAACCGATCTTGCGCACCTCATCCTTGAATAGTTCGCGCAGCGGCTCTACCAATTCAAAACGCATGTCATCTGGCAGACCACCCACATTGTGGTGGGATTTGATCACATGGGCCTTACCGGTTTTGGCTGCAGCCGACTCAATGACATCCGGATAAATGGTGCCCTGCGCCAGAAAATCCACATCTTTCAGCTTCTGGGCTTCTTCATCGAAGATCTCAATGAAGGTATTGCCGATAACTTTGCGTTTCTGCTCAGGGTCATTGATGCCTTGCAAGCGCGATAGGAAGACTTCAACTGCATCAGCGCGAATTACCCGTACACCCATGTTTTCGGCAAACATGGTCATCACTTGATCGCCTTCGTTTTTACGCAGCAGGCCATTATCCACAAACACACAAGTCAGCTGATCGCCGATAGCGCGATGCAAGAGCGCCGCCACTACCGAACTGTCTACACCGCCGGACAGCCCCAGCAATACTTTACGATCACCAACCTGTTTACGTACCCGCTCAATACCATCGTTAATGATGTTCTCTGCGGTCCACAGAGCCTCGCATCCGCAAATATTCAGCAAGAAGTGCTCAAATATACGCTTGCCCTGCAACGTATGCGTCACCTCCGGGTGAAATTGCACACCATAGAATTTCCGGGCTTCATTCACCATACCGGCTATAGGACACGATGGTGTTTCGGCCATGACGGAAAACCCTTGCGGCAGGGTCACAACCTTGTCGCCATGACTCATCCACACATCGAGCTGAGCGCGAGAACCTTCCATGTGATCTGCAATATCTTGCAGCAGGCTACCGGGCTCATTGACCGATACTCGCGCGTAACCAAACTCGCGAATCGTAGACGACTCGACCTTGCCGCCTAATTGCTCAGCCATGGTTTGCATGCCGTAACAGATGCCCAGCACCGGCACATCCAGCTCAAACACAACCTGCGGCGCACGCGGCGACTGACCGGCGGTTACCGACTCAGGCCCCCCTGCCAGAATGATGCCTTTTGCATTAAACGCACGGATATCCTCTTCCGGCATATCAAAGGCATGGATCTCACAGTACACACCGATTTCGCGTACACGACGTGCAATAAGCTGGGTGTACTGGGAACCGAAATCTAGAACCAGAATACGGTGAGAATGGATGTTTTGCATGCTTGTGTCTCTGATCTGAAAAGAGAAACGGGGCCTGCGCCCCGTGTCGACAATACCTGTGGCTTTTCGGCGAGAGCGAGCAGCACTCACTCTCGCGATCAGCCTTACCCGCGCGGGTAGTTAGGTGCTTCCTTGGTGATACTCACGTCATGCACATGACTTTCGTTCATACCGGCAGACGTCACCCGGGTAAACTGAGGCCGGGTACGCATGGTGTCGATATCAATACTGCCGGTGTAACCCATGGCAGAACGCAGCCCACCCATCAACTGATGGACAATGGCAGACAGTGACCCTTTAAAGGGAACACGGCCTTCAATACCTTCTGGAACCAGCTTCTCCACGCCTTCTTCCGCACTTTGGAAATAGCGATCGCTGGATCCCTGGGTTTTAGCCATGGCGCCCATTGAACCCATGCCACGGTAGGATTTGTAAGTACGCCCCTGATAAAGCTCCACTTCGCCTGGAGCTTCTTCTGTACCGGCAAACATGGAACCCATCATCACCGAGTGCGCACCGGCTGCAACCGCCTTGGAGATATCGCCAGAGTAACGAATACCACCATCGGCGATGACCGGCACATCGGTTCCCTGCAGGGCCTCCACGACATTGGCAATCGCCGAAATCTGAGGCACGCCAATACCGGTGACAATCCGGGTAGTACAGATTGAGCCCGGTCCAATGCCCACTTTCACGCCATCGGCACCTGCTTCCAACAGAGCCTTGGCCGCTTCTGCGGTCGCGATATTGCCACCAATCACGTCGATCTGCGGATATTGCTGCTTGATCATAGATACCCGCTTGAGCACATTACGGGAATGCCCGTGAGCGGTATCAACCACCAGCACATCTACCCCAGCCTCGACCAATGCGGCAACCCGGTCATCGGTATCGGCACTGGTGCCTACGGAGGCTCCGACACGCAGCTGACCGGACGCATCCTTACAAGCGTGAGGATAGGTCTGGGCATTGTTCATATCCTTGACGGTAATCATGCCGCGCAGCTTAAAGGCATCATTGACCACCAGGACCTTTTCGATACGATTGCGGTGCAGCAATTCACGCACCAAGGCCATATCGGCGCCTTCCTGCACCGTTACCAGCTTATCTTTTGGCGTCATGATCGCCGACACGAGCTTGCTCGGGTCTTCCTCAAAACGAACATCGCGACTGGTCACAATACCCACCAGCTCGCCTTTGTCCATGACCGGCAGGCCGGAGATCTTGTTTTTACGTCGCAGCTCAATCAGATCCGCCAATGTGGCATTGGCATCAATGGTGATAGGGTCTTTCACCACACCACTTTCGTGCTTTTTGACCGCACGTACTTCTGCGGCCTGCTGCTCGATCGTCATGCTTTTGTGGATAATGCCAATACCCCCTTCCTGAGCAAGCGCAATGGCGAGACGGCTTTCGGTCACCGTATCCATTGCTGCAGACAGCAGGGGAATGTTCAATTCAATATTACGGCTCAGACGAGTCCGCAGGCTCACATCCTTAGCGGTAACCTCGGAGTAGCCTGGCAGTAGGAGTACATCGTCAAAAGTGAGGGCTTCTTGTGCGATTCGCAGCATAGCTTCTTCCGGTGATCGCGAGTTAATCGGACAATTTTAAGGGATGGGGGCCATGCGAGTAAACCAATAGTCGCCGGCTTTGCTCTCATTCGTTTACAATGCCGCCCATGCAAACACCCTCTCCTACTGATGTTCTGTCGGTTGGCCAGCTCAATAGGCTGGCAAAACAGCTGTTAGAAGACTGTTTTTCGCAGGTTAGCGTGGTTGGCGAGCTTTCCAACCTCGCGCGCCCTGGCTCAGGCCACTGGTATTTCACATTAAAGGATGACCGCGCCCAGATTCGATGCGCGATGTTCAAAAGCCGGAACTTTGCGGTGCGCTTTCAGCCCCAAGCGGGGCAGCAGGTGCAGATCACCGGCAAAGTAAGCCTGTACGAGGGGCGCGGCGACTATCAGCTAATAGTCGACACGATGCAGCCCGCAGGGGCTGGCGCGCTGGCCCAGGCTTTTGAACAGCTTAAACAGGAGCTCAAGGCGGCAGGCAAGTTCGATCGCAAGCGCGCGTTGCCGAAACGGGTTCGCCACTTGGCGGTGATCACCTCCCCCACCGGTGCGGCGATCCGCGATGTGCTTTCGGTGATCGCCCGCCGCTGGCCGGCACTTCGCGTTACCCTGATCCCCTCTCAGGTGCAGGGTGAGGCAGCAGCCGCGCAGCTTGTCAACGCTCTGAAACTGGCCAACCAGCTCAGCGGAGACGACCGCCCAGACGTTGTGTTACTAACCCGTGGCGGCGGTTCGCTGGAAGATCTATGGCCCTTCAACGAACGTAGCGTGGCCGAAGCGGTATTCAGCAGTGAGCTACCCGTAGTAAGCGCTGTCGGGCACGAAGTTGACTTCAGCATAGCCGACTTTGTTGCCGACCTGCGCGCACCCACACCGTCGGCGGCCGCAGAGCTACTGTGCCCGGACCAAATGGAAGTGCGCACTTACCTCAGCTCACTCAACGCCTCGTTGCAGAACCAAATACTGCGGACACTGCGCGGTGCCCGCGAAAGACAGCAGAGTCTGCACAAGCGGCTTCGTAATCCCGCGCAATTGATCAGTGAGCGCTCGCAACGTCTCGATGAACGGGAATTGTATCTGCAACGCCTGATTGGGCAGCTCTTACAAACCCACCGCCATCGCGTAAACAGTCTGGAAAAACGCCTGCTGTCGCTCAGCCCCAGTCGCCAATTGACACAGCAACAGCGACAACTCGAAGAGACCCAAAAGCGACTGATGGTCGCAGTCAGAAACGCGCTGCGCCACCAGCAACAACGCCTGAACCACACAGCAGAAATGATCCGCAAGCTGAGTCCCGACGGCACTCTTCAGCGGGGCTATGCGATTGTGCTGGATGCACGTGGAAAGGCCGTGACGGATGCTGGCTCGCTATCCCAGGGCGACACCCTTCAGGCACGATTTGGACGCGGCCGAGCTACTGCCACAGTGACAACCGTCGAACCGGCTGGAGAAGATTCATCAGCGAACCCGGCTCCTACGCCGACGGGCAATTAGGAGCCGAGCTGCTGCTGGTTTAATAGCTTTCGGGCAGCTGTTTGAGCAGCAAAATCTGGCGAGACTCAATGGCGATATACTCGCCGATCGTCAGGTCCTTCAGGATTCGCGCAACCATTTCACGTGAAGCGCCGACTCGGTCGGCAATATCCTGCTGAGTCAGCTTTTCCTGGATTCGCCCCACACCTTTGTCGTCAGTCTCCGCCAATGTCGTCAGCACTTTGGCCACACGGCCGTATACATCCTGCAATGCCAGCGCTTTAACGTCGTCGGTCAACTTGCGAATGCGACGAGTGAGGTTGCGGATCAGCGTGCGCGCGATATTCGGATGAGCATCCAGAACGGTATTGAAATCCTGCTTATAAATCACCCGAAAACTGGCCGTTTCCATGGCGCGAACAGAGGCGGAACGGCGGTCATCATCCAGCAAGGCAAGCTCCCCGAAATAATCGCCATCTTCGAGAATATCGAGCACAAAGTCCTTACCGTTCTTGTCGCTACAGTAAACCTTAACGCGCCCACGCTCTATGATATAAAGGGAGTCAGCCAGATCACCTTCGTGAATGACAACTGAATTTTTACTGAACTCTCTGGCAACGCTGGCACGACGCAAGGCCTCCAGCTCTTCATTACTCAAACCCTGAAACAAGTCCACTGTATCAAGTCGCATTCACAGTCTCCCTTTTGTTTTAGACAACAATATCCTTTTCTATCAGCCAGCACTACCCTCCGGCCGCATATGTGGAAACAGCAACACGTCGCGAATGGACGGAGAATCGGTTAACAGCATAACCAAGCGGTCAATACCTATACCTTCACCGGCTGTCGGTGGCAAGCCATATTCCAACGCCTTGATATAGTCAGCGTCGTAGTGCATAGCCTCAAGATCTCCACCTTCTTTTTCGGCAACCTGCTCCATAAAGCGGGCCGCCTGGTCTTCTGCGTCATTCAGCTCCGAAAAACCGTTAGCAAGCTCTCGACCACCAACAAAAAACTCAAAGCGGTCTGTGACGAAGGGATTCGCATCGCTTCGGCGAGCAAGCGGGGAAACCTCAGTTGGGTACTCCGTAATGAAGGTTGGCTGGTCTAATAGATGCTCTACAGTCTCTTCAAAGATTTCGATCTGTACCTTACCTAGACCCCAACTATCCTTCAGCTTGATACCCAATCGCTTCGCAATTTCCCGCGCCTGAGTATCGTCTGCCAGCGCCTCGGCGGTGATGTCAGGGTTGAATTTCAACACTGCATCAAACACCGACAGGCGCTGGAAGGGCTCGCCAAAATCGTAAACTTTCTCGTTCACCACCTCGCCATCTGCATTGCGCTCGGTTTGTACCACGCGGGTGGTGCCTAACACTTCCAGCGTTACCGTTCGCAACATGTCTTCCGTCAGATCCATCAGGTCTTTGTAGTCTGCGTAAGCCTGATAGAACTCCAGCATTGTAAATTCTGGATTGTGCCGTGTTGACAAACCTTCGTTGCGAAAGTTTCGGTTAATTTCGAAAACTCGTTCAAAACCGCCAACTACTAGACGTTTTAGGTACAACTCAGGAGCGATTCTGAGATACATATCAAGATCGAGTGCGTTGTGGTGCGTGATGAAGGGACGCGCACTGGCACCGCCGGGAATCACCTGCATCATGGGCGTTTCCACTTCCATGTAGTCTCGCTCACCCAGATAGCGGCGAATGGAGCTCACAATTTTAGCGCGTGTGCGAAATACGTCACGAACTTCGGGGTTGACGATCAGGTCGACATAACGCTGACGGTAGCGCATTTCCTGATCCTGCAAACCATGGAATTTGTCGGGCAAGGGGCGCAGGGATTTAGTCAGCAGTTCCACCTTTTCCAGGTAGACGTAGAGATCACCCTTTCCGGATTTATGCACAGGCCCGGTGGTACCGATAATGTCCCCGATATCCCAGGTTTTGATTTCTTCCATCTGCTCGGCGGGGAGCGTCTTCTTGTCTACATACGCCTGAATTCGCCCGGTGCCATCCTGCAGTACCAGGAACGGCCCCCGCTTGGCCATAATGCGACCTGCGACACAGGCCTTGCGATCCAGTGCTTCCAACTCGGCCTTATCTTTCTCGCCCAACTCGTTTTGCAGGTCTGCCGCATAGTCGGTTCGACGATAGGTATTGGGAAAAGCGTTGCGCTGATCCCGTATTTTCTGCAATTTTCCGCGACGTTCCGCGATCAGGCGATTGTCGTCAGCGTTCAGAGGAGTTTGCTCGGTCATTGAGGTACCTATGGATTAGAGGCCGCTTTTCAGGCTGGCTTCAATAAATTGATCGATATCGCCATCCAGCACCCGATCGCAGTTGCTGGTTTGTACGTTAGTGCGCAAATCCTTGATACGCTGGTCATCCAGCACGTATGAGCGGATTTGACTGCCCCATCCGATATCCGACTTGCTGTCTTCTACCGCTTGGGCCGCCTGATTGCGTTTTTGTAGCTCCAACTCGTAAAGCTTTGCCTTGAGCATTTTCCAGGACTTATCGCGGTTCTGATGCTGCGAGCGCTCGCTCTGGCACTGCACCACGATGCCCGTAGGTTCGTGGGTCAGACGCACCGCTGAGTCGGTTTTGTTAATGTGCTGACCGCCCGCGCCGCTCGCTCGATAAGTATCGGTGCGCACATCGGACGGATTAATCTCAATATCGATATCATCGTCGATCTCCGGCGAGACCCAAACCGATGCAAATGACGTATGTCGACGATTGCCCGAGTCAAAAGGCGACTTGCGCACCAAACGATGAACCCCGGTTTCCGTTCGCAGCCAACCGTAGGCGTACTCTCCACTAAACTGTACTGTGGCACTTTTAATGCCTGCAACCTCACCAGCAGAGACTTCAATCAGCTCGGGCTTGAAACCACGACGCTCACCCCAGCGCAGATACATGCGAAGGAGCATATTGGCCCAGTCCTGCGCCTCAGTACCACCAGAACCGGCCTGAATATCGAGAAAGCAGTTACTTGCATCCATCTCGCCGGAAAACATGCGGCGGAACTCTAGGGTATTAAGCCCGGCCTCGAGTTTTTCAATGTCGCCTTCGAGCGCTTCGAGCGTGTCTTCATCGCCCTCTTCCACCACCATTTCCAGCAGTTCAGACAAGTCCACCAGACCGCTGTCCATCTCGTCTATGGTGTGCACCACAGCCTCTAGTGCTGCTCGCTCGCGCCCAAGGGCCTGCGCTTTGTCTGGGTCGTCCCACACGGAGGGTTCACCCAGCTCCAGCTCGACTTCAGTCAGCCGCTCTTTCTTGTGAGCGTAGTCAAAGATACCCCCGGAGCACGTCTGTTCGCTCGGTCATATCCTTGATTGATTGTCTCAGTGCGTTAACTTCCAGCATGTAGAGTCTGTCCAGCGATAAAAAGAGCGGCAATTTTACAGGAAGGACACTAGAGCTGAAAGCCGCGACGCTGTTTTGGGGTGCCCGCCCGGCGACAGCACAGATTCACCGATCAGGCAGTCTTGCCAGTGCTCCCGAAACTCAGTGGCACGCCGTAAAATAATGGCTAGTCCATAACCTCGAGGGACTGCACCATAAGCTGCAATTGCTCTGTGCCGCGAAATCGGTTTACATCCAGCGCATAGTAAAGCCGCACCCGGCGGGCGTCAGGGTTGGGCCAGACATCGGGGTCAATATTGAAGGCAATGGCATCAATGGCTTTTTGCGGCGAAGATTCCGGCGCAACCACCAGTTTTAGATGCTTTTCACCGACGATACGCTGATTAATCAGTAAAAATTCGCCATCGAATCGCGGCTCGGGAAAATGCTGGCCCCAAGGTCCTGCGTCCAACAGTGACTGAGCCATAGACTGGGTCAGCTCGCCAGCGTGCAATTCACCATCACTACTTAGTCGCGCCTCAAACAGCTCAGGATCTGATTGCTCGGCAATCGTGCTGGCGAACGCATGCGAAAATTCATCGAGCGCCGCTCGATGCAGGCTCAGCCCGGCTGCCATAGCATGCCCCCCGAACTTAATGATCGCGCCGGGACACCGTTTATTGACCAGATCCAGCACATCGCGCAGATGAATACCGGCGATGGAACGGCCTGAGCCTTTGACCGTGTCGTTGTCTTCAGGTGCGAATGCGATAACCGGCCGGTGAAAACGCTCTTTAATACGTGAAGCCACCAAACCAACCACGCCGGGATGCCAGGTATCGTCATGCAAGGTGAGCCCCAGCGGCATTTTATCGGCATCCAGTTGCAGGTTTTCAAGGTGCCGCAATGCCTCCTGCTGCATGCCCTGCTCAATCTCGCGCCGCTCACGGTTAAGACTATCCAGCTCTGACGCCAGCCTTCTCGCCTCGTCAGCGCTGTCTGCCACCAGACAGCGGATGCCCAGCGACATGTCATCGAGCCGACCGGCCGCATTAAGGCGCGGGCCGACCACAAACCCAAGATCTGCGGCCTGCAGATGCGTGGGGTCGCGCCGCCCCACCTCCAACAGCGCGTAAATACCGGGACTGGCCATGCCGGCCCGAATCCGCCGAATGCCCTGAGCCACCAAAATACGGTTGTTATGATCCAGCGGCACCACGTCCGCCACCGTACCCAGCGCGACCAGATCGAGGTAATCCGCCATGCGTGGCGGCGCGATTGCCCTCTTCTTAAACCACCCTGCAGCAGTCAGTCCTGCGCGCAGGGCCGACAGCAGATAAAACATAACGCCCACACCAGCCAGAGCCTTGCTTGGAAACGGACAGCCCGGTTGATTGGGGTTCACAATGGCGAGCGCGTCGGGCAATTCGTCACCCGGCAAATGGTGATCGGTCACCACCACGTCAATACCACACGCATTGGCGGCTGCGACGCCGGCGATACTGGAAATGCCGTTATCTACCGTAACAATCAGGTCAGGGGTGGATTGGGCGGCCACGTCAACAATTTCCGGGCTCAGACCATAGCCGTACTCGAACCGATTGGGCACGAGGAAATCCACGCGTTCAGCACCAAAAGCTCGCAACACGCGAAGACCAAGTGCCGAACTGGTAGCGCCATCAGCGTCGAAATCGCCGACGATCAGTATCTTTTGCTGGAGAGTAATTGCGTCGACAAGGCGTGATACCGCTTCGTCCAGTCCCTTGCAGGTAGGCGGCAACAGGCGGCTCAGCGACAGGTCACAGTCTTCATCCTTGAACAGCCCACGCGACGCATAAATACGCTGCAACAGCGACGGCACGGCATCAGAAAACCCAACCTTGTCCAGCGCCGGCTGGCGTCGCTGAATAATAAGACTCATCAGGCGCTGATGTGCGACGCCATAAAGGATTGCACCGCAGCAAGATCGTTATCGAGCACCTCATAGCGCTCAGGCAGGGTCAGCAAATCCTGCATGTGATGCGGCAGTGCCGGTGATTCGGGGTAGCCTGCCTTCATGACCGCATCCGGGAATTTGGCCGGATGCGCAGTCGCCAAGGTCACCATCGGCACACTGCG
>NZ_JBFJTH010000039.1:0-26146 GCF_041625495.1 Litorivivens sp. | reverse complement strand
GGTAGAGCAGTTGGCTTTTAACCAATTGGTCGCTGGTTCGAATCCAGCACGACCCACCAATACTTAAAGGGGCTGCTAGGTTAGCAGCCCCTTTTTTTTCGCCCTCAAAAAAGCTGATCTTGAGTCACGGCCTGAAGATTATCAGTCTGGCGGCTGACCCGTTTGGTTGGCAATGGAATTTGTTCGGCACACTGCACAGTTATCGGGCCCCAATTTTGCCGGACATGGCGGTGGTTTGGCATTCTCAGGTAGGCTTAATTTTGATTGGTCATGTTGTCAGTGTCTGGGTTGCCCATCGAGTTGCGCTGCAGGTTTTTGGTGTACGCGGCAAAGCCATGCTTAGTCATCTGCCGATGCTGGCGTTAATGATTGGCTTTACAATCGCAGGTTTGTGGATTTTGGCTCAGCCGCTGACGGCCTTGCGGTTCTTATGACAGGTTAAGACGTGTATAAAACATGTCTGTGCGCGATAAAATCGGAGAAGCACAGTGAACAAATCGACAGTTTCTATCTTGCTGCTTGGGGTGTTGTTACTGGGCGGTTTGTTTCTAGTGATGAGGCCGGCACCGCAGTCCGCCGCAAAGCCTACTGAGCTGCAGACACGACAATTCGAATTCAACGTTATAGATGGTCAGCTTGCCGAAGGGCCTGTGGTTGTTGCGGTTACTGAAGGCACGCCTGTAACGTTCCGGTTTTTCACCAACAAGAAAGACGAAGTGCACCTTCATGGGTATGATCTCTCAGCTGATCTCAAGCCCGACGAAGCCTCTCAGATTTCTTTTGTGGCCGACAAGAGTGGTCGCTTTGAAATGGAGCTGCATAAGTCCCATAGCAAGCTAAGCGTACTTGAAGTACGGCCTCACTGAGTGGCTGGCTTTCTCTGCATACACGCGTCTACGTGTGTCCGGGAGATTTGAATAAAGAGTGTCTACGGTCGCAAGGTCCACGGCTACTGCTCGACCAGTAGAAGATAATAGTTCCAGTAATCGAGATGTTCTTATGGAGATGTCATCGATTGCGTTAATAGATGTTGTGGTGGGTGCCGCAAACGGCATGATGCTGGGCGCGCTATGGTACAGCCCGGTGGTATTCGGCAATGCCTGGATGCTTGGCCACTTTACCGCGGTACCTTGCCCCGGTACTGCGATACCAATATCTCGCGATTGAGCCGGTTTTAATAGGGCTGAGTGCACTATTAATATTTCCGACGATTTTGCTCAGCGGCACCTTAGTTATTCAGCAGAAATACGCTAAGATTTGCTTTTCATAAGGCTTCAAATGCCAGTGCAGGAGCGTAGTTGAGCACCGTCAAAAACAATTTTTCCAGCCTGGGTATCCTATTATTCCTGTCGTACACGCTGTCGCTGCATTTGCAGGCAGGTACCTTTGTGTTGTCGACAACCGATACCCGTATCATAGGTGAAAACTCGTCAACGGCAATGCGGGAGGGCGACGCACTTGTGGATATTGCCCGCCGTTACAATATGGGCTACGAAGAGATGCGCCTGGCCAACCCCGAGCTTGACCCTTGGTTGCCGGAAGTGGGCGCTGTCGTGACGGTTCCTAACCAGTACATTCTGCCCGACGAGCCGCGTGAGGGTATAGTGCTAAATTTGGCGGAAAAGCGCCTGTATTACTTCCCGCCGCAGGAAGGCCCCGACGATGTCCAGAAGGTCATTACGCACCCGATCAGCATCGGGCGGCAGAACTGGAACACCCCACTGGGTGTTACCCATATTGTCCAGCGGTTGACGCAACCCGCTTGGTACCCGCCGGCTGCGGTTAGGGCCGAACATGAGGCTAATGGCCGGCCTATGCCGGCGGTGGTGCCCCCTGGCCCGGACAATCCGCTGGGTGATTACGCCCTGTTGTTGGGTATCTCAGGTTACCTTATTCACGGCACCAATAAGCCATTGAGTATCGGCATGCGCGTTTCCCACGGCTGTATCAGATTGTACCCGGAAGACATCGCCGCACTGTTCAACCGAGTCGGGCGTGGTACGCCGGTTCGTATAATCGATCAGCCGCACAAGGCGGCGGTACGGGAGGGGCGGCTTTTCGTCGAAGTGCACCCGCCGACCGATGAGACGGACGCAGAGAGTCGGGATATCGAGCCGTTGTTGGAAATTATTCGCAATGAAGTTGAAAGCCAACCCGAGATTGCGGCGGAGGATGTGGACTGGGAGCGTGTGAGCGAAGTGTTTCAGCGAGCGGACGGCATGGCCTATCCTGTCACCCAATGAAAGACGTGCGTGATACTGTCGGGTCTGCGCCGCCGGTCAGCGATAACCCATAGGGGTATGTTAGACAGAGGCTTAGTCCGGGCTGCGCCAAAAGCCGCCCCGGAGGGGGCGGCGGTACCGAGCTACTTTCAGGCTTACTTTTGCTGTGCCCGTTCGAAGGCGCGGTCGATTTTCTTCGTGTTGTCGTCGCAGCAGCGCTGCGCAGCTTCAGCCTTGCGCAGGGCTTCCTCGGCTGTGCGTTGTGCCTGCTGGGCGGCCTGCAATGCGCTCTCGGCAGTGGCGTTGGCCTGCTGAATCTCACTAGTGCTGGCGCAACCAGTGGTGAAGGCTAACAGGGCTACCAATGCGCCTGCTTTGAGGCTGGAACCGAAATCTGTGTGTTTCATGAAAAGCTCTCCTTTTCCTTGGTTATTGTTTGCTCAGATTACGCGATCAAAGACGCCCGTCAACAGGTGCGTGCATAAATATTACAGTTTGAGCAGATTATTTTTCTTTAAAGGGGGTATCTGGCGCGATTCTATGGACAGCATATCTCTCAAGCAGTGCGGGCTATAGGCACGCCTGGCATCAGCGCCGCCCGAACGATTGTTAGCCTCAATGAGTATTTCAAAGGGCGGCTCGTTGCCCCAAGGTGCTACGCCATGCCAGCGGCCGTTGTAAGCTTGTTTTTGCCAAGGGAGGAGCAGCGTTTCTCGCCTATGTGTCGCCCCGGTCATCCGTGCGGTGGTGCTGTACGGCATTGGTGTAACAAGCAGAGACTATAGTCCCTCTTGGGGGGCGGTTTAACTGAATAGTTATGGCGCAGGTAACGATATTTCTGCGTTAGACGTGAATAGCTTTAGGGCAATAAACGATATCCACGGCCAGGCCTGCGGTGACAGGGTGCTGGAATGTGTTGCCAGTTCTTTGATGTGGGCCTTTCCCTCGGGTGCGTTAGTAGCGCGAGTCGGCGGTGATACATTTTTGCGGGTATTGCCACGTGTAGATAGCAAGTTTGTGCTGGATACCCTGAGCAGGGTTCGGGCCGAGTTGACGTCTGAGCCGTTGAATCATGATGACACTAAGATTCCTAACACTTTCAGTGGGGGTGGTATCGAAACCAATGTTGAGGGGCTGCACAACCCGGTGTACAGCAGGGCTGATGCTGCTACTGTGCGCAGCCCCGGAAGGGCAACAGCTTCCAGCCTGTAACCTGGCTGCCGTTTTTCGCTGTGCTCTCAATGGGCGTAAAAAAGCCGCCTCATGGGCGGCTTTTCGTACTGGTGCAGCGTGTCAGCCTTCGAGCTGGGCAGTCACTTTTTCATAGGCATCGGCGTATTCGTTCAATAGCCGCATCATTACGCCACGGGTCGATTCGATGGTGTTGATCTGTCCGACTACCTGTCCCACCGGGTTGAATGCCACGGCCTGGGTGTCGGCCACGCCGGCGTATTTGGCGGTGCGGCGGATGCCGTCGCTGGATACCAGGCCCTGCAAGGGCATGCCCAGCGGTTTGGGGTTCTCGGGAGCTTCCCACGCTTCAGTCCAGTCATTTTTCAACATGCGACAAGGCTTCCCGGTCCACGAGCGCGAACGCACGGTGTCTTCGCTGCTGGCTTTGAGCAGAGATTCTTTTTGGGCGGGCTCGGCGTGGGCTTCTTCAACGGTAAGCCACAGTGAGCCGGTCCATACACCAGCGCAGCCCAGCGCCATGGCAGCCAGCATTTGCTGACCGGTGCCGATACCGCCCGCTGCCAGCACAGGGGTGCCTTGGGCGGCGGCGACCGCTTGTGGCCAGAATACGATGGAGCCAACGTCGCCTGTGTGGCCGCCACCTTCGCCGCCTTGGGCGACAATGAAATCGAGACCAGCTTCGACGTGTGACTTTACCTGCTTGACCTTACCGCACAGGGCGCCGACCAGGCGGCCGCTGTCCTGAATCATTTTCACTTTGTCGGCCGGTGGTGTACCAAGCGCGTTGGCGATCATGACGCATTTCTTGCGAGTGAGGGCTTCTTCGAGCAGCGGTGTGGCGGTGGCTTCAGTCCAGCCCAGCAGGCCCATGGTTTTTGTGCCGTCTTCCCACTCGGGAACACCGTGATCTGCCAGCAGTTTCTGGGCGAAGTCGATATGTTCCTGGGGCACCATGGCGTTAAGCTGCTTTTCCAGCTCTTCCGGCGACATGTCGCCCATCCCTTCGTATTTTTGCGGAATAACAATGTCTACGCCATAGGGTTTGTCGCCGATATGTTCGTCGATCCAGTCCAGCTCTTCTTTGAGCTGTTCAGGGGTGAAACCCACCGCGCCCAGAACGCCGATGCCGCCGGCCTTGCTGACGGCAACCACCACATCGCGGCAGTGGGTGAAGGCGAAAATCGGGTGTTCGATACCCAGTTTGTCGCAGATTTCGGAACGCATGTGTTATCTCCCAGGTTGGTCACTTACAGTCGGTGAGCACTCGCTTTCGGCAATGGCTCATTCTGGAGACAGTATTCCCGAGCTGCCAGGCCCTAACAATGGCGGGTTTTGCCAAAATTCAGTGATTATTTAGATCAGGCCTTTGGCTGCCCCTTTTGTCTACACCTTATTCGATTTACTATGAGGCGCTGGCGGCTTGCTAGCGCAAGCCGACGTATTGGCTCACTGAGTTTGGCCCATGATAGAAGAGTTGGATCACAAGGAAATTCGGGCGCGTCTGACCGAGCTGCGTATCCTGCACCGTGAAATTGACAGGAAGATCCTCGACCTGCAGGAAAAGGAGCAGGAAGTTCCATTCCATAACCAGCTGGAGCTGCGCCGACTCAAGAAGGAAAAACTCTACGTTAAAGACTGCATTGTGCGCCTGCGAGCGCGCATCATTCCCGACCTCAATGCTTGATTTTCATGCTTATTGACCTCAACGAACTCTCTCCAAATCGCACTTATTTCACCATGATCCAAACCCTGATTCCCCGGCCGGTGGCCTGGGTGCTATCAGACAATGGTGATGACAGCCTGAATCTGGCGCCTTTTTCCTATTTTAGTGGTGTGTGCAGCGATCCGCCGCTGATAATGCTATCGATCGGCAAAAAGCCCGGCGGAGAGATTAAGGACACCCGACGCAATATTTTGGAGCGCGGGCATTTTGTCGTCCATATTGCCCATCGGGAGATGATGGAGGGCGTAACCGCCAGCAGCGCGCCATTGATACATGGCGACTCCGAGCTTGAGCGCAGCGGCCTGGCAACCACAGAGTTTGGCGACTTTGCCCTGCCGCGGTTGTCGGACTGCCGCGTGGCCTATGCCTGCGAGCTCTACGAACACCACGAAATTGGTGCCCAGGCGGTGATTTATGGCCGGGTTCGCCAGATCTATATCAGCGATGATATAGCCGTCGAGAACGAGGGGCGCTTGCAGGTGGATGCCAAGGCGCTGGACCCCATTGCGCGTCTCGGCGGGGATGATTATGGTCTGCTGGGCGAGGTGGTCACCATCAAGCGGCCGCGCTGAATTTGTAAGATATATCCTACAAAGCGCCGCTGTTTTTTCCTATGTTTATCCGGTCGCGCTGAAGTGATAATCATTCTCGGGCTAAGGACGGCCCTCTTGACTCAGGCATGGCAGATTATTCAGGGAAGGCTAGCGTAAAACGGAATTTACGCGTAGGGATGCAATCCCATGCCGGGGGTCAAATGTCGACGATACTAAAGCCGGGGGTCTCCCCGGTTTTTTTTCGCCCGTCGTTTTCCGGTATGCTTGCGCCTCCCCAGCCGGAGGAGGTGCATAAGTGAACCGTCAACTTGATCTGCAAGCCATTAGCCGCTCCTTTGAGCGTGTTGCGCTGAACAATAATTGGCAGGCCCTCCACACTCCCCAGAATCTCGCCAGTGCGATCAGCGTGGAGGCCGCGGAATTGCTGCGCCTGTTTCAGTGGTCGGGTACCCGTGATGGCCAGGCGGTGCCGACGGCTAACGCTGTAGCCGAGGAGCTGGCCGATCTGGTGATGTATATCAATGCCTTGGCGGACGTGCTCGACATTGATCTGGTAGACGCTGTGGCAGAAAAATGCAGCCACAATGAGGTGCGTTTTCTGAATGAGTGAAGATCAGGTGTTCAGCGGCCGCGCCCAGCGCTTTCGCGACAAGATCTATGGATCCAGTAAAGGGGAGTTGCGTTTGGCGCTGGTCTGGCGCGATATGCAGGAGCAGCTGGCCCTGAATGACCATACCCTAACTTGCTGGGACGCCGGCGGTGGGCTCGGGCAGATTAGCGCCCGCCTTGCCGCGCTCGGGCACCGGGTGTGTCTGTCGGAACCTGCGTTCGATATGTTGCAGCTGGCTAAGGAGAACTTGCCGCCGAGTGTTAGCTGTCGGCAGGAGACACTGCAGCAGCACACGGTACCTGAAGGTGGGTACGATCTGGTGGTGTGCCATGCGGTATTGGAGTGGCTGGCAGAACCGGCCCAGGCATTGCCCATGCTGGCTCGCTCGTTGGCACCTGGTGGCCATTTATCGTTGCTGTTTTACAATGTGCATGCCATTGCGTTGGCCAATATGGTGAAGGGTAACCTGTATAAAGTGCAGGCCGAATCTTTTGCCGGAGAACCGGGTAGTTTCACCCCGCCTTCGCCGCAAGATCCGATGACCGTGGTTGGCCAGCTGGAGGCACTGGGTTTGCAGGTAAGCGGTCGCCGCAGTGTGCGTTTTGCGTTGGATTTGATGCCGCGCGCGCTGCGTGCGCAGCGATCACTCGAAGACGTTATGGCCGTGGAGTGGCAATACGGTGCGCGTGAACCCTATTGGCAGCTTGGTCGCTACGTTCACTTGGTGTGTCGTAAAAGCCCCTAGTGATTTCAACGCATCTTTACAGAAGCAGGGTGGGTTACCCGGCAGTAAACACCCGGGTGCGTATGCGCCAGCCAGAGGCGGTACGGGCCATCTCGTCCCGATAGCGCCCGGCGCCGAGCTGGGTGCCCTGTTCAACATCCATGACCTGTAGATACGCGTGGCACAGTGCTTCACTGCCGCTGCCAACTACATAGATGTTTGAAATTATATGGCGGGCGTTGGGTACAGCGGCCACTGTCTGCTCGAAAAACGCCATAAGGTTGTCCAGGCCCGAAATATTCACTTCAGGCTCATCCGCCTGAAAGCGGCAATCATCGGTCCAAATGTCGCGCATGGCGGGCAGGTTATGGTAGTCGAGTGCGTGGGCGTAACGCGCGAGCAACTCGTGAATTTCGAATCGGTCTTCAATCGTCAATGCCATCTTGCCATTTTCCTTTCGCGGTCGCCGGCAAAGTTTGCGCTGGCTGCCAGCAAATTTCAATGACCGCTGTATTGCCTGTTATGGTCTAGCGACATCGATAACAGTTTGAAAAATAAGAACTAAATATAAATTGTGAGTTTTTCTGCAAGGATCTGGAGACACTTTTCTAGGTGTGCATACTGCATGGTTTTGCAACCTTTTGATTTTATAAAAAAATAAAGTTGGCACGATCATTGGAATACCTGTAGCGAGGGGCGCTTCAGCCAGTGGTTGAGAGCGTCTACTGCTGGTTAAGAATTCACAGGAGATCTGTCATGAAACGTAAATCCCATATGGTGAGTGTTGCTTCTGCCCTGTTGATAGTGGCCATGGGCGCCAACGCCGGTCTATTCGACCAGGACGAGAAGAAACAGGACGGACAGCAGGCTGCCGGAGATAACGCGGGCATGTTTTCAGCACTGGACGCCAATCAGGACCAATTGATCAGTCCTCAAGAGGCGGAATCCAACGCCGACGTGGCGATGTCTTTCGGTGAACTTGATACCAATACCGACGGGCATCTGAGCTCGGAGGAATTCAGCGAGTTCTCCGCGATTGATCAGCACCCCCAATAATCTGGTTAACACTTGAAGGTTGGGTTCGCTTCCTGCGGTGGCGGCACCTCCGAGGCTATCCCCACACCTGCGCCGTCACCGCTTTTTTAATCTGCAGGCGCTGCTTTGGCAGCGCCAATTCGTTAGCCCTGGTTTTTCGGCTTTCCTTTTAAAATTAGGCTGCGTTGAGTTTCTGTATCAAATAGTCTCAAAAAATAGCGGGTCAATTGATCGCGATTCAGATCCTCCAAGCTGGTCTCAACCGCCCGTGACCAATCACCATCGGCGCGGTTTTGGGTTATCTGCGACCAGTAGTGGGATGCCAGCTTATCGCCTCGCAGGGTTTCTTCTGGTTGCCGTTGATTGCGTAGCTCCGCCAAGGCTTTGACCTTGAGTTGCTCCAATTGGGTATCTGGCACCGTATTCAGCCATCGGGTGAAATCGTGCAAAAAGTCTTCTGTCGCTTGCTGGAGTTTGTCCGGTGGTGTTGTGCCGGATTGAGCAATAAGCGCAATGCCTTCGTGGTTTCTCAGGTTTACAGGAACCACTGTGACGCCGTAGGCCAGTTGTTGCGCCTCACGCAGGCTTGCAAAATATTGATGCCGGAGCATGGGTAGCAAAACTTGCAGGTGGGCGTAGTCGCCTGGTGTGCTTCCCGGGGCCTGCTGGTAGCGCAGCAAGGCGTTGGCGTCACTGGCAAGATGGCGGCTGAAAACTTGCGGCTTACCGGGGCGTAATGCACTAGTAAACTGCTGTGGCAGCTCGTGCGCACGGTGGTGCGGAAATTCAAGGCTGGCGCTCAACTGCTTGGCTGTCTGGTGATTTGACCCATAGATATAGAGTGTCGTCCGCGCGGGCAGCGCGCTGTTCTGTAAGTCTCGCAGTGACTTCAGGCCTAGTGTCTGTAATTGGGTTATTCTGTCTTGCGGACTATCGTAGGTAGCGATAACTGCCTGTTTCAGATCTTCCACCAGAGCTTCAAAGGCAAAGCGGTAGCGCGGTGGTTGTTGCCACTCCTGAATAAGAGACTTTTTGATTTGAGCGAACCTGGATTCGGTCACGGTCTGCTTGAGCTCGTCTGCCAGTTTTCGCAGTCTACGCTTTAAAGCGTTCGGTTTGCCCCGCAACGACACGCCGATGCCTTTATCGTGCTGGTACCAGTAACTAGCGGAATCTGTGCTGGCTGCTGTCTGTAATGCCCGTAACCATACAGCCCTTAAACTTCTGCTGCGCACATTGTTGGACCAGTCTGGCAACTCCATTGACAGCCGGACCAGCACGTCACTGTCTTTGTCATCGCTGGGTGAATGCCAGGCACTCAATGCGGGTGTGCTTAAAAATAACGCTGGTTTCGAGGCGCGATCAGCCAGCGCAGATAGAGACGGGAGGTCGGAGAGTGGCTGTGGTGGGGTGAAGTTGCTCAATTTAATAGGTGTCTGCTGGCGGAAACGTTGGCGCTGATGGGTAAACGGCACGTGGAAAACAGGAGATTTCTGGTGTCCCTCGACTGTGCTGGCCAGTAGTACCACGAGTGAGTTGTTCAGGTGGATCTGGCGCCGAAAGGCATCGCTGAAATGAAAAGTGCCATCAGGTTCTTTTGCTTGCTCGTGTTTGGAAAGTTGTTTGAACCAAAGTGAAATATCATTATTGTCAATTGCAATCGGTAGTGGCGATGACGGTGCTAGCCGGAATTGGCGATAAAGCGCATGCCCGTCGCTCTGGGTTATCAGGGCCTGTAGCGCTTCGTTGATCGTTGCGAGAATCTGTTCAATATGCCTTAGTCCCTTAGCCGTTGGTTGAATCTGTAGGCTAAGCGTGGCCGCACTACCCGCCGATAGTCCGGGCTCCAACGTCACCTGCTTTACCAGCTGGGTGTCAATCAGTTGCTGTTGCCAACTTCCGACGCGGTCGCTTTCCACCCAATAGTCAAGCCACGCAATCGCGCGCTCTGCTTCGTTTCGGTCAACACCGTGCAATGGGTAAAGCATCACTATCTGCGGTTGGGGAGTCGGGAAGCGGATCTCCAGTTGCTGAGGCATATCGTCCGCTGAAAACAGCGCTGGTGCGGAGGTGGTGCGTACGTCGGTACTGGGTAGGGTGCCGAGGGTCTGGGCTATCAAGCTCTGCTGTTCTGCGGCTGGCGATGACGCTACCACAATCGTGGTCAGCGTCGACGCCTGATAGAAACGGCGATAAAAATCGGCGAGAGCCGCGCGGATAGTTTCCAATGGATGAGCTGCGAAACTGTCCAGGTTGCCGGCGCTAAAGCGACGAAAAGGATGCTCTGCCACGGTGGTAACTTTCAGTGCGTCCCATAGCAGTTGCTCTGGCTTTGTATTTAAAAAGGCAAATTCATCGTTGATCGCGCTGATCTCCGCAGCGACGGTGTTGGGGGGAAAGGTTGGAGATCGCAGTATATGATCTAGACCGTTCAGCAATGTTGGTAGTTCTCGGCTGCTAATCTGAAAAAAGAAGCGCGTAGTTTGGTGGCCAGTTTTCGCCTGAACGCGGCCGCCGCGCGATTTGAGGAAGTCGCGTAACGATTGCGTATTGTTTTTATCCGCCGGAAGATGCTGCCGTAGCAGCAGGTGTTCTGCAAGATGTGCCAGCCCGTCAATGCCGTGAATGTCCTGAAAACTGCCGACATCGAATTGCAAGGCGACGAGCGAGTCTGCCCGTGCCGGACGCGACAGGTAGGCGCTGCGCATGCCATTGCTATGGTCCCGGACCGTGAAGGGCAGAGCGTCAGCCAGTGGCTTTCCGGTTGGCAGCAGCAGACTGAGTACAAGCAAGTGATGGGTCAGTGCCGGCACTGTGCAGCGAGCTATACCGGTTGCGATGGTGTTTGCCGTCATAGAGTTGCACTGTAGTGCAGCGCGACGAGAGGGTCGAATGTCTTTGCAGAAAACGCTTAAATTAAAGGTATTCTGGCGTTAAATGTCGCGTGCGGGCAACAGCCTGCACGCGAATAGTAACGAAACTTTGTTGTTGGAGACTTACCGCTGTTCTTCACTAGCCTCAGTATGCTCTTCTTGCTGCGCTTGGTTTTGTTCGGGTGAAGCGACAGCTTCCTTACCAAACAGTGACGTTAGCGTCGCGTCGATATCCTCAGCCAGAGACCAACGTGGCACTCTCCCGTAAATAGGGGTTCCAGAGTTCATCGCTTCAGGGAACTCGCTGCCATCGACCGGTACGGCTTCAGCAACCAGTGCAGCGTCAGCCGGAGCATTTAGCTGGTTATATTGCTGCCCCGCTTTGCTCTCCATGCGAGGATAGATTTTCTCTATTCGCAGAGGAAGTTCAGCGCCAGCCGAGGTGTGAGCCGGTACTACCTGACCAACCTTCAGGCGACCCTGTGCTGACGGTGGGAAATAGAGAAAGGCGCGGGTGTCGTCCTGCTCCAGCATGATAACCGCAGGTTCGCCGGCCTTCAGTACATCACCGCGTGACACGGGAACGGTGGCTACCACACCGTCAGATGGGGCACGTAATTCCAGGCTGTTTAGCTGGGTTTGAATGCTGTCGCGCAGCTTTGTCAGTGAGGCCAGACGATCTTCCGGTAGTGCGTTGTCACTGGAGTTACGTTCAGCTTCTGCCAGTGCGGAACTCTGTCGGTAGGCAGACTGTAGTTCGGCCTTGGCCTGCTGGTATTCAGACCAGGTTTCGGTGTGCTGCATTTCAAGTTCTTGCAGGCTACCCTTGGAAACCGCTCCGGCTGCTACCAATCGGCGCATGGCATTAATACGTTCAATTTCGGTACGCGATTTACTTTCCAGCGCTTCCACGCGTGCTTTGGTTGTGGCTATCTGCGCCCGGAGGTCTTCGCGATTCGATTCGATGCGCGAGGTACTTTCCATCAGGTCTGCCTGAATCCTAGCTATTTCTGCCTCATTGCGCGCCAGCGCTTGAACCAGGTCCGGCGAGTTGAGTTTTACGAGCGCTTGACCAGCGCGCACCTCTTGAGATGGCTCGATTAACACTTCGTCAATGGTGACCGTTTGAGATGGCGAGACATTGTACTGGCGGCCACTGATAGCGCCTTGGGCGTTAAACCAGAACACACTCGTGTACACCTCGCGAGCAAGTAACGCAATAATGCAGGCGATAATACCGAGATAGATGTAACGGCCCCATTGTGGTTTGCTTGGGCGCGCCACCTCCAGCGGCATCGACTCCTGCGCTTGCGTGCTGGAGTGCCACTGACGCCAGGGGCGGGCAGGCGTGCCGCCGCTAGGACGTGCGCGAACAGGGGCGGTTTCTTCACGTTTACGTAGAGCTGTTTGCTGTCGGTTTACCATGAGTCAAACTTCCTTGACTGAGCTTGTACATATTCAGGAACGTAAGTTTCCCAATACGAGCGTTTAAAGATGTATTCATCGGCGTAGGCCAGCAGTCTTACGGTGCGCAGATAGAGGCCCGTAAAAAAGCCATACAAAGGCAGGTATGGGGCCATTGGCCAATCGAGATTCGGTCTCTCACTGACTGCCAGCGCAATAAAGTAGTGAAAGACATTGACCAGGACATAAAGCACGGAGACCAGCGCGGTCACCTGCCAGAACATCTCGGCGTGATTCAGTAGCATCCAGGTGACGTATATCGGTAGTGATATTGCAAAGATCACCTCAAACACCACCTCGTCCAGCGCGGCCAGAAGGTTGCGCGTGCTGAATGTGCGACTGAAGGGGTTGAAAATGCCGCGGTATTTGCGAATGCGAAACCGCACGACACTGCGATTCCAGCGAAGTTGCTGCCGGAAATAGCCCCACCAGATGTCGGGGGCATCGGTCATGCACATGGCTCTTGGTGCGAAACCGACCTTGCCACCGGCGAGACATATCTTGGTGGTGAGGTCGCCGTCCTCACCCGGGCCGGCTTCCCAGCCACCGACCTGCCTGACGACCGAGCTGCGCAGTGCGCCAAAGGCGCCTGATACGATCGACAGTGTGCCGGCGGCTGCGGATGCACGGCGGCCGACGCCTATACTGAACAGGTATTGGATAGCCTGGCAGCGAGTGAGTAAGTTGGTAGTTGCATTTCGCACGCGCAGATTTCCCGCGACCGCCTGTACTTCTGGGTCGTAGAATTCCACCAGCAAATGCCAGACCGAGTCGCGATCAAAGGTGGAATCGGCGTCGCATATCACCATGTAATCGCCGCGTGCAGCGTTTGCGGCAAAGTTTTCCGCTGATGATTTACCACCGCGCTGTCGGTGCTCGAAATAGCGGATCCAGCCACGGCGAGCAAGGCGTCGACCAATCTCGTCCATGCCATCGGTGGAGCCGTCGCTGACCACGATGATCTCCAGGTTGGGATACGATTGTTCGCGTAGCGACAGTACAGTAGTTTCGAGTGTTTCTGCTTCGTTGTAGCCTGGCAGCAGTATGGAGACCAGCGGTTTCTGCATCGCTAGTTGCTGACGAAAGCGAACTTTCTCCGCAGGCTCGGTCCGAAACACCTGTCCCAGTACTATCAGTTCTGACAGGATGTAACGCGGTATCGACAGGAAAACAAACGGCCACATGATCAATGCCAGTTCCCAGAGTGTAAGCGCTTCCACTAGCGCCCAACATTCACTCCAGAATTGACCGAAGGCAACTGAAAATTCGTTCAACATGGTTATCGCCTTACGCCAACCGGTCGGATGGGTTGGCAACGATGCTGTCATCGTTGTCGTCGATTTCTTCGACGCTCAGATCAATGCCGGTTTCGTGTCGAACGGCTTTCTCTAGTTGTCGACAGGTCGGTGTTCGACGTTCGGACGAATCATGAAGCACGATCATCAATTCAGCTTGACGCTGTTCAATACAAAGCAGCGACTCATTGGCGTATGTCTGAATAGTGGCTCGAGCTTCATCGAGTTGGTCCTGCCAGTCGGCCGACTTTTCATTGAGTGCGGCTCGGTAAACGGTAGTCGGATTGTCATTCTCATCCGCTATTTTCATGACGACCTTGGCAATGGCATCGAGCGGCTTGGCCATTGTTCTGTCTTTCTTGGCGCCGGGCTTCGATTTACTTGCTCGGGTTTTGCCAGTCTGTGCGGATTTGCGGGAGTCAACGCCGACCTGCTGGGGATTCCAGGAGCCTATCCGAGCTATCGCCATCGCATTCTGGCTCAGGGCGTAGCTGCTAATGTTCACCGGTTGCAGATCAGCGGGAGAGTGGTAGGTGTTGCACACTGCGCACCAAGCAGTAAGCACCGGCTCGCTCGCCCAGTAGTGGCATGAGCCGCAGACAACAAACCGACCGGGACGATTATATTCCACCCCGATATGCTGAACGTCGCCGCGACATTTCGGGCAGACAGGTCGGCCAGAGATCATAAAGTCCGATTCTGGCCCGACGTGGCCACAGCGAAAGTGGTGAATGGATTCCTGCGTTTCCAAGTGCGTGGAATCACACTCGGGACACAGCTCTTTTACACACACGCGATAGTGACCGCAGTCCGGACAGGTAAACAGGCGATCGACATGTGTCTGGCTGACTATCTGATGAACGGCCATGTCGTCGAGCAACTCGCGTACCTGATTGGCGTTAACGTCCATCAGCAGTTCGGCTAACGGATAGCTGTAAGCTTGGGGATCATCCGGCGACACAGTGGGTTGCAGGCTACTGCCGCGTGTATAGAGGAACTGCAGCAGACTCAGCGGCCTGTCTTCGGGTTCCATGCGGATGTCGCGCAACTGTCGATGCAGCAAGTTAAGCGTTACCGACATGTCGCGAAGCTGTTCGCTATCAGGTCGAGGGGGCAAAACGCCGTCTGCCAGATGATCGACGAGCGGGTCCAAGGCGTGCTCGGTCATTCCTATGACGGCGATAGGCCGCAGGCAGGTTTCAAGATTGGCCCGGCAATCGCGCAGTAAACTGACAATCTTTTGCTTGTCGTAACCAATGATGACCAATGGCAGTATACTTTTATCCGCTACCGCCTCTGATATCGGCTGTCCAAAGATAGCCCGCACCGACGCAGCTTCATCGGTAACGCGGTCAAACTCTTTCAGTTCAACCAGTTCGTAGGGAACTGGCTTGCTATCCTGAATAGTACCTGACGTTTTGCGTAGTGCAGAAACCATGTGTATTTCCTCCTCAGCATTCATACAGGGGAGCGCAGATAGCGTTGTCCCGGGAATAATTGCTTTCTCTGAATTCACTTGTCAGAAACTCCGGTTCAACGACGGCCCAGGCCAGCAGATTGGAAAGCCATTCGCCACGCGCGTTCCAGGTTTCCGCGACTCGAAGCCAAAACCTCGCGTTTTCCACATCGATCTGCCATGGATGGGGTGCACGACCAGAGCCGGGATGTTCAGCGCGCTTTCGCATCTGAGTGAGAATCCGGTTTTGCTGACGCATGCGTTCAGTGGCTCGACTCATGGCGGCTACGGATTGGCTCCATTCGTTCCTGAGTTGAATCAGTTCTCGCTGGCGTACCAGCAAGGCGTCTGCCGCCTGGCGCCGGCGTGCTTCAGATTGCAAACGCAGCGCCTTGCCACGATAGTAGTCGTTGGCACCCAGTGGAATGGTCAGCACCGCGCCATACTGTGGTCCGTCGTCGAGCTCAGGGCCGCCAGCTGCTGTTTCCTGATAGACCTGTCCGGCAAAGAGATCGAGATCGATACCGTTGCCACGATAGGATTGGGCTTCTTCTTTCAGCGCCGTAGATTCAAGCTCCAGCATTTTAGCTTCAGGCGATTGGTTGGCTAGGCGAACGATATCGTCGCTGCCCGGGGCGCGCAGCGGCAGTACCGTATAGTCTTCAGGCGGCCTCGGAGCAGATGGCTCAAAAGGTGAAAGACTGTCGAACGCGCTGGTGATCTCGTTGTGCAGGATAAGTGCTTCGGCTTCGTTTGCCAGCGTCGCTTCGGTGATTTCCGGCATCGAGGCTTCCGCTGACAGCTTCAGCTTTTTTTTGGCGGCCTGAATCGCTTCCAGTGCTTCGGATAGCGCCTGATATTGGTATTTTTCCGACCATGCCTGCGCCGAGCCTCGAGCGAGTTCTATCGCCGCGGTTGCTGTTTGCTCGGTCACTTCGTATTCGGCCTGCTTCAATCGCGCTTTTGCTGCATCTACCCGGGAGCCTTTGCGAAGCAGTTGATCAAACAGGCGGTAGTTGAGCCTGACATCCGTATATTTTTCCAGGCTTGAGTTGGTTGTGCCGTTGCTCACGTCGCCACCGAGTCCGTCTGGGAATCGTGAGTGGCTCGCCGACAGGGTAAGGCCAAGGTCGCCCCGTTCCGCGGCGAGCGCTGCCTCTCGGGACTGTCTTTCGAGTTCCTGGGCATTGGTGCGATAAGATTGTTGAGACAGGTTGCGAATCTGGGTAATGAATCCTAACCAAGCCTTCGCAGATTTGCTCAGGGGCACCGCCTCTCTGGTTTCTTGCGGTGCTTCGATCTTATCCACTTGCGCCATTGCGCTAGTGGAATTTAAAAGTGCGCCAGCGACCACCGCCGACATACTGGCGGCGAGTAGTCGCTTTCTGAAGGGGCGTTGGATTTCGCCCTGGCAGTGTTTACGGTGTCGAGTTGACGTCTGTCTTTGTGTGTTCACGATAACTCCCCAATCTACAATGTCTGTTTCCGAGGCTGAAACAGCTCCTGCGAGCTTGCGAAGGGAATGGCAAGAGCTGTGCCAGTCTTGGAAACACAAGAGCAGACAAGCACTTAAGACGGTTTAGGGAAAACTGCGGGGGAGCGCCGGTGTTGCACAGTGCCTAATGTTGTCGGGATGTAGCTACAGGTGCTCTTGTGGATATAGCTAAGTCTCTGATGAATATGTAAAAAATATTGTTGCTTGAGCGCGACAGAAGGTTTTCGGTCGGTGTGCTGGTTGGTCACGATGTGCTGTTTGGGCGCACTTTGGAGCCTGAAATAGTGTGCCCAATTCTTGCATTCTGATCGATTGAATAACGGGCGAGGGGATGAGGAGCTGTGATTAATACGCAATTGCCAACGGTGAGTGTTAGCGTTGCCGAGCTACGAACCGCGATTGCCAGTGAAGCATGTGCGCTGCGAGAGCTATTGCAGACGGTGGAAGAGGAACGCGATGCACTGGACGTTCCGCTGTCCGAGTCGCGAGAAAATCACAGTAAACAACGCAAGCTGGTAACTGCCTTAACCCATCTGGGGGGAGACGATATTTTGCGTGCGAGGCTTGAAGCGGCACAGGCGCTTGAGCACTTGTACCAGATAGCCGCTGAGATTGATAAACACAATGACGAATTAGCGAAAATGTCATTCTGGAAACTTGTGTTCAGACGTCGACAGATGCTGCGAAGAGTGAGAGTACTGGAACGTAAGCGACGCCAGGCGATGGCGCAATGCGAAGCAACAAAAAAACACGCGGATCAGTTGCTGCTCAGTCTGGCTACCCCTGAGAACATATCAGAAGTGATTCGTGTGTCTAGACAAATGCGCGGCCGATTTCGAGATGCAGCAAATAAAAGGAAGCAGCTTTCAATCAGGCGCCGTCTGCTGTCGGATAATATCAATCTTTGTCAGGAGATTGATGGTTTGCTATCGCTGCTTGATGCACGTGAAAAAATAAGCGTCCATGAGTCGGATTTACAAACGCTGATGAGAGACCAGGTTTTTCAGTCGTCGCTGAGAGACAGGGCGCGACAGGATCAAGGATAGTTTGCGGGGTTGTCGTAAAAACTGTCGCTTGATCGAAGGCACTTCCGCTGATCAATTCCCTTTCTGAACCCTAGGATTGGCTATTTTCTAACTGAAACACGCAGTTTTGTGCAGTATTGCCAGCCCTGAGTCAATGGCACGGCCATTGCAATTATTCCACCACGAAAATTCAGATAGCGATATCGCTAGTCATTAATTTGGTTGATAGCAGGAGAATGAGTATGTGTGGATTGGTAGCAGCAGCGAGTCAGCGCGATGTAGTGCCTTCGCTGATTGAAGGGCTAAAGCGTCTGGAATATCGCGGGTATGATTCGGCCGGTGTAGCTGTCGTCAATGAAAACGGTTTAAAAATGGCACGTGCACTGGGAAACGTTTCCCATCTCTCAGAGCGTTTAGCGACTCAACGCGTTGCTGGGCATACCGGTATTGGCCACACGCGGTGGGCTACACACGGTGAGCCTTCGGTTGTTAATGCACATCCTCATATTTCGAGCGACGAGATAGCGCTAGTCCACAACGGTATTGTTGAAAATTTTGAGACACTGCGCGAAGAGTTGGTTGCCGAGGGTTATGAGTTTCGCTCGGAGACTGATACCGAAGTTGTTGCGCATTTGGTGCACGCCTGTAGTAAGCGCTGCGACACGCTTCTCGATGCTGTGTATCAGGCTGCGCAGCGACTCGATGGTACCTACGCGATTGCCGTTGTCAGTAAATTTCATCCCGACAAAATTATCGCCACTCGGCGGGGCAGCCCCCTACTGATTGGGGTCGCTGACAAGGAAAACTACCTTGCGTCAGATATAGCTGCAATTCTGCCGTTGACGCCTTATTACATCACGCTGGAAGAAGGTGATGTTGCTGAGGTTGGTGCGGATTCAGTAAACATAGTTGATGCAAATGGTGACGTTGTTGTTCGAGAAATGCGTCAATCGCGACAGAGTGCTCTGGAGCTCAACAAGGGTTTGTATGAGCACTATATGCAGAAGGAAATTTTTGAACAGAATGTCGTTCTCGAACGCACGCTCGTGCCTGCACTTAAAGATGGCATGGTTAATGAAGATGTGTTGGGAGATAACGCGCGGGATATTCTCAGCGAAATCGAACACGTACATATTGTGGCCTGCGGTACCAGCTATCACGCCGGCATGGTTGCAAGCTATACGCTGGAATCATTGTGCGGGGTGTCCTGTAAAGTAGAGCTGGCGAGCGAGTATCGCTACCGCCGTGCGGTGGTAAACCCCAATACCCTGTTTGTGACACTATCTCAGTCTGGCGAAACGGCAGATACGTTGGCAGCATTGCGATTTGCCAAGCGATCTCCCTACCGGGGCACCTTGGCCATTTGCAATGTCGCCGAAAGTTCTCTGGTGCGTGAATCGGATATGGTGTTTATGACCCAAGCCGGTCCCGAAATTGGCGTAGCGTCAACCAAAGCCTTTACTACGCAGCTGATGAATCTGTCGCTCCTTGCCATTTTACTGGCGCGATATCGAGGCCTCAGCAGACGCCGTGAACAGGGATTGGTGGATGTGCTCCGACGTGCTCCGGAGCAAGTTCAGCGTGCGTATTCGCTGGATAATGAAATTCGCGAAGTGGCGGAACATCTGGCTGAAAGTCAGTACACGCTATTTCTGGGGCGGGGGCAGATGTACCCGATAGCCAAGGAAGGGGCGCTCAAGCTTAAAGAAATTTCCTATATCTATTCAGAGGCATACGCAGCCGGCGAACTAAAGCATGGTCCGTTGGCCTTGGTTGACGAGCAGGTTCCGGTTGTGGCGTTGGCGCCGTTCAACCCACTGCTGGCAAAGGTTAAATCCAACCTGGCAGAAGTGCGAGCACGCGGCGGGAAGCTGCTGGTTTTCGCTGACAAGGATTCCGGGTTCCGCAATTCGTCACGTGAGACTGTACTCACGTTACCAAAATCTGGCGGCCTTATATCACCGATTGTTTATACCGTGCCACTACAACTGCTGGCTTACTATACCGCCTTGTATCGCGGTACCAATGTAGATCAGCCACGCAATCTAGCGAAGTCCGTGACCGTCGAGTAAGGCGGTCAGTAATCATCTTTTACTGGAGATTCATTATGCACTTGCATCGTGAAGAAACCCGGTCGTGGTTGCGGACATCATGGCTCCGCGTAGTAGTGTTGGGTCTATGCTTGCAACCAGAGATACTAGCAGCGAAAAGCGAAGGTACTACGAGTGCGGTACCGAGGGCGAATGCTGCCTGGGTTTACGACATCAGCAATAAGCCCGGTGAGGCTCGACGCTATGACCCCGGCTATTTTGCGACTGCGCTGAACAATTTTAATCGCTCAGCGCAGACGGGGCATAAGATACAGCTGGTTTACACCTATTCAGGCAGCCTCGAAATGTACTGCCCCGGTAAGAACCCCAAGCATTGCAGGTTGGATGATCTGATCTCGGTCTATCCACTGAGCAGTGACAGGAAACTCATCGGTGGGAGCGCTGCCAATACAGTGCAGGCCTATGCGCGCGAGGTGGATCCCGCCGCGGCTGGTGGTCGTGTTTTGGTGGTGCCGGTAATCGATGGCGTCGTCAGTGCCGACTACGAAGGCAGCATGAAGGGATTCAATGAGCTGCCGCCTGAGATGGCAAAGGCTTTCGCCGATAAAGTGGCGCGCAAAGTGTGTGCTGACCCTCATGTTGCCGGGGTGCAGTTTGATATTGAGCCCTTTAACGTCAGCCGTAAAAATGGCCAGTATCATTTTTATAAAAGAATTGCGCAAAACTTTGCCGGAACCGTTCCGGCGACCATGCAGCACTCCCCTGTTGAGTGCAAAGACAGGAATTACCCGCAAGGTCGATTTTTCTCAGTTTTTACCTCCTCTAACCAGCTCAACCCGGCAGGTCCAGCTTTAGAAAATATTCGTGAAATAGTTACTAAATTCAACAATGGTTATGTGATTGCGCCGCTTTACGATCTGGGTTCTGGAGGGCCTGGCGAGGCCTTGGCTGTGACGGAATACCAAAGACGGGCAACGCGTCACGCAAAACAAATGGCAAAATGGGCCGCCGGGTCCGACATCCCTTTTCAGTTAGGCGTGCCTGCGGCGGCCACGGTTCACGAGCACGCTTATTGCCGGGGCGGAGCCTGTCGGAAAGCGCCGGGGTCGGCTAATGATATGCCGACGCAAGATAGCTACCTAGAGGCTGCGCTGACGGCTATCGACAAAAGTGGTGCGCGTGAGGTGGAGCAGTTTCGAGGTGTTTCGGTGTGGGCATGGACCCGCGGGGTGACTGTACATGGACTACAGTTTGAGCCGCAAATTCCACCGTGGAACGTGCTGGAACTGCTGAGTACCAAATTGTAGAAGGTCATCGCTTTATATTTGGCACGGACAATTTTGCGGACGAAAATCGACAGAAGAATATGAGCACGGTGGCGGGGGAGTGGACTGATGGTTAGCGCAATACCGGAACAGGGCCCGGCTAGGCCGCGGGGCATCGCTAGGCTCTACCCGCGAAAGGTCATGCATTGGGTGGCGATTGGGATCTGCCTGGTGGTCCTGCCGCTACTTATAGCCGTAGCTAGCGCAACGTTGTTTATGCGAGAGCTGGCCTTGGACAGTCAGACGACGGTGCTTGAGGGAACAGAATCGATCCGTCTCAGCCGAACACTCAACGATCTGCTGTTGGGAATGGAGAGAAATGCTCGCGTTTACCAGGTTATCGGCGATACAAAATTGCTAACCAACTATAAAGATCTGCAGGCGCAGTTTGACAGCGTTGCCGCAGAGCTTTTGGAAGGCGAGGAAAACCTGGAGTCGGCACGTCAGATATCTCAACTGCGCGCTACCGCTGTTGAATTGTTCAGCGTTTTTACAAATGAGCCGCCGAACAGTTCATTGGCGGTCAATTCATTGCAGCGTTTCAATACCATGCGAGATCTAACTCGCAGTCTGGTCGACCGAAATAGTCAGGCCATCGAAGACAGGGTGAAAGGGATTCACGCCTATGCGAGGCGAGGGCAGTCCATATTGTTGTGGGAAGCGTTAATGGTCGTACCGGTGGCTGCCGGCTTGGGGCTGGTGATCATGTACCGGGTAAGTAAGCCAATGCGCGACTTGGATCGCAGTATTCGGCGGCTTGGCGCGGGCGATATCGACGAGCCAATTAAGGTGGGTGGCCCGCAGGATATTCAGGCGCTTGGTTATCGTCTGGAATGGCTGCGGCAACGGCTCGGTGAGCTGGCCAACCAGAAACGTATATTCTTGCAGCATATTTCACATGAGTTGAAAACGCCGTTGGCCAGTATTCGCGAAGGCACCAATCTATTGCAGGGGCAGGTTGTGGGTGTGCTTAACGAGCAGCAATTGGAGGTTGTCGGCATTCTCGAAAGTAGTTCAGTGCAGCTCCAGCGGCGCATTGAAGACCTGCTGGCTTTTAGTATCAGCGATGAGCCACGATCTGAATTGATGCTGGACTCTATGGTGCTGAAGCCGCTCATACAAGAGGTTATCTATCGACATGAGTTGCCGATGCGCGCGAAGAATTTACAGCTAAAGATGGAAGTGCGGAATACCCGTATCGCTGCAGATTCTGAGAAGCTGGACGCTATAATTGACAATTTGGTTTCAAATGCTGTGAAGTTTTCACCGGATAATGGCGTGATTCGAATCAGTGAATCGGTGCAAAATGGTCGTCTTCAGCTGGATGTCATAGATGCTGGGCCGGGCATCCATCCTAGTGAGGCTGAGAAAATATTCCAACCCTTCTACCAGAGCAGTACACCCTACTCTGGTCATCTTAAGGGCACCGGCCTGGGATTGGCTATTGCCCGGTTGTATGCACGCATGCACCGAGGGGATTTGAATGTTATCGAATGTAAAGCGGGCGCACACATGCAGTTGACTTTGCCCCTCGCGATCGAACGAGAAAACGGAGTTCAACCAACATGTACCAGGGAAAGTGCCTGATTGCAGCAATCGCGATTACGATACTTACGGGGTGCGCTTCCCAGTCGGGCCATTCGCCGCGAGAATTCGGCCCACGCGATAGCGTCAGCCTCGATTCGGTGACAGATCTACTCCACTATAACAATAAGCTCAATGACTATGCGTATGGTGAGTACGTGAATGCGTTGCAATTGGCGCGTTCGGCTTACGAAGAGAAGCGCGATGGGGAAACCCAGCTGCGTTTGGCGATCGCGCTGATGCGACACGATTCCAATGATGCGCTGCGTCAGTACATTGAGGCTGAACGTTTGTTGAATGCATACATCAAAGACAGCAAGCACAAGCTTTTTGACGCGGATTATCGGGCGCTGGCGCAGCTTTTGTTGAATATGAACCTGTCCTGGCAACATCTACACGGTCAATTGAGAGCCGCAAGAGTAGCGACGGCGCATGCTCGCCAAAAGCTTGAGGAACTGAAGAGCATCGAAATGCGTCTTAATCATCCAGTACAGCGCTTTCAGTGATTGCGTAGTACTGCCGAAAGTAAACTGGAAACGATCAAGAGAGATTTTGGCAGATAGACTATGGCAAAACGTGTATTAGTAATTGACGACGACCAGGACTTACTCAAGCTGATCTCCTTACGCCTTCAGTCTGAAGCGTTTGAAGTCAGTACGGCCGACGGAGGCAGGAAGGGTTTGGCTATGCTGGATACCTTCCAGCCGGAGGTAGTGGTTACCGATCTGAGAATGGACGACATTGACGGCATGGCGGTATTTGAATACGTGAAGGAAAACCGTCCGTCGCTACCGGTTATTATGCTTACTGCGCATGGCTCTATCCCTCATGCACTGGAGGCGACACGCCGGGGGGCATTTGCTTACCTTACCAAGCCCTTTGATAGTGCCGAACTGGTCAGGGAAGTGAAGAGTGCCTTAACGCTTCATGGAAACGACGACGATGAAAGTCAGGATGCCTTCTGCTCCGGTATCGTGACACGCAGCGCCATCATGAAAGAAGTGCTAAGCCAGGCCAAGATGGTTGCAAAAAGTGATACCAGTGTATTGATACAGAGTGAGAGCGGTACCGGTAAGGAGTTGCTCGCGCGCTCCATTCACAACGCGAGTGACCGTGCGGATAAGCCGTTTCTGGCAATCAATTGCAGTGCTGTTCCAGAATCCTTGCTCGAATCGGAGCTATTTGGGCATAGTAAAGGCGCTTTTACCGGTGCCAGTAAAAGCCATGAGGGTCTTTTTCAGGCCGCTTACGGTGGTACGCTTTTTCTCGACGAAGTCGGCGATATGCCGTTGGGCTTTCAGGCCAAATTACTGAGGGTATTGCAGGAGCGCGAAGTACGTCCGGTCGGCTCAACGACGTCGATACCTATAGATGTTCGCATTATTTCGGCAACGCACTTCGATCTTGATAACGAAGTACAGGAGCAGCGGTTTCGCAAGGATCTCTACTATCGACTCAATGTCGTGCAGTTAAGTTTGCCGCCGTTGCGCGATCGGCGCGACGATATTCCGTTGCTGGCGAATCACTTTCTGGAGCAGCTTGCCGAAACCAAAGGCATGGCGCGCAAGCGCTTTTCCGCTGAAGCGCTGGAATATCTTGTGGCAGCTTCCTGGCCAGGTAATGTTCGGCAGCTGCAGAATATTGTAGAGCAAACGACCGTGCTTTCCAGTACGCAGGTCATCCCCGCAACGCTGGTGCAGAATGCGCTGAAATTGGATTCGGGGGAAATTCCCTCATTTGCGGAAGCCCGTGATAACTTTGAGCGAGAATACCTGGCAGAGTTGCTGAATATTACGCAAGGTAACGTGTCGAAAGCCTCGCATCTGGCAAAGCGCAATCGCACCGAGTTTTACAGACTGCTCCATCGGCATCACCTGGACCCAAGTCAATACCGGGGCCGACGTCAGGCTCACCAATAGTCATACAGCGGCCGACCCTTTGGCGAGAAATGTTATCCTGTCGCGATTTCGTCGGCGGGTAGAATGAAAAACGCGATTGTATTTGCTATTTCGGCACACGGTTTTGGTCATCTGGGTCAATCCGTGCCAGTCATCGAAGCGCTGCGACAGCGCTATCCAGATGTGCCGGTAGTCGTTTTATCTAGTTACACACGAGAACGCGTAGCGGAGTTTGTGCCGCCGGATGTTCATATCCATTCGGCGCCCGAACACGTTACGGTTGCCATGCGTGACGCGCTGACCGTTGACAGCGAGACAACCCGTGAGCGCTTTCTCTGTTGGCATCGTGACTATGCTCAGCATCAACAGATATTTGTAGATTGTCTTCGAAAAATTCAGCCTCGGATGGTTCTCAGTAACGTTGATTTTACGTGGATCAGTGCAGCGCAAACCTTGAGCCTACCCACGCTGGCATTTTGTTCATTGAACTGGGCAGATATCCTCGACGGTTTTTACCCCGGCAGTGATATGGAAATGCGCCAAGTAACAACGGATATCCGGAAGATTTACAACAGCGCCGGTCGTTTTTTGCGAGTCTCTCCTGGTATGGGCATGCCGGGTCTGTCTAATCTGTCGACGGTTGATGTGCTGGCGCGAAGCGGGCGGCGATACGATCTACGAATTCGGTTGCGTGTTGGCAATAACATTCGACGGGTTGCTCTATTCTCACTGGGTGGTATTGCTCAACGTCATGATCTCAGCGGTTGGGATATTCCTACCGACACCCACCTTATCGTTCCGGATAATTTACTGGTTGACCACCCTCGGATAAGCCCCATGTCGGCACTGGGTCTCAGTCACATAGACATACTTGCGTCGGTAGATGTGCTGGTAACCAAGCCGGGCTATGGTAGTTTCTGCGAAGCGTGGAGGAATCAGACGGCGGTGATTTATATGCGCCGAAATCTTTGGCCGGAAGAAACTGCACTGATTGATTGGATTCAGCGACATGTTCCAGCAACTGAAATGTCGTGTGAAGAATTCACATCCGGGGCGTTGGCGACCGTGCTTGCGCGCCTCGCGGCGCGTCCGGCGACCTTTGACCACCTTCAAACGGGTGAAAATGCCATTGTGAACCATATAGGACAGTGGTTAGGTTAGCCCCAATTTTATCTTGCTGAGCACTCAAGCGCGCGGTCAGCCGTCGCAGCGTTAGGCGCGTTGTCGGGTGTCGCCGTGCTGATACAAGCATTCATTTTTTAATATCAATAACTTGGAGAAAGCGCGCCAAGTCGTTGTCGCACTACGGCAACGGTTTTCCGTGATTATTTCGCGCAGGGCGCTGCCAATACCTGTAGAAAGCCTTTAAAACAGCTCTTTTGTGACTCTGGCATGCGAGTTGCTGATTACCCATTACGAAACCGCACAGTCAGGCACGGCCGCCGACTGTCGACAACAATGGAAATCAGGAGGCGATTATGCCGCTCCCCCAAAACTCGCCGATTATTGTTCTTGGTGCTGACGGTTATCTCGGTTGGCCTCTTAGTTTGCGGTTGGCGCGACAGAATCCGGACCGTCAAATAATGATGGTAGATAATTTTTTACGTAGACGCTTGGT
>NZ_JBFJTH010000038.1:0-26705 GCF_041625495.1 Litorivivens sp. | reverse complement strand
CCGTTGGCCGCGTGACCCTTGAACCCAGGGGTTCAAGGTGGCGGTTTCCGCGTTGCATCAGGCTTCCCGTTCGCGCGGGCATGCACAACAGCAGCGGCTGGAAACAGCCGTGGTTTAAAGCATCGGCTCAGGGATCTAGCGGTCTGACGAATATCCCAGGGTCGTGGCACAGTATAACATTGCCCCCCTTTCCCCTATAGGGGCAAACCACAATTCCCCGGTGAATCTTTCACAGGTAAAGCGCGTAAACTATGTGAATCCGGCCTTGCAAAAAAGGCGTGACAGTGGGTGCCTTTTGCCGTAAAAAGCGCCGTCCTTTTTTGAGTGCCTGCCGTGACCGCCATACCTGCGGGGGAGTTTTCCGACTACGTTGATGCCATTGCCGGCGCCCTGGTGCGTGACGGCTATTGCGTGGTCGATGCCGGCGTGCCTGATGAATTGTTGTGGGCTTTATATGAGCGCACCGGGCCGCGCAGCAGTGCAGCGTTCAGGCGCGCCGGTATTGGGCGCGACGACAGCTTTCGCTTAAACAGCAAACTGCGTACCGACACCATTCACTGGCTCAGCCACGATTATCCCGCCGAATCTGCGTATTTGCATTGGATGGAATACTTGCGCTTGGAGTTGAACCGGCGTTTGTTCTTGGGTCTATTTGATTTCGAGTGTCATTTTGCGCGCTACGGAAAAGGAGCCTTTTACAAAAAACATCTGGATGCCTTTGCCGGTAACACTAACCGAATCCTTTCCACTGTGCTGTACCTGAATCCCCGTTGGCAGGATAGCTGGGGCGGCGAGCTGGCGCTGTATCGCGACTTTGATAGCGACCCTATCGAGAATATCGCGCCGGTAATGGGGCGCTTGGTGCTGTTTTTCAGTGAGCGCTTCCCGCATGAAGTCAGGCCTGCGGTGCGGCGGCGCTACAGTATTGCGGGTTGGTTCCGGGTGCGAGAGTTTTAGGGCTGAGCTATCGGTGTGTGCTGTGCGTGCTAAAGGCAGAATCGCTTGATCAGGCCGCGCAGCAGCTCCACTGCCGGTACAATCTGCTCATGGGCCAGGTACTCATTGGGTTGGTGCGCCACGTCGATGGAGCCGGGGCCCATGACGATGGTTTCCATGCCGAGTTGCTGCATAAAGCCAGCCTCGGTTCCGAAGGCAACCGCATCCGCCTGATGGCCACTAAGCTGCTCGGCTGCTTTCACCAGATCGCTATCGGCATCTTGTTCAAAGGGTTCGATACCGGGCATAAGGTCTACCAGCTCAAAGTTGACCTGGTGGAGGTCGGCAATGGGTTGCAGTCGCTGCCGAATTTGCTGGCGCAACTCGTCGTTGTGCATGCCGGGCACGCCGCGCAGATCAAACTGTAGTTCGCACTGGCCGCAGATGCGGTTTGGGTTGTCGCCACCGTGGATGCACCCCAGATTCAGGGTCGGCGTGGGCAGGGTGAAGCCGCTGTGCTGGTAGCGACTTTGCAATGCCTTGCGTAGATTCACCAGCTCGGTCATGACGTCGTGCATGGCGTCCAGGGCGGATCGCCCCAGGGCTGGGTCTGAAGAGTGCCCGGATCGTCCCTGCAGACGCACGGCTTCCATCATGATGCCTTTGTGCATGCGGATGGGTCGCAGGCCAGTGGGTTCACCAATAACTGCATAGCGCGCTTTGGGAAACCCCTGGCTGGCCAATGCTCGCGCGCCGGCCATGGAGCTTTCTTCGTCAGCGGTGGCCAGAATCATCAATGGCTGTTTTAGGGGGGTATCGAGGAAGGTACGTGCGGCCTCAATCGCAATCGGGAAAAAGCCTTTCATGTCCGTAGCACCCAAACCATAAAAGCGATTTTCTCGCTCACTGAGGGTGAAGGGGCTGCTGTCCCAAAGCTGTTCGTCACACGGCACCGTATCGGTATGTCCGGCCAGCACTAGGCCGCCGGGCCCAGTTCCCAGAGTGGCTAACAGATTGGCTTTGTTGGGGTTGTCGGGTAGGGGCAGTATGCGCACTGCGAAGCCGAGCGTTTCCAGCCATTGTGCCAGCCTTTCAATAACGGCCAGGTTGCCCATGTCGTGACGGGGCGAGGCAGAGCTGATGGAGGGTAGTGCAATCAGCTCTGCCAGCTGGGTTTTGAGATCCGGGATGTTCACGGGCTAGCTGAACACACCCTTGAAGAAGAAGAAAAAGACAATGGCCAGGCCTGCGCCCGCAGGCAGGGTGATCAGCCAAGACAGGAAGATATTGCCAATCACGCGCAGGTTTAGTGCGGCGATGCCACGCGCAAGACCCACCCCGAGGATCGCGCCCACCAAGGTGTGTGTGGTAGAGATCGGCAGGCCTGTGGCCGAGGCCAGTACCACGGTGGTGGCCGCGCCCAGTTCGGCTGCAAAACCGCGACTGGGAGTAAGCTCGGTGATTTTCTTGCCTACCGTGGCGATGACTTTAAAGCCGTAGGTGGCCAGACCTACAACGATACCGCCGCCACCAAGCAGCAGTACCCACCAAGGCAGGGGTGATTTGGCGGCTACTTCACCGCCGGAGGCAATAACGCTTACTACAGCCGCCAGCGGGCCAACGGCATTGGCGACGTCGTTTGACCCATGGGCAAAGGCCATGGCGCAGGCGGTGAATATCATCAGAACCGCAAACACGCGCTCGACGTTGGCAAAGCGGAAATTCCCTTGAATGGGGTCTTCTTTGATTCTGCTCAGAAGCGCGTAGCCCAGCCCCATGACGGCAAGGCCGACGAGGGCTGCGTAGCCCAGACATTCCTGAAAGCTCAAGCCCAACCCGATGTGTTTGAGGCCTTTGACCATGGTGACCATGGCAATGATAAAGCCGACGGCAAACATGTAAAACGGGATGTATTTTTTGGCGGCTTTAAAGGGTTCGGGCGCGTCGAGAATCAAGCGCTGGGCGCTCATAAATAGCAGGAAGGATATGGTGCCCGCCAGAAGCGGCGAAACTACCCAGCTAGCGGCTATCTGACCCACCTTGCCCCAAGATACGGCGTCAACGCTGATGCCGACAGCGGCAAAACCCACCAATGCGCCCACGATGGAGTGGGTGGTGGAGACAGGCCAGCCCATAATGGAGGCTATTAACAGCCAGGTGCCGGCGGCCAGCAGAGACGACATCATGCCGTAGACCAATAGCTCCGGCGTGTCGGCCAAGATGGAGGAATCAATGATGCCTTTGCGGATCGTGGAGGTGACCTCCCCGCCCGCCAGATAGGCGCCGCAGAATTCGAAGACCATGGCGACGAGAATCGCCTGTTTAATGGTCAGGGCTTTGGAGCCGACCGAGGTGCCCATGGCATTGGCGACATCGTTAGCGCCTACACCCCAGGCCATGAAGAAGCCGAAAAGACAGGCCAGAATGAGCAATATCTGACCGTGTTCTGCAATAACAGACATGTGTTATCCCCGAGTACTTAAAAATGCATTTAGCGGGCGAGAAGAATTTGCAGGCGTGAACCTACTTTTTGCGCCTCGTTGGCGAGCTCTCCGACCCAGTCAATAATTTTATAGAGGAACATTACGTTCACTGGTGGCAGCTCGGCCTCCAGTTTGAACAGCACGGCGCGGATCTTGACCTGAGCCTTGTCGTTCTCGTGTTCCAGCTTGTCGAGTTCGTTAATCAGTGATTCGACGAAATCCACCTCGCGGCCGCGAAAACCGCTCTCGAGCAGCTCATCCAGCTCGTCTATGGCGCGGTGAGCCTGATTAACCGTGTCGATGGCGAGCTTGAGATATTCCCCCATCAGCTCAACCAGTTTGGCGGGAATTTCCATCTGGCGCCCGAGCATCAGCCCAGCGATGTCCTTGGCGAGGTTGGCAATGTGGTCCTGCACCCCCACCAAATCAAGCAAGTCCGAGCGTGGCACGGGAAGGAACAGGCTCTTGGGCAGCTGCAGGCGAACCTGCTTCTTGAGCTTGTCCGCTTCGTTCTCGAGCTTGGCGATGGCCTTCTGGTGAGTTTTTGCCTGATCCCAGTCGCCGGCGACGGCGGCGTCCATAAACTGGGTCAGCAGCTGGGCGCAGTCTCTGGTACTGGTCATATGCTGCTGGATCGGTGCGATCGGTGATTTTCCGAACAGATTCGTGAGAGGGTTTCCAGCCATTGTGCTCTCCTGCTTTGCGAGGCCGCCAGTATACTGACTTGTCACAAAATTGTAACAGTCGACATTTCTTGAGATGCTCGGGTCAGGCGGCCTGTATGACCTCTGGTAATTATGGCCTGCTGACTGTGATAATGATGCGAAAATTGCGGAAATTTTCTATGCAGACTACGGCGAACCCACTTTCTGGCCCCCTGACTGTCAAGGGGCTGCTGAATCGGCTGGAGCAGGAAGGGCATATTTCTGTAGCTGACTTCCGCCGCATCCCGCATTTTACGTCCAAGCGCGACGGCAAGCCGGTCAGCCCCATCGAGCATATTGCTAACTTCGAGCTGGAGCACCTCAAGCGTCCGGGTAAGCAATTGACGGAAGAATTCCTGACCCAGTGGCTGGCGGATCACTGCCAGATGGAGTTTCGGCATATCGACCCGCTGAAGATCGATGTGCCGACAATCACCGAAGTTATGTCTTACGCTTTTGCTCAGCGATACAACATTCTGGCGCTCGATGTTACCGATCAGGAAGTGGTCGTCGGCGTCTGTGACCCCTTCGAGGCCACCTGGGAAGCCAACCTGGCGCCGACGTTGCGCAAACCCATCCGCAAGGTGTTGACCAAGCCCACTGATATTGCCCGTTATACGGTGGAGTTTTATACCCTTTCCAAATCGGTCATGGGAGTAAAGGGCGCTGAGCGCAAGGAATCCAGCGTTGCCAACTTGGAGCAGCTGCTGCAGATGGGCGCTGCCAAGGATCTGGATGCCAACGACGGTCATGTGGTCAAAATTGTCGACTGGCTACTGCAGTATGCGTTTGACCAGCGAGCGAGTGACATTCATATCGAGCCGCGCCGGGACATTGGCAATGTGCGCTTTCGCATTGACGGTGCTCTCTACAATGTCTATGAAATGCCGGCTGGCGTAATGGCGGCGGTGGTCAGTCGTCTGAAGATTCTGGGGCGGATGGACCTGGCAGAAAAGCGCCGTCCGCAGGATGGTCGTCTGAAGACTAAAAATCCGGCCGGTGGCGAAATAGAGCTGCGCCTGTCGACCCTGCCGACTGCGTTCGGCGAAAAGATGGTGATGCGGATTTTTGACCCTGAGGTGCTGTTACGCAGCTTTGATCAGCTGGGGCTGCGGGGTGAGGATCTCAAGCGCTGGCAAACCATGATCAATCAGCCTAACGGTATTGTCTTGGTGACTGGTCCGACGGGCTCCGGTAAGACCACCACGCTTTACTCCAGCCTTAAGCAGGTGGCTACCTCGGATGTGAATGTCTGCACCATAGAGGACCCGATAGAAATGGTCGAGGGCGCCTTTAATCAGATGCAGGTGCATTCCCAGATTGGCCTCACCTTCGCCTCGGGTGTTCGTGCGCTGCTGCGGCAGGATCCGGACATCATCATGATCGGCGAAATCCGCGATCAGGAGACTGCAGAGATGGCGGTGCAGGCCGCACTAACGGGCCATCTGGTGATTGCGACCCTGCATACCAACGATGCGCCCAGCGCTATTACGCGACTGTTAGAGCTGGACGTGCCCGCTTATCTGCTGAAGGCGACCGTGCTCGGTGTAATGGCCCAGCGGCTGGTGAGAACGTTGTGCCCCCATTGCAAAAAGCCGGCGCCCACGGATGAGGCCGGCTGGCAGCAATTGATTGCGCCTTGGCGCGCAGAATCGCCAAAACAGTTTTATGTGGCGGAAGGCTGCCTGGAGTGTCGCAATACGGGATTCTATGGACGGCAGGGTATCTACGAGGTGCTGACCATGGACGACGAGGTGAAGGAGCTGGTATCCGGCGACATGAACCTGTCTGGCATCCGTCAGGCTGCGGTCAAGAGCGGTATGAAAACGCTGCGTCTCAGCGGCGCGCAGAAAGTGGCGGCGGGGGAAACCACCGTGACGGAAGTGATGCGGGTGGCTCCTGCGGCCCACAGCGGGTCCTGACATATGGGTGATAGTCTGATGGAAACGGTGCCGGAGGCACTGCGTCTGGATGCCAAGCGCAATTGGGAGCAGTTGCTGGCAAGCTGTGATGACAGCACGCGTGCCTGGTACGAAGCGCAAGCTGGTGACGCGCTTTTTGGCCCCCGGCTGATCAAAATGCTGGCGTGTTCGCAGGCATTCTTTGAGCTTTTGCGTCAGCAGCCACAAGCGTTTCGAGAGATGGCCGAAACGGGTGCGCTGGAGGCCAGTGACTATGCACTCACCTTCGATGAGGCGGCTTGTTCCTCGGCAGACGAGCTTGATCGCAACCTGCGCCGCTTTCGCAATCGGCAGTGGCTGCGTATTGTCTGGCGAGACCTGAATCGCCTGGCGGATACTCACGGTACCACTGGCGATCTGTCGCGGCTGGCGGAAACCTGTTTGCAAGCTGCCTTGGATTTTCATCACCGCGAGTTGGCCGCCGAACTGGGTGAGCCGCACAGCCGCGACGGTGTGCCCCAGCAGCTGGTGGTTGTCGGTATGGGCAAGCTTGGTGCCCGCGAGCTGAACCTGTCATCGGATATCGATCTGATCTTTACCTACCCGGCGTCTGGCGAAACCGTCGGCGGTGCTCGGCAGGTGGATAATCAGCAGTTTTTTATCAAATTGGGGCAGCGGATTATAGCCAGCCTCGATCAGCGTACCGCCGATGGTTTTGTCTTTCGGGTGGATATGCGGCTGCGGCCCTACGGCCAAAGCGGGCCGCTGGTTATCAATTTTGACGCCATGGAAGAGTACTACCAGGATCAGGGGCGGGAGTGGGAGCGCTACGCCATGATCAAGGCGCGTGTGGTGGCCGGTGATCAGGAGGCGGGCGCCGACCTGTTGAGAGATCTCGCGCCTTTTGTCTATCGCCGCTATGTGGACTTTTCGGTGATAGACGCCTTGCGTGAGATGAAGGGCATGATCCGTCGCGAGGTGAAGCGTCGACAGCTACAGGACAATATCAAGTTGGGCGGTGGCGGTATTCGAGAGATTGAATTTATCGCCCAGGCCTTTCAGCTGGTGCGCGGGGGTCGTGAACTGGGCCTGCAGGAGCGCAGTTTGACCAAGGTGTTAGACGAGCTGTTGGCACTCGAGCAGCTGCCGCTGGAAGCCGTAAAGGAGCTCAAAGCTGCCAACCTGTTCCTACGCGATACCGAGCATGCCATTCAGGCATGGCTCGACCGCCAGACGCAGCAGCTGCCGAGAGAGAAGAAGGAGCGAGTGGCGCTGGCCTGGGTGATGGGTTTTGACGGTGACTGGCAGCGCTATTACGCCGCGCTGAATAGCCATCGTGAGCGCGTAGCCGAACATTTTGAGGCGGTGATTGCAGACCCTGAAAAAAGCGATGAAATTGAATTGTCGGAGCGCCCTTGGGAGGACCTGCTGCACAGCGCCGACGATGCGGCGCTGTTGGAGGAGCTGCGCGACGCCGGTTATGACGAGGCCGAAGAGGTGGCGCGCTTGACTCAGGCGATGCTGGAAGGCGGCACGGTCAAGCGTATGCAGAGCATTGGTCGCGAGCGCCTGTACGACTTCTTGCCGCGTCTGCTCGATGCCTGCACCGACGCCGAGCTACCGGGCCGTTGCTATCTGCGTATTCTGCCACTGGTGGAAGCCGTCTTGCGGCGCACGGCCTATCTTGTGCTGCTGATTGAAAACCCCGGAGCATTAAGTCGTCTGGTGCGGCTTTGCGATGCCAGCCCCTGGATCTCGCGACTCCTGGCGCGTAACCCGGTACTGCTCGACGAGCTGCTCAACGAGGACAGCCTGTATTCAGTTCCTGATCAGGAGGGGCTCTACAGCGACCTGCGGCAGCAGATGTTGCGCATTCCAGAGGATGATCAGGAAGCGCTGATGGAGGCGCTGCGCTATTTTAAACTGGCTCATGTGTTGCGGGTGGCGGCCTCGGAAATCGTCGGCACTCTGCCCTTGATGAAAGTCAGTGATTACCTTTCCTATATCGCGGAAGTGGTGCTGGGTTATGTGTTGCAGCTGGCCTGGCAGGATCTGCGCGCGCGTCACGGTGATCTGCCGGGCGTCAGTTCTGACGACGTGCCGTTTATCGTCGTGGCCTATGGCAAATTGGGCGGATTGGAGCTGGGTTATGGCTCGGATCTGGATTTGGTGTTTATTCATGACGTTAGCAGTACCGACGTAACCGAGGGCAAGCGGGCGGTAGACGGTGCTACGTTTTTCACCCGTCTGGGCCAGCGCATGATTCACATTCTTACCGCCAATACCGGTTTGGGTCAGTTGTATGAAGTGGATATGCGTCTGCGGCCGTCAGGTGATTCGGGGCTGTTGGTAACCTCGGTCAAAGCCTTTGCTGATTATCAGGAAAACACAGCCTGGACCTGGGAGCATCAGGCGGTGGTCAGAGCGCGAGTGGTGGCGGGCGGTACGTCGCTGGCGCGTCAGTTTGAGGCGCTGCGGGCTTCGGTACTTGGCAAAGCCCGCGATGAGGCAGCTCTGTGTGGCGAGGTAGTGGAAATGCGCGAGCGCATGCGTACGCATCTGGCCAGTGGCGGCAGCGGAGAAAAAAATGGCCAGTTCGAGCTGAAACAGGGGCTGGGAGGTATCGTTGATATTGAATTTATGGTGCAATATGCGGTTCTCGCCCAGGCGCATCGGTATCCGTCATTAACGCGGTATACCGACAATATCCGGATTCTCGAATCACTGCAGGCCGAAGGTTTGCTGGATGAAATGCAGGCACTGGCGCTGATTGATGCCTACAAGACCTTCCGCAGTTTTGTTCACCGTTCAAGTCTGCAAGAGGAAAAAGGTTTGGCGCCTGCTGCGGAGGTGGCCGATCATCGCCGGGTTGTGATGGCACAGTGGCAGCAGTGGATGACGCCCGGCGACACTGACAAACAATAGATTTTTAGATCGGTAACCAGCCCGTTAATTTTCTGAAGGAGTTACAGCAATGTCCATGGCTGATCGCGATGGCGTGATTTGGTTTGATGGTGAATTGGTGCCCTGGCGTGAAGCCAAAGTGCATGTGCTTACTCATACCCTGCACTATGGTCTCGGGGTGTTTGAAGGTGTGCGCGCCTACCATACCGACAGCCATGACACGGCAATTTTTCGTCTCAAAGAGCACACTGATCGCCTGTTCCGTTCAGCCCATATTCTGAACATGCAGCTGCCGTTCTCGAAGGATGATCTGAATGCCGCCCAGAAAGCTGTTGTGCGTGAGAATGGGCTTGAAGAGGCCTACCTGCGTCCCATGGCCTTTTATGGCTCTGAAGGCATGGGGTTGCGCGCAGACAATCTGAAAACGCACGTGATTGTTGCCGCTTGGCATTGGCCGGCTTATATGTCGCCCGAAGCGAAGGTAAATGGCATCAAGGTGCGCACCTCGTCGTATACCAGGCACCACGTCAATATCTCCATGTGTAAGGCTAAGGCCAACGGTCACTACATCAACTCGATGCTGGCCCTGCAGGAAGCTCTGCAAAGTGGCTGTGAAGAGGCCCTGCTGCTGGATAACGAAGGCTACGTTGCGGAAGGCTCCGGTGAGAATATTTTCATTGTGCGCGAAGGCAAGCTGTATACGCCCGAGCTGACCAGCTGCCTCGACGGGATTACCCGCAATACCTTGTTTGCGCTGGCCGAAGACCACGGTTTCGAGATCATTGAAAAGCGCATCACCCGCGATGAAGTGTACATTGCCGATGAAGCCTTTTTCACCGGTACTGCGGCGGAAGTGTTGCCGATACAGTCGCTCGATGGTCGCCGTATCGGTGAGGGAAAACGTGGCCCGATCACCGAGAAATTGCAAAGTGCCTATTTTGACGCCGTCAAAGGCCGTTCGCCTGCACACCAAGAGTGGCTGGCCCCGGTCGCCGATTAAGGGATTCGCACAGCGACATGGCTCATCGCCGCATTCTGATAATTGGTCCCTCCTGGGTGGGGGACATGGTGATGGCGCAGACCCTGTTCAAGGTGCTGCGTCAGCGGGATGCCGAGTGCGAAATTGACGTGCTCGCGCCCGAGTGGAGTAAGCCATTGCTTACCCGGATGCCCGAGGTTCGCCGCGGGCTGACCATGCCGTTGGGGCACGGTCAGCTGCAGTTGGGCACTCGGCGGCGGCTGGGTAAAGACCTTGCTTCGCAAGGCTATGATCAAGCAATCGTCTTGCCGAATTCCCTCAAGTCTGCCCTGATTCCTTTTTTTGCTTCTATTCCTCAGCGCACCGGATGGCGCGGTGAAATGCGTTACGGCCTGCTCAATGATGTGCGGGTGCTGGACAAGCAGAAGTATCCGCTGATGATAGAGCGCTTTGTGGCGCTGGGATTGGCGAAAGGTGAGCTGTTGCCGGATCCGATTCCTCATCCAGCGCTGGCGGTTAATCACAAGGCAGCGCAAAAGCTGTTTGCGGAGAAAGGCTTGGAAGGCCCAACTCTGGCGTTGTGTCCGGGTGCCGAGTTTGGCCCTGCCAAGCGTTGGCCAGACAAGCACTATGCCAGAGTGGCAGGTCACTATCTGGATCAAGGTTGGCAGGTTGTCTTGATGGGGTCGGGTAAGGACTCAGAAGTGGCTGAACGAATCCGGTCAGCGTTGCCACCGACCGCTAGCGCTCGCTGCCATAATTTCTGCGGCAAAACCTCGCTGGGCCAGGCCATTGATATTCTCTCGCAGGTAACCGCAGTGGTGTCTAACGATTCGGGGTTGATGCATATTGCCGCCGCCTTGGGTCGTCCGCTGGTTGTGGTTTACGGTTCCACCTCGCCGGGCTTTACCCCGCCATTGGCTGAGCGGGTGGCCATAGAACAGATTCCGGTAGACTGCGGCCCCTGCTTCAAGCGCGAATGCCCCTTGGGCCATATGAAATGTCTGGTGGATTTGGAGCCCGAGCGGGTAATCCGTTCGCTGGCGACACTGACAGACGCGGAACAATGAGAGTACTGTTGATTAAAACGTCGTCGATGGGCGACGTGATACACACCCTGCCTGCGTTGACGGACGCAAGCGCCGCCATTCCCGGCATTGTGTTCGACTGGGTGGTGGAAGAGGGTTTTGCCGAAGTGCCAGGGTGGCATCCGGCTGTTGGCAAAGTGATCCCAGTGGCCATTCGGCGTTGGCGCAAGTCCCCCATGGCGGCGCTTAGTGGTATTGAATGGAAGGCGTTTAAAGGCCAGATGCGTAAGGAAAACTACGATCTGGTGATTGACGCACAAGGGCTGCTGAAAAGCGCTGTGCTGATGCGCCTGGTTAAAGCGCCGCGCGCTGGCATGGACAGTGCCACAGTGCGCGAGAAGGTGGCAGCCTGGTTCTATCATCGCAAATACCATATTCCTCGTGAGCAGCATGCAGTGGAGCGGACTCGACAGTTATTCGCTCAGGCGCTGGGCTACGAAAAGCCAAATACCCGGGGTGATTATGCGATTGACACCCAGAAGTTCAAACTCGGTGGTGAGCGTGATCCCTACGTTATTTTCCTGCATGGCACGTCGCGGCACGATAAGCACTGGCCAGAGCCTTATTGGCTGGAGTTGTGCAAGCAGGTAACGAGCGCCGGTTATGAGGTGCGTCTGCCCTGGGGCAGCGAAGCTGAACGCGAGCGAGCGTTGCGGATTGCGCAAGTGTCGGATAAGGCCAAAGCGCTGCCAAAGCTGAATCTGCAGGGTGTGGCGGCTGAGCTGCAGAAGGCCAGCTTTGTTGTGTCGGTAGATACCGGCCTCGGACATCTGGCGGCGGCATTAAATGTACCGACAGTGGCGCTTTATGGGCCTACCTCACCAGATCTGGTTGGTACTTATGGCGCCAACCAGAAACATCTGCTGGCCGGAGAATTCCCGCGCGGTGACCTGGCCGCCACTGATCCCGTTGTGATGACCTCGCTGACCCCGCGCCGGGTGTGGGCGGCGGTGGAAAACCTGCTAGCGGAGCAAGTCTGATGCATTTCGGCTTCGCGCTGTTCAAGTACTTTCCGTTTGGAGGCTTGCAGCGCGACATGTTGGCGATTGCCCGCGCCTGCATGGCGCGTGGGCATCGCGTGACCGTATTCTGCGGCGGTTGGGAAGGAGAAAAACCGGCCGATATCGATGTTGTTACCGTTCCGGTGAGCGGCGTGAGTAATCATGCCCGCGATGCCGCTTTTGCACAGGCGCTGCCTGGGGCGATTAAGTCCCGCACTCTGGATAAGGTGGTGGGCTTCAATAAAATGCCGGGATTGGACTTTTACTACGCGGCGGACAGCTGCTTCGCGGCCAAAATACACGAAGAACGCGGTTTCCTGTATCGTTTTTTGCCGCGTGCGCGCAGTTATCAGCGTATGGAGGCGGGTGTTTTTGCGGCGACGGCAACCACGCGAGTGTTGTTGATTTCTGAGCCAGAAATGGCGGTGTTTAAGCAATACTACGGCACACCCGAGACACGAATGCGTCTGCTGCCCCCGGGAATTCGGCGCGATCGGGTGATGCCTTCAGATTACGCAGAGCGTCGTGCAGCCTTTCGTGCGGCCCAGGGATGGGGTGATGCGGAGCGCATTATACTGTTTGTGGGTAGCGGTTTTCGTACCAAGGGTCTTGATCGGGCGTTGCGTGCGCTGGCCTCGCAATTACAGGCGGGGCAGACGACCCGGATGTTGATACTGGGCAAGGACAAAGCGGAAAAATTCGAAGCGCTCGCTCGTAACCTTGGCATTGCGTCCCAAGTGACCTTTCTCGGTGGCGTAAACAATGTGAGTGAATATTTGTGGGCTGCCGATGTGCTGCTGCATCCGGCTTACCGTGAGAACACCGGGACGGTATTGTTGGAAGCGATGGTGGCTGGCTTGCCAGTAGTTACGACGAACGCCTGTGGTTACGCCGCTTATGTGACGCGAGAACGAATGGGCGAGGTAGTGCCTAATCCGGTTGTACAGGCTGATCTCGACGAAGCTTTGCGCCGGGTGTTGTCTGAAAATGGTGATACGTGGCGTGCACGCGGACTTACCTTCGCCCATAACGCCGATATTTATGATATGCCAGCGCGGGCCGCTGAACTGCTGGAGAATTGGCAGTGATAGAACAGATACGCAAAGTGCTGGAAGCCAATGAATGGGAGCTTCCGCTACCGATAACCGCAGAACTGGAGCACCAGCCACTGGTGTTTGATACTTGTCTGCGTTTATTGCCCGGCAAGCGCGTTACCTTGGCGGGGCGCTGGGGTAAAAAGCCCGTTGTCGCCAAGCTCTTTTTGCCGCAGGCACGTAAAGAGCAGACGGCAGAAATCACAGGTTATGCCGCGCTGCAGAAAGCCGACATCCCGACGCCGGAACTCTTGTGGTCTGGCGAGATGGATACGGGCTTGAGCGCCGTTATTTACCAAAAGCTCGACCCCGTTGAGCCTTTGTCAGCAGGATTGCAGGGCGAAAAGCGTGCAGCCTTTCTCGCCGCTGCATTCGAGCTGTTGGCCAGTATGCATCGCAATGGGATTTGTCAGACCGATATTCACTTTGACAACTTCCTGTTGGCAAATGGCAAATTACACGTTATTGATAACGCCTCGCTACAGGCGCAAGAAAAGCCATTGAATGGTGAGCAGTGTGTGGGCAACCTGGCTGCTTTTATCGCTCAGTTCCCGTGGCTGGAGCGACAGGCGCTGCTGGAGAGTCCCTATCTGGCGCTGCCGCTCTCGCTCAAACCGGAACGGGCCAGGGAACAGCTGGATGAGGCCAGTCAGAGTATCTGGTGGAAACGTGCTGAAAAGTATCTCGCTAAGGTATTTCGCAATTGCACTGAGGTTGCGGTGGAGCAGCGCGGTGGCTGGTTTGTCGCTGCCAAGCGCGGACTGGATGAGAGCTGGGTTGCGCAATTTCGCGCCGCTCCTGACAGTGTGATGGCCAAGGCTGAGATGCTCAAGGACGGCAACAGTGCGACGGTGGTGCGCGCTCAGCTTGCTGGTCAATCGGTGGTCATCAAACGCTACAATATTAAAAGCACCAGTCACAGGCTGCGGCGCCTGTTTCGAGAGACGCGGGCGAGTAATGCCTGGCGGGCGGCCCATCTGTTGCAAATGGCGGGATTAAAAACACCTGCACCGCTTCTGCTGATGGAGCAGCGGCGTGGGCCGGTGCGCGGCGTATCCTACCTGGTGACCGCAGATGCGGGGGGAGAGGAGATGCTCGATGCCTATCAGCGGCGCGAGCCGACCCAGCGTGAGCTGGACGATGTGCGCGATATTTTCCGGGTCATGGAAGAGCTGCAGCTATGTCATGGTGATTTCAAAGCGCGCAATTTCCTGGTGACCGAGCGCGGTGTGGAATTGATTGATCTGGATGTGCTGCATGCGGTGCGCTCCAAATCCCAGTTTCGTCAGTGTAAAGACAAGGATCGCACGCGGTTCTTGCGTAACTGGTATGCCCATCCGGCGATGGAATCGCGGTTTCGAGCTCTGCTCGCAGGCGAGCAATAATGCGGTTTTCGGTCGTTATTCCAGCTTATAACTACGGCGCCGTGCTGGCGCGGGCAGTGGAGTCAGCCTGTACTCAGCCGGGTGATGATTATGAAGTGCTGGTGATTGACGATGGGTCTACAGACAACACCCCCGAAGTACTTGCCGAGCTGTCGAGGCGGTTTCCGGCATTGCGCGCGATATCGCAGGAAAATGCCGGGCTTGCCGCTGTTCGAAATCGGGGAGTGGAATTGGCGCAGGGTGAGTATCTGATTTTCCTTGATGCTGACGACGAGTTTCTTTCTGATGCGCTGGCGTGTTTCCGGGCGGCGGCTGATCAATACCCTGATGCCGGGCTTTTGATTGCACCGACAGTGTCGGTATTTCCCGATGGTCGGGAGGAGCGGGGGCGGATGGCGGACATCGCTAGTGATGCAGAGCGACGCTTCCTTGCTTACCTGTACAAGCGATTGTCTATCAGCAACGGTGCGGTGGCGATGAAGCGCTCTGTATTTGCGCTGGTCAGCTACAATCCAGCGTTGCGACAGACAGAAGATATTCCCGTATTCGCTCAGTGTTTAGCGAACTTTGATGCGGTGGCGTTGCAGCACCCGACAACCAGAATCTATAAGCACGCGGGTAGCATGCGTCACAATGCGGATACCGCGTTGACGGTGGGTTTGCTACTGGTCGATGAGGTTTTTGACCGTGCTAAGTTGCCGGCTGCTTTTATTCGACATAAACCGGCTTACCGGGCCAGAAGGGCCTTGTCTGTATTTCGCATTTGTAAGCGCGCTGGTCGATACAAGGAAGCAGTTGAGTATTTCCGCCTGGCGTTTGCCGCAGACTGGCGCGCGTGTGTACGCAAGCCAGAGTACGTAGCAAAGTACCTCCAGTGTCTGATTAAAGCCAAAGCCTGAGTTCTAACGCAGCGATAAGCGTTCAATCCATGTGGGTTTTCGAGCTGTGGCAGCGGTGAAGGGCGCTCTAGCGAGCGCGATAAGTTGGTCTGCAATATGCTGGTGTGAGAAATTGTTGCGCACGTGCTGTTCACCTGCCGCGGCGATTTTTGCGGCGAGTTCGGGTTGTTTTTGGAGTTGTCTTATTTTATCAATCGCTTCCTCAGCGGATTCGTACAAGACGATGTTTTCCATGTCGGAAAAGCCCAGTGCCGATTCTTCGCCATCGCCCTGTTTGCTTGCAATAACGGTGCAGCCGCAGGCCATGGCTTCAAAGTTTTTGGCCATATATTCGCCAATACCCATGTCTGCGCTCAGGAACATCTGGATTCGGTTTAAAGCGCTGTTGTATTCGGCGCGCGATTCGGTTCGTAGCAGCTTTACCCCAATCGCCTTGTCTACAGCGTCCAGTAGCGCGCGTCGTTGGCTGTAGACGGCCGATCGGGTTCGTCCAATAAAGCCGAGCTCAATATCCCTGCGACTGCCGTCATTGCGCAACACTGATTGGTCAAAACCTTTCGGAATGACGCGGCTGGCAATGCCTTGTGCTGCAAGCCTTTTGGCGGTGCCATGGCCTGTTACTATAATCTGGGCATTTGGCAGGCTCTTGTAGTAAGTTGCGAATGCACCGTGCCATCGTGATTCGGGTAGAAAATTCTGGCAGGCATCTTCCTCAAAAACTATCAGACCGTTGATCGTCTGCAGAAATTGCGTAAATCGGACTACTTTGGCAAAAGGCAGGTCAAGAATGACTCGGTCATAGTGTGAGTGGTTTAGTCGTTTTAATGTGCTTGGCAGTGCCTTGATGGATTTTTTGTTGAGTGTTTCAACCACCACGTAGTCCAGGCTTTCGACGTGTTGATACAGCCAGGAGAAATCAATATCTCTGTCCTGCTGGCCGACCAGTAAGATCTTTGGTGTTGCTGATTGTGCTGGGTTGGACATGGTTTATCTCAAGGTGCGCATGGGGCTTGATTGGGATAGACTAGTGTCTGTATTGCCCTAACGGACTTAGTAAAGTCATTGCCAAGTAAGGGTTTACAGCGCGACAGCCAACGGATTTGGGGTTTGAAAAACGATATTTTCAGTGATCGCGTCTCTGGAAATTATACAGCTTTATTATAATCATGATAGACAGCGCACGGCCCGGTTGCGCCGTGTTTTGGTGAGATTGGAATGCCTGTACTTAACCTGATAAGCAATTCTGGCGAAGCGTCGGCGTCCATCCATCATGTGCACATGCATATCGAACAACAGTTGAGGGTTAAAGGCATCATTGTTGAAAGCCTTCTTCTTTCTGGTGTGCCGCACAAGGATTTCGGCGCACCGCTGGTGCGTGATTTTGATGCTTTACGGCGCCCTCGCAAGCATCCTATCGGATACCGTGTGCTTCGCTCCAGACTGCGACGGCGCCTGGAACAGGGTGATTACGACTGTATTATTGCCGATGGATTGTTGTCTGCGAACCTGTTGATGGATCTGCAAAGAAGCCTGTCGCTTGATGGGAAGTTCATATTGGTTGTCCATGGTCGTGTGCGGATAAAAAAGACCAAACTTCCAGCCTTGTTTAAATTCATTGAGCGTGGCCGCATTGCAGGCTGGCGTGTGATTGCTGTGTCCAGCGACTCCGCGAGACATCTAGAACCACAGTTGCCGCCCGAATTAGGCTCGATTGATGTCGTTGAGAACTGTATCGACGCGGATGAATTGGCCGAAGGCTTGCTTGACCGTGACGTTGCACGTCGCGCTTTGGGGTTGGCGCCTGGGGCGGTGGTTGTTGGCACGATTGGTCGTATGTCTTCTGAAAAAGATTACGAAACGCTGGTGAGAGGCTTTGCCGCAGCAAACATACCGGGCGCCGTGCTGGCCATGGTGGGGGATGGTAAAGAGCGCCAGGCATTGCAGGCGCTCGCCGCAGGGTTGGGCATCTCCGGGCAGGTCATATTTTCAGGGTATATGGCCAAGGCTTACCGTTATCTGAGAGCCTTCGATTGTTTTGTTATGACCTCAAAGACTGAAGGATCACCTATTGCGTTATTGGAAGCGATGGCGGCTGCTCGCCCGGTGGTTTGCTCGGATATTCCACCGTTGATCGATGCATTGCCTTATCAGTATTCATTTGTATTCGAGCAGGGAAACGCAACAGCCCTTGCGCGGCAGCTAGAGGCTATGGTTGGGCTTACGGCAGAAAATCGGGATGCATTGGGCTCTTCACTCGAATCAATGACGCGAGAGCGCTTTTCGCCAGCTCTCTTCGGCGAAAAGTACAGTGCATTGGTTAAGAGACAAGGCTAGTGGCTTCGTTCTTGGCGGGTTGGGCGGATGCCTAAAGTTAGTGTCATTATCCCTGCGTATAACGCCGGACAGTACGTTGGTGCGGCGGTAACTTCGGTTTTGGCGCAGTCTATGCGTGATCTGACGCTGATTGTAATTGATGACGGTTCCAACGACGATACATTGTGTGAAATTGAGCGGGCTGCAAAAGGTGACGCAAGAGTTCAGATAATCAGTCGCCCCAATAAAGGTATTGTGGCGACCCCCAATGAAGGGATTGATCGTGCAGATTCGCCTTGGGTTGCGATGCTTGATGCTGACGATGTGAGCAGGCCTGATCGACTTCAAAAGCAGCTTGAGCTCGCCGATGCCAGGCGGCTTACCCTTGTCGGTTCTCAAATTGAGCATGTGGGGGAGCGCAGTGGTGTCAGCGACTTCCCGACGTCGCATGCTGATATTGTTCATCAACTCTTTGTCTGGAAAAACCCGATAGCCAACCCGTCGGTGTTGATAGATCGCAACTGGCTTGGGGATATGCGATATCCGTCCGATTGTGCTCACGCGCAAGATTATGCACTTTGGTTGCGATTAGCGTTGCGTCGAGATGCGTGTTTTGGTGTGCACCCTGAGGCATTGGTTCAGTACCGTATTCACGCACAGCAAAACACAACGCGGAATCTGAGCCAGCTATATGAGGGGTGTGAGCGCGCACTGACTTCGGTGGTGCGTGAAATGGGGTTATTCGACCCCACAACGGTGGAGTGTCACACTAAGGCATTTCGTGCTTTGCCGATCGATAACGTCGACGAATTTCGGAATTACAGTTGGTGGTTGGCCACTCTTTATGCCGAACTTAAAAGGCGCAGTGGTGATAGTCGTGCCGTCTATGAATTCTGGCGACGACTCTTTCAGAAGTCAGCCAAAACACATCGCTATGATATGAAAACAGCTTTTAGGCTGGGTGCAGGCCCACTTCAGAATGTGCGTTATGGTTTTAAATATGGTGTGGGGCGTCGGTGATGGCGGTGGGGAGTAAGCCGACGTCGCGTGATGTCGTTGTCCGGGTGATGGGTGGGTTGGGAAATCAGCTTTTCCAATACGCCTTTGGTATCGCCAAGGCCAAATGGCTTGGTGGTGAGCTATGGTTGGACGCGTCTCATTACGCTACGTGCAGCGATCATACCGGGTTTGAGCTCGCTCCGCTCGTTGAACCGGCAAGAATACTTTATGAGGATCAGCGCGCGGTCTATCGCGCAAAAGGTGGTCGGCGCCATCTTGATAATGTATTGTCGCGCGTAAGAATTCCAATGTTCAGGGCGCGTGAATATAAAGAGAAAGTGATGGGGTTCGACCCCGTGGCGCACGCCTCGCGCGCGCAATACTTCAGGGGTTATTGGCAGTCTCCAGCCTATTGGCGCAACGCTGATAGCGACATAATTGCCGCAGTGCGTCTGTTTTTGGAGGGGCGTGCTCGCTGTGATGCTTCACTGCTGCGTGAATTGAAGGATCCAAGGGCTGTCGCACTGCATGTTCGTTTAGGCGACTATGTATCGCTTCCTTCGGCAGCGGCTGTACACGGTGTTGATCTGCGGGATTATTACCGACGTGCGATCAGGCAGATATGCGGTGATCGAACGTCCGATTACCAGTTTTATATTTTTTCGGATGACAAAGATCCGGTTTCCTACTTGGGGTTAGAGGCGCTAAAAGGTGCTCGTGTATTTTCCGGGCGATTGGACGATCCGTATTCAGATCTGGTAATGATGGCCCAGGCGAGCCATTTGGTGATGGCCAATAGTTCTTTTAGTTGGTGGGCTGGCTGCTTAGGAGAAGGCAAAACCTATGCGCCCGACCAGTGGGTGTTGACGCAGTCGGGCGTGCCCGAGAAGCTCTACCTGAAAGAATGGCAGATGGTGGGCGTTAGTTAATTTTCAGGTATAGCCTTGTAAGTGCGCGCAGTGTCTTTAGGTTGATGTCGCGATAGCTGAGTGATTGGAGGATATCCCGTGCACCCTGCTTATCTCCCTGTTTGGCTGCGCTGAGGAGTAAGCTGTTTTTATGTCTTTTTAAGACCTTGTTGTAGCTAGGGTACTGCTGGTATTCGCTTAGCGTATTATGAATGCTGTGAAACATGTACCCGACATTTTTGTATGTATTGTTTGGGTGCTTCCGGTAGTACAGTAGAACGTCATTGATTGCGTGAATGCGATGTCCAAGCGATGCCAGTTTCAGCCAGAGGTACAGATCTTCTAATGGGATATCTTCGCGATAGCCGCCTGCAGCCTTGAGCACGTCGGTTCGAATCATCGCTGTTGGTGAAATAAACCCCGGGGTTGTATTTTCGAATAGATCGCTGAATGTTAAATCTCTGGCGGGGTGAAACCGCTGCCTCTTGCTGCACAGCTCACCTTTTTCATCGATCAATAGAGAGTTGCCGCCACACACAGCCACGCCTGGGTTGGCTTCCATGAAGGCAACCTGCTTTTCTGTTTTGTCAAGCATCATGATGTCGTCAGAGCCGACGGGACAAAAATATTTCCCCTTGGCGACACCCAGCGCATGGTTAAGCGTTTTGCTGAGTCCGCGATTTGCTTGTGCGGTGAATGCGAAGCCATGCTGATCTGACAGTGCGTTAAGGATGTCTGCCGTAGTGTCGCTTGAGCCGTCATCGTAAGTGAGAACTTCAATGTTGGGGTATGTCTGCCGTAAAGCGCTGTGGACACAAGAGCTGACAAACGCTGCATGGTTGTAGGCAGATATCACTACAGTGACCAGAGGCTTGTTATTATTTTCCAGCGGCATTCAGTGATCCATGTGTTTCGTTTCTGCTTCAGCCTCGCCAGCCCTAGCCTTGGGGCAGACAACACGCGCTTAATTCGAGATAATACCCTGATTTTATCATTTAGTGCTTTTTTAATCATTAGTCGTTGAATAGGTTGGGGAATGCGTAAAGGAATTATTTTGGCGGGGGGCAGTGGTACCCGGTTGTATCCATTGACTCGGGCTGTCAGCAAGCAATTAATGCCGGTTTATGACAAGCCGATGATCTTTTACCCCTTGTCAACTCTGATGTTGGCAGGTATTCGGGATATCCTGTTGATTACGACACCCCATGATCTGGCTCAGTTTGAACATTTGCTGGGTGATGGCTCTCAATGGGGTATCAATATCGAATATGCAGCCCAGCCCAGCCCGGATGGCCTGGCGCAGGCTTTTATTATTGGGGAGTCATTTATTGGCGGTGATTCGGTATCTCTGATCCTTGGAGACAACATATTTCACGGCAGCGGCTTTGGTCGACAGCTGGAAAAAGCCAGCGAAAGTGAATCGGGCGCCGAGGTGTTTGGTTATTATGTAGATGATCCGGAGCGATACGGTGTGGTTGCCTGCGACAGTGATGGCGTTGTTACTAGCATAGAAGAAAAGCCAGTGTCGCCGAAGTCCAATTATGCGGTCACGGGGCTCTATTTTTACGATAATCGAGTGATCGATATTGCCAAATCGATTCGTCCTTCACCTCGGGGTGAGCTGGAAATCACCGACGTAAACAATACCTATCTTGGCGAGGGAGATCTCCGGGTGCATTTCATGCCGCGCGGCACAGCTTGGCTGGATACAGGTACCCATGAGAGCCTGCTGGACGCGGCTAACTTCGTACGTGTGGTGGAGGCTCGTCAGGGGTTGAAGGTCTGTTGCCCTGAGGAAATTGCTTGGCGCAAGGGCTACATAGACACAGATCAGTTGCTGGAAATTGCAGAGCAAACGAGGAAAAGTGGCTATGGTGACTATCTCCTGAAAATTGTTCAGCCGGGAACTCCGTCATGAATGTCATAAAAACGCCTATTGATGGTTTATTGGTGATCGAGCCAAAGGTATTCGGGGATGAGCGGGGATTCTTTATGGAAACCTGGCAAGCCGGACGCTATGAAGAAGCTGGTGTGGCTGGGGTATTTGTTCAGGACAACCACAGTCGATCCCGACAAGGAATTCTACGGGGCCTGCACTACCAGATTCAGAACCCTCAGGGTAAGTTAGTTCGAGTAACTGAGGGTGAGGTGTTTGATGTGGCGGTAGACCTACGCCGTCAATCAGCAACGTTTGGTCAGTGGTATGGAGTTACTCTATCTGGCAGCAATCATCGGCAATTCTGGGTGCCGCCGGGTTTTGCGCATGGATTCTATGTGCTGTCAGAAACGGCTGACTTTGTCTACAAATGCACCGACTACTACTCGCCGGAGTACGAGCGGAGCTTGCTCTGGAACGATCCGGAAATTGGTATCGATTGGCCGTTGGTTGATGCGGCTTCCCCCATCCTCTCTGACAAGGACAGGGCAGGCCAGACATTGGCCGACGCAGAGGTGTTTGTTTGATGCGGGTGTTGATACTTGGTCGCAGTGGCCAGCTTGCTCAGGCACTGATGGGTAGTATCCCGGCAGGTATTGAAGCTGTTGCCTGGGGCAGAGAAGAACTCGATCTCCATGAGACCAGTCGTATACGGTCGATGATTGTGGAATTTTCCCCTGATGCCGTTATCAATGCCAGTGCTTACACGGCGGTCGATAAAGCTGAGAGTGAAAGAGAAAATGCGGAGCGGCTGAATGTTATTGCTGTTGGTGAAATAGCTGGTGCCGCGCGCGATCTCGGGTGTCCTTTCGTTCACGTGTCGACAGACTTTGTGTTTGATGGCAGCGCATCGCGGCCTTATGAAAGTGATGCAATGTGTAGCCCCTTGGGTGTGTATGGCGAGACAAAGTTTCAAGGCGAGCGACTAATACTGGCCGAGTGTCCGCAAGCGGCGATTGTTCGTACCGCATGGGTTTACCGAGCGGGCTCGGCGAATTTCATGAGTACAATGCTCCGGTTGATGGCCGAGCGAGACGAACTGGGGGTTGTTGCAGATCAAATAGGAACGCCGACTTCGGCAGACAATCTGGCGAATGTTATCTGGAGAGTATTGCAGAAGCGGCTCAACGGTGTGTGGCATTACACCGATGCAGGAGCAGCATCGTGGTATGACTTTGCATGCGCCATTTATCGTGGTGCCAAACAGCACCAACTATTGACTTCGACCGTCGCTATAAAGCCACTTAGAACCGAAGACTACCCCACTCCGGCTAGGCGTCCGGCCTACAGTGTGTTGAACAGTGCTCCGCTTCGCGTGGCGGTCGGTTTTCCCGCGATTCATTGGCAGGATGCCCTCGAAGAGCAGCTGACAAAGCTGTAGTTAGTTGCACGTATTTGTATTTCATGAAAGTTAAGGGTTGATTATTTGATGACAAGAAAAATGCTGGTGACCGGGGGCGCAGGTTTTATTGGCTGTAATTTCGTCCATTACTGGAAGAAAGCCTACCCGGCAGATGAGATTGTTGTGCTTGATGCACTTACCTACGCAGGAAACCGTGCAAATCTTGCAGCGGTGGAAAATACAGAAGGGTTTCATTTTGTACATGGTGATATCAACGATACTCCGTTAGTGGAGCAGATTTTGCGCGATCACCAGCTGAATACGATTGTGCATTTTGCGGCGGAGAGTCACGTTGATCGATCGATCACGGGACCGGATGCGTTTATCGAAACCAATGTTTTGGGTACGCATTCGCTACTAAAGGCCGCACGCTCAGTCTGGGTGGCTGGAGACGGTATCGACCATCGCTTCCATCATGTTAGTACAGACGAGGTTTACGGATCACTTGGGCCCACTGACCCGGCATTTGCAGAAACGCACCAGTATCAGCCGAATTCGCCCTATTCAGCGAGTAAGGCAGCGTCTGACCATCTGGTACGTGCCTATCATCATACGTATGGCTTGAACGTAACCACCAGTAATTGCTCGAATAATTACGGGCCTTACCATTTCCCGGAAAAACTTATACCGTTAGCCATCACTCGACTACTGACGGGCGGAAAAATTCCTGTATACGGTGACGGGAAAAATATTCGCGACTGGCTTTATGTGGAAGATCACGCGCGTGGTATCGATGCAGTGCTGAATAAGGGGGTGGCTGGCGAGGTGTACAACATCGGAGGACACAATGAGTGGGATAACCTCGCGTTGATTGACGTGCTCTGTACGGCGATGGATAACGCATTTGACTCCGATCCTGGCCTCTCGAGCCGTTTTCCAAACGCGGCGCCATCGCAGGGTAAGTCCTGCCATGATCAGATTGTTTTTGTCGAAGATCGTGCGGGGCACGATCGCCGCTACGCAATTGATGCCGAAAAGACCCGCAAGGATCTGGGATTTCGGGTGACAGTCGGTTTCGAGGAAGGTATTGCCAAAACCATTGGTTGGTATCTTGATAATGCTGAGTGGTGGAGTCCTTAAGCGAAAGTTCGCGCCGGAGATTGGCTGATGCTCTCCCGAGGGTTAAAGATTGCGCGCTTTGCAGCGGGAGATTTGCTCTGGAAACTGGCTAATGTCGTTGTGCTGGCGGTCGCTGCTCGAGTGTTACCGGCTGATAAAGCGGGTTTGGTGGTCTTGTCGCAAACTGCCAGCATGATTTTGCTGTCTCTGGGCGATCTAGGGTTTCGAAGTAGTGGAATTCGGCTGATTTCTTTGGCAGAGGCCAGCACGCGCGATGTCGTGCGTGCGGTTACACTGCGAAGGTTATTGTCTGTACTGCTGGTGGGAATGCCCGGCGCACTTATCTGTGCTGCATTGTTGGCGGATGATGTAGTTGGATTTCAGGGTTTGGTGCTTCTGATTCTCGCCTATCTTCCTTATTTTTTTGCCACGGAATGGGCTCTACTGGCTTTGGGTAGAACGGGAAAGGTGGCTGCCGCACGCGGTGTGTATGGTGCGCTCCTTATAGTGCTGGCCCTAGCGGCTTTTTGGCTCAATGTAGAGCTTCCTTACTTTGCTCTCATTATCATGGTGGGATACTGCTCTTTTGCGATCGTCTCTTGGCTATTTTTGAAGGATCTTCGTGGATACCGGAAACGTGCCCAACATTCAGTAAACGTCCAGTCTGAGTTGGCCTGGTCTTCCTCGGTTGCATTGGCCGTGTCGTTTGCGTTAAACACGCTATTTCATTCTATTGAAGTGCTCATGGCGGGTGCCTTTCTGGGTGAGCTGGAATCAGCGAATTTTGCGGCGCCATTTCGGTTGATATTCAGTCTGTATGCTCTGGGATGGATACTGACGCAGTACTTTTCGCCCGATTTTGCACGTATGGCCGGCAAGGAACTTACTGCGGTTATACCCTATCTTCTGATTTTTTCGGGTTATGGTGTAATAGTTGCTGTGGTGACGTTTTTGGTGGCCCCGTGGATGACGGGCGTTGTTTTCGGAGATGCGTTTCCAGGTGCGGGAAGGGTATTGCAATGGCTGGCGCCGACAGTGTTGCTTGATGCTATGGTTGCCTTTCTGGGAACGGTGCTGGTTATGCAAAATCAAGGGGTGGTTTCTGCAATCACGATTGGCTTGGCATGCCTCGTGTCTGCCGCGGTTTTTATGCTGTTTGGCGAGCTCGGTATAATTGCGGCAGTGGTAGCAAAATACTCGGCGTACCTAACGCTGCTTTTTATGCAGTGTATGTTTATGTTGCGCAAACCGCTGATATCAAAAAAGTAGCTTGATATTAGCGCACGCAGTCAATGTCAGGATGTGAAAGTGGATTATTTTGAGCACTACAAGCGTGTAAATGACCTCTCTGAACATGGCCGGAAGAGCCATTGGGGGCCCTTTGAGCGGACTTTGGGGCGGTTTCTGCCGGAAAACCGGAATGCTAATATTGTTGATATCGGCTGTGGGGCAGGGGTGCTGCTCGAATGGTTGCTGTCAAAAGGCTACACGCAAGTCCGAGGCTACGACTGCGACGCGGGCCAGGTATCATTCTGTCAGTCGTTAAAGTTGCCGGTAGAACAGGCCGACGATAGCGCTGAGCAACTTGGGCAATGTCGTAATGTGGATCTGGTGGTCATAAAAGACGTGCTCGAACACATGGGAAAAGAAGACGTGGCGCGTTTGTTGGTCGCTGCTCGGCAGGCATTGGCTCCAGGTGGGCGTATCTATATATCCGTGCCTAATGCGGCAGCATCTTACGCAACCTACTGGTTGTATAACGATCCGACGCATATGCGCAGCTATAGCGCAAACGTGCTATCTCTTGAGCTTGCGATTGCTGGGTTTCGCGTGAAGCATGTTGGAGATGATGATACCACGGCATTTTCGAGCCCATTCGGTATCATTCGCCTTATGCTTCGTTCATTTTTCAGGTTTTGGCGTCGCTTAGAGGCAATAGGTGAGTATGGGGCGGAAGGCTTACGTCTGCCTTTGGGGTTGAACTTGGTTGTTGTAGCTGAATGCGATGTCGCATAACCCACTTGTTGTCGATCTGTGCGGAACCATTGTCAAACAGAATACGACGCACGGTTTTCTCAGGTCAGAATGGTTTCCCGGTTGGCGAAAACGGTTGGCTGCCCTGATTCTGTCTCGTGCGGGAGGTGTATTTCTCTCTCGATTACTTGCAGGACAACAACGAGCTCTTCTGATATTGCTGTTAAGGGGGTTGGATCAGGAGGAATTGAGGCAATGGGCAGAAAAATACGCGGTAAAAATATTGCGAGAGCATCCGCGAGAAGATGTACTTGATGCGATACGAGAAAGAAAAAGAGCTGCGCAGCCCATATATGTAGCCAGCGCATCCCTTGATTTCATCGTGGAAGCGTTTGCAAAAGTTCTGGGCGCCGATGGATACGTTGCGACTGAGCTTGTTTATCGTCGAGGAAGATGCGCAGGCTTTGTAGAGCGCGATTCCACAGGAGTAAAGCTTGCACTTCTTGTTGCTGATTTAGGTGTGGAGCCTAAAGGATTCGACGTTATCACAGATAATCCTGAAGATACCGATTTGATGAACTCCGCCGTTGAAACCTGGTTTATTGAGGATGAGTAGCTGTCGCGTTGGTGATGTCGTTCCTTGTGGCTATCTTGTAGCAAGTCGATACCCAGGGGTTGTGCCCGTGGTGGGCTTTGTCTGGCTAGAGATGTTGCCGATGACAGCGATGCTTGCCTTTTTT
>NZ_JBFJTH010000037.1:0-27253 GCF_041625495.1 Litorivivens sp. | reverse complement strand
TCTCGTCAACGCCTACGCGATCAATGCCGACGGGACGAAAGGTGACAAGGTTGCCAGCGAAACCGAAACTGATGCCAAGGGGAAGTACACCCTCACTCTCAACGGCAGTTACGTTGAAGGCTCTCCAATACTGGTTGAAATCACGGCGAAAGACGGCACGCTGATGCGCTGTGACCTGGCGACTTGTGGTACCGATAAAGAAGGTAATACCGTCGTGTTTGGGCAGGACTACGTACTGGCCAGCAATTTTAGCTTGTCGGCGGTGCTGCCTAAAGCGTCTGGCACTTCTGTCTCGCTCAATATCACTCCGATTACCCAAATGGGTGCCAGTCTGGCGTTGAAGCGCATTCAAGCCGGTGCGTCCGCGTCGGATGCTGCTGCTGTTGCCAATGCGCAAGTCAAAAACCTGCTGGGTATCAAGGGCGATATTACCTCTTTGCCTGTAGTTGATATCACCGACGCTGAATCGGTCAATGCCGCTGGCGCCGACGATTTGGACTACAACCTGAAAGCTGCGGGTATTGTGCAAGCCATGCGTAAGGGCAGTTCAGGCCAGTCGGTTGAGGCGGCGCTGACAGCGTTTGTCGAGCAGTATGTCACCGATGATGGGCTGGCAGATAAGGAAGATACAGAAAGCGAGAAGCTCACTCTGCAGGAAATTCTGGCATCCGCCATTGAATTGATTGAAGAAGTCAAAAAGGTTGAAGGTGTCGAATCTGATAAGGAAGCACTCAGTCAGTCTGAAAACGAACTGAAAACCAAGGAAAGTGACAAGCGGACCAATGGCTCGACAGAGGTCAAGCAGGGTGAGGCTCCGTCAGACGTTGGCTCTGAAGGTTTGCAGGCAACAAAAGGTATGGTCAAGCAGATTCGTGATCTGGCTGCGGTAGCGGGATTGTCGGTAAACCAGCAAGCTTTTGCCAACCAAGTAAAACTCGCAGCTGAGTCGATTAAAGGTGATACACCTGCGGCAGCTGTAGGTTTGGGGCGCGCACTCGGCGCGATTGCCGAAGCATGGGAAGCGCGAAACAACGCAGAGGATGGGCAGGAGCCAAACAGTTTTGTTGCCGACGGCTTGACGGTCTCGATGACTGAGAGTGAAGGTAAAGTAACCTACACCATTGCTGAAACCACACTAAGTATTGATGAGACCGACGACGGTACCGATAACCCGGTTGACGTGGTCGTTGCGTTTACCGCCGTAGATGGAACGTCGATTTCCGAAACCGAGAGCGAGTCGCAAGACCCATACGAAGAAACCTTTGACGGCAACCTTGATCTTGTCGTCTCAGGCAGTGCATCTACAGATAAGGTAGCGATAGCGGTAACCGACGAGTCGAAATTTATCGGTACCGCCGATTTTGACTATCGCCGAGAGGGTGGTCGTGTTGAGTCCGGTACTGACGAAGGCTTTAGCGAAAACAATCGTGATCAGGGGCAGGTTGATTTAAATGCTGATTTGGTCATCAAGCTGACTCAATTGGAGCCCAGTGAACCGGGTGCGCCTACCGTGAGTTTTGAAGGTCGCATGGAGATTGATCTCGACCAATTTGCGTTCGACGAGACTCGATCTGAAGAAGCCGACTTTCAGAACAGCACCTATTCAAGTGAGGATTCTGATTCACTGTCTTTCAATGATGTGAGCTTCCTGTTCTCTGGCAACTTCGAGGATTCGAATGGAGAGTCGCTTACTGCGTCTTTCGGGGTACAGGGCGGTAACTTCAGTGAAACGTGCACTTGGTCGTATGAGCAACAGCGCTGGATGGTCGTTAAAGACGATGAGGATTGTGTCCGAAATGAAACCGAGGAAAGTTTCGCCGATGCTGCGCTGACGTTGTTGTTCAGTGTTGATCTGGCGGAGTCTGCGGACGATGTTTCGGTACAAGTGAACGCGACACGTACAAGCTTGCAAGCTGGAAAACTGGATATAGATTTGGAATACGGCGGCAGTCTGCTGGCTCTCGATTATAGTGGTGGTAATAGCGCGACCGTTAGTAACCACAACAATGTGGTTATGACGTTGACTGAGACCGAAAGCGAAGGTTCCACGCAGGTCTCCGGCAACATCACGCAAAACGGGGTGGAGTACGCTACTATCAACGAAGAGTCTGGTGCCGCGATCGTGCGCTACACCGACGGCACTTTTGAATCTGCGATGTAAGATACGCGGTAGTCGTTAAACAGGGGGAGGCAGGCGCCTCCCCCTTTTAATTTGTTTGAGAGATAACCTTGTTGAAAAAATACTATTCGAGCGGTTTGGTCTTGATGCTGCTCATTACGGCCAGTTCCCTCGCCTGGTCTGACTATCTAGACGGAATGGCGGTCTATTCTGTTTTAAGCTCTGATACCTACAGCGATGCCGCGCCGATTGAACAGATGTTGCACGACCTGGAAGGCGCACCGGTTCGCTCGGGCGATTTCGCTTACACCCACAACCAACTGGAGGTGGGCGTTTCGCGCGGTGATTGGGCTGCCGCTGTTTTTGTCCGCTACGATTATTTTGTCGAGTTTAATGACGACACTGTCGCGCTGGCTTACCTTAAAAAAAACAACGCTACAGCTCGCGGTGAGGCGCACTATGATATTGATCTGTCTGCCAACCATCTACGCTCACGGGGGCTTGCTACGGCCTATCGATTTTCTGTCCACAATGATTGGACGGGGCAGGTTAAGGTCAGTTACGTGGAGGCCTGGGAGACGACCTACGGCGAGTTGAGTGGCAGTGTTATCACGCGGGACGACGATTTCTCAGCCGACTTGTACTTGGATTACAGTTACACCGAAGACACCTTTCTCAATCGACCGCGAGAGCAGGTAGATGGCAAGGGGGCAACCCTTGATCTTGAGCTTCAATGGCAGGTGAACGACAAGTTGCAATTTGGTTTCAGTAGTCGTGACCTGTTGAGCTTGATTCGCTTTGACGATGTCACGTATACCCGGGCGGTAGCCACCACCAATCGTATTAGCTACGACGAGAACGGACGCCTGAGGTCGGTACCGGCCCTTTCCGGTGAGGAGCGTTATCGGAATGAAATACAGCGATTTCCCCGCCGTGTGACGCTCTCCGCAGGTTATCAGTACTGGTCGCAGTGGCGACTGCGGGGCGAGCTATTTGCGATTGATCGCTACCTGTTCCCGCGACTTGGTCTAGAGCGTGATCTGGCGCTGGGCAATCTGCACCTGGATTACGATCTTGAAGCAAAAGCCATCGGTGTAGCATTGCGTAAGCATTGGTATGCAATCCAATTGCGCACTGACCACACTAACTGGGATGAAATGGACAAGTTGGAGTTTTCGCTGCAATTCAACTGGCGTTTGTAGCTGCGCACAAACAGCGGTGGAATGCACCGCTGTCCATATTGAATAAGGTCATTTCCCGGCCCCAAACGCAACCTGTGTCCAGTGCAAGGTACTGGGGGTTGCCGGTTTTTCCCTCCAGCGCGGCCCAGTGCCCGAATATCTGCGTTTCCATGCGCTCTGCCGGCCAGGTAAACCAGGGCGCAAAGCCCGAGGGTATTTCTTCAACCCGGCCCTTGAAGCTCAGCGCCAGCGTGCCGTCCTCCGAGCAAATACGCATTCGCGTAAAGTAATTGGTGATTGTTCGAAGGCGGGGCAGGCCGGTTAGATCATCTGACCAGCGCGATGGTTCATCGCCGTACATATTGCTCAGAAAGGTATCAACCAGGGTGTCGTCTCGAAGTGCACTGCTCACTTCGTCGCTGTAGCCCAGCGCTTCGTCGGTAGACCACAGAGGCGGAATACCTGCGTGACTCATCACGTAGTGACCGCAATCGCTGCGCACGCACAGTGGCAGCGTGCGAAACCAATCGATATAGCGAGTCAGGCGCTCGGATGCGAGCAAGTCTGCCAGGCTGGCGTGCAGCCCCTGCTTTGTGGCGCCGCGCGCCAATGCAAGTGTGTGCAGGTCGTGATTGCCCAGCACAATGCGCAGCGAATCGCGCATCGGGTATAGATAGTCCAGTACCGCCAGTGAATCCGGTCCGCGATTCACCAGGTCGCCAACCAGCCACAATTCATCCTTAGCTGGCTCGAAGCCGACGTCGTCCAGCAGGCATTGAAGCGGGCTCAGGCAACCCTGCAGGTCTCCGACAGCGTAACGGGTCATGGTCAGTGAAGGGAGGAGGGTTCTACCAGCGAAAAGGCTGTGACGGGTGCAATAAAGGGGCGGCCAGATTCGCTGATCATTTCGTAGCTGCCTTCCATGGTACCGACTGCTGTCTCGATGACCGCGCCAGAGGTATAGCTGAAACTCTTGCCCGGCTCGATCAGGGGCTGTTTGCCGACAACGCCTTCCCCGCGCACTTCGGATATGCGGTTGCGGCCGTTGGTGATGATCCAGTGCCGGTTGAGCAGGCGAACCGCTTCATTACCGCTGTTGGTAATGGTAATGGTATAGGCAAACGCATAGCGGTTGTCTTCCGGGGTGGATTCGTCGGCCAGATACTGCGTGGCTACCTGAATATCAACCTGCTCGTTGGGTTTCTGTTCCATATATCCTCATTTTGCGGGGGCTGGTTCTGCCGGAGGCAGTGTATTCGCCAGTTGCACATAGTCGCGCAAGGTCAGCGTTTCTGGCCGCGCACCGGGGTCAACGCCCGCCGCTTCAATCTGCTCAGGGGTGGCGAGCTGCTTCAATGCATTGCGCAGGGTCTTGCGGCGCTGGTTGAAAGCATCCCTTACCAAACGCTGCAACAGGCCTGCATCTCTGGCCGGGTGGGGCAACTGTTCGAACGGAGTCAATTTTACCACGGCAGAGGTTACTTTGGGACGGGGGCTAAAAGCCTCTGGTGGCACCTCAAACAGCGACTCCACCTGACAGTAGTACTGAGTCATAACGCTGAGCCGCCCATAGGCCTTGCTGTTGGGGGCTGCGGCGAGTCGGTCTACCACTTCCTTTTGCAGCATGAAATGCATATCTCGCACACGTTCATGCTGTGCCAGCAGGTGGAAGATCAACGGGGTGGAAATATTGTACGGCAGGTTACCCACGACCCGCAGTCTGGAGTCTGGATAGAAAGCGCTGAAGTCCGTTTTTAGCGCGTCGGCCTGAATCAGCGTGACCTTCGGGTTACCGGCGAACTGCCCTTGAAGAATGGGAATCAGATCGCGATCCAGCTCTACCAGCGTTAAATCCACGCCGCTGTCGGCGAGATGGCGGGTCAGGGCGCCCTGGCCTGGCCCGATTTCCACCAGTGCTTGCCCTGGTTGGGGGCCTATAGCCCGAATAATGCGGTCGATGATGCCGGTATCACAAAGGAAGTTTTGCCCGAAGCGTTTGCGGGCGCGATGTTCTGTCATAGGAGTGTTTGCTGTGCCATGTGGACGGCTTGCCTGATGGCTTCCCTGAGGCTGCCGCAATCGGCGCGACCGCTGGCAGCCATATCCAGCGCTGTGCCGTGATCGACGCTGGTACGAATGATAGGCAGGCCAAGCGTGATATTCACGGCCTTGCCGAAACCCTGGTATTTAAGTACGGGCAAGCCCTGATCGTGATACATCGCCAGTACCGCATCAGCCTGCTCCAGATGTTTGGGGGTGAACGCTGTATCTGCCGGCAGTGGATCGCTTAAATTCAAGCCCTGTTGCCGCAGTGCGGCAATGACGGGAATGATCACGTCGATTTCCTCACGGCCAAGGTGGCCGCCTTCCCCGGCGTGGGGGTTTAGGCCAAGCACCAGAATCCGCGGTGCGGGCAGGCCAAATTGGCGCTCAAGGCTTTGGTGTGTAATCTGCAGCACCTGCTGCAGGCTTTGCGGGGTGATCGCATCGGCCACGGCACGCAAGGGAAGGTGCGTGGTCGCCAGCGCCACCCGGAAGTCTCCGGTTGCCAGCATCATCACCACTTTTTCAACGCCGCAGCGCTCAGCCAGAAACTCTGTATGTCCGCTGAAGGCTATCCCAGCGTCATTGATCACAGATTTCTGCACCGGCGCCGTAACCAGCGCCTGAGCAGTACCATCGCGACAGGCATCGGTGGCAACTCGCAGGGTTTCCAGCACATAGGCGGCATTGCGGGTGTCGAGCTGGCCTGGCGTGACGGGGGTGTTTAGCGCAACGGGTAGAACCTTGAGGTGGCCTTCCGGTGACGGCGCCGGAGGTCGGGATAAATCCGCCTGTTCCAGCGTTAACGTGAGCTTTAGCTGCGCTGCGCGCTGCTGCAGTAACTCGGGGTCGGCTACCGCAACCAGTTCAACGGGCCAGGCGTCAGCGGCCATCGCCAGCACGATGTCGGGCCCGATACCCGCAGGCTCTCCGGGTGTCAGGAGGATGCGCGGGATCATCGCGATTACTTGATATCCACGTAGGCTTCGTCGCGAATTTTGCGCAACCAGATGTCCAGCTCTTCTTCAAACTTGCGCTCGTGAAGAATGTTGCGGGCCATATTGCGACGCAGATCCATGGTCACGTCCTGCATGCGACGATCCTCAACCTTAACGATATGCCAGCCGTAACGGGACTTGAACGGCTTGCTGATATTGCCAATTTCGGTAGATTCCATGGCTTCCTGGAACTCGGGAACCAGCTGGCCGGGGCTGGTCCAGCCCAGATCACCGCCTTCCTGAGCGGAGCCTATATCTTCAGAAAAGGATTTGGCCAGTTCGTGGAATGATTCGCCTTTCTGGGCGCGCTGGCGCAGGCTGGCGGCAAGTTTTTCTGTGTCTTTCTCACTGCGAATAGCAGAAGATTTCAGCAGGATATGGCGGGCTCGGGTTTGTGCAATCACCTCGTTGTGACCGCGACTTTCCAACAGCCGTACAATATGGAAACCACTGGCACTTTCCAGCGGCTCCAGCACTTCACCGTCCTGTACGAGGCTGGCCTGAGCGGCAAATAGACTGGGCAGGTCAGGCTGTTTGCGCCATCCCAGATCACTGGCGCGCACATTGTCGGCTTTCAGCAGTGCGTCGACGTTCTTGCCGCTCTTGATGGCCTGATAGAGTTGATCCGCCTGCTTGCGCGCCTTGTTCTTCTGGGCGCTGGTGGCATCACTCGGCAGCGCAACCAGAATGTGGGCGAAGTGGTATTCGGGGGCGGTGCGTTTGCGGCCCTCTTCAGATTCCAAGTAGTTTGCGATCTCTTGGTCGGTGATCTGGATACGCTGATTTACGTTGCCACGCTGCACCTGCTGCAGCACCATTTCCCGGCGAATCTGCTCCCGGGCGGCGGCGTAGGAGGTGCCGGAGGCGTTCAGCGCTTCGCGAAACTGCTCCAGATTCATGTTGTTCTGAGCCGCAATGCGCGCCATGGCGGCGCTGAGCTGCTCATCGTTGATACGCAGTCCAACACGGTCGGCCATTTGCATCTGGATGTTTTCCAGGATCATCATGTCCATCACTTCGCGACGCACCCGCTCTTCCGGAATATCCTGTCCGGACTGGGCGATGTTGGCGCGCACCTGGGCCAGGCGGTCCTCCAGCTCACTGCGCAAAATGATGTTGTCGTCCACAATGGCGACAATCTCGTCGAGAATTTCTACGTCGGCAGTGGCGGTCAGTGGCAGTAGGCACACCGTAAGCAGGCCGAACAGGCGTTTCAGGGTCATTTTATTCATCGCGGTAACCAAAAATACTCTCTTCCAATACGCCGGTGAGCTTGTCGCCCAGTCCGCCGAGGCCTTTCAGCTGAAACTCCAGCAAAATGGCTCTATCATTTTCCAGGTCATTAGACAGGGCTGTGTGATCTGGTTCCAAGGCACGCTGATAAAGTGTTCTCACTGTCCAGCAGCAACTTTCGTAGGCAATACCAAACAGGCCTTCCAGTGTTCGATCCATCTGCAGATCATATTGCCAGCGGGCAAACAGGTGCCATTGTCGCCCCAGCGGCAGACTTGCTGAGGCGTCCAGTTGTTTGAGTTCAGGCTGGTCATCAGCATTTACGATGGTCATGCGGCGCTGGGTGTAACCGAAATTGTACAGGGTCTGAGCGTTGCCGCGATAGTGCCAGCCCAGGTGGGCCTGATTGACCCGCGCATCGTCTCGATCAAATACGGCATCGGCTGAGAACCAGTGGCGGTCGTTCGCCTGCCACTGTGCGTGGGTGGCGACGTCAGAACTGTTTTCCTTGCGGCGCGCGGCCGAGCCGCCAGCGGTGGCGGTGGCATTGCCCGGATGACGGTAGCTGGTGGTGCCGGGAATGATAATGCTGCTTTTGAGCAGGGTCGGGTCGGTGGTGGCTGTGCCGGCCACAACGGTCTCGGGCAGGGTGACCTGACGATCTTCGAAATAGAATGCCTGACCAATGCCCAGTGTCAGCCGCTCCCGGCCTGTATTCTTGTCATAAAAAGACGATGACAGGCCCACGGCCAGCTGTCGCACATCGTCTAGCCGGTCATAACCGGTAAAGCGTGAGTCGCGGAACAGTTGGTGGTAGTCGAAGGTGCGCAGGCTGGTATCAAACAGCGGTTGAGCTTCCTGGCCAGCTTCGTAGCCGTTGTAAAGATAGAAGAGTCTGGGTTCCAGTGTCTGGCGGAAGCTTCCTGCGTCGCGCTCAAATACCAGTGCAGCGTCGAGGCTGGCCATGGCGGCGGTTACTTCAGGTGACGTGTCGACCACACCATCGTCCAGTTGATAGCTTAGGTGGCGGCTTTTAAAGGTGCCGATAATATGTCCGGCACGACCAATATAGGGGAGGCGGACGCCAGCCTCGAGATAACTGCGCACACCGGTAATAAACAGGCCGCCGTCTTCCAGATTGTCTTCATGGTCGAAGGCCGTCACGTTGGCCAGAAATATCGGTTGTGGACGCAGATTGCGCACTACCGGCAGATACTCCAGTGACCACTCAGGCATTTTGCGGTAGGTATCGGCAAGCCCGGCCAATTCCTGATACTGCTGAACTATCACCTTTGAGCGCCAGCGCTCGCTCTGGTAATTAACTTGGGCAGACTGGTCGAGATAGGTGGCGCGGCGAACGTTTAGCGAGGCAACGCTGAGATCTTCGAAATATTCCACGTCGCTGATTCGGTTAAACGCAATTGCGGTGGACCAGTGTTCGTTCAATGAGCCAAATTCGCTGATCCCGATCAGCCAACGGTCAATTTCTGCCTGCTTGTCGTCTTTCAGGTAGGCGGTGGAAAGCTGCCACTCGCTCCAGCGGTTCAGGTAGCGTCCCTCGGCCTCCAGCATGTCACCGCGTTCTTCCAGAAAACGCGGTGTTAATGTGAGGTCGTAATTGGGTGCCAGATTGAAATAATACGGAATCGACACGTCGAGACCGCCGTCGCTGCTGGCGAAACCTGGCCATAGCAACCCGGTCGCCCTGCGATCGTCCACCGGGAAGTCGAGCCACGGGGAGTAGAATACAGGCACGCCTTTGACCTTTAACACGGTCCCTCGAGACACGCCCCGGCCGGTTGCATAATCCAGATGAATATTGTCCGCTTCCAACATCCAGGCTTCTGAATCCGGAGGGCATTGAGTATAAAAAGCGTCCCTGAGCTCCAGTTCCTGAGGCGTTGGGCGTTTAATCCGCTTCGCTTTGGCGCGCACGCCAGATTTGAAGGCGACAAATCTGGCCCGCTCGATCAAGCCCGTGCCATCGGCGCCATTAATCTTGGCGCGCTCGCCTGTGAGCATCATCTCGGGCAGGATAATGGCGACACTGTCATCAAGCAGGAACTCTTCGCTATCCCGGTCAAAGCTGGCGTTGCCCGCCTGTAAACTCAGCTGGCCTTTATGGATTATCACGTCGCCGTAAAGCTCTACTTTCGAGCCCTCCATACGGGTGCGATCGGCGCTGCCGTGAACTGGTGCTTTGTCCGGTGCCAGCTCGGCACCCGGCCAGGTGCGGGCGGGGGCCACATAGCGCCCGTCACAGCCAGTTTTTGGCGAGCAGGAGGACACTTCTTGCAACTGCTCGGCGCTGTACCAGTGCCAATTGTTCAACGCACCAGAGGGTGCAACACAGGCGGTCTGGGCGTTTGCAGCAAGGGGCAGAAGCAGCGGTGCAGTCAGTGCCAGTTTGAGGAATTTCAAAGCTTTCAAAGGCGTTAGGCTTATTCGACAAAGTTAAATGCAGGTGGATGATAATGGATTCTTTGATAGGATGCGCGCCTGCAAGGAGATAAACATGCTCAACAATTTGCGGCAATGGTGTGCTGCGGAGCTTTGTTTGCCTGAATCGGCATTGGGCGAATTGCTTCCCGTGGCTGGCGATGCCAGTTTTCGTCGCTACTTCCGGCTGCGTCCGGAGCAGCAGCCTTCCGTTATCGTCATGGATGCGCCGCCGGACAAAGAGGACAGTGCTCCGTTTCTCGATATTGCCGGGCGTTTGCAACATGTCGGCATCCACGCTCCCCGTATTCTTGCCCACAACCTCCAGCGAGGCTGGATTCTCCTGGAAGATCTCGGCGATACGCTTTACAAGTCTGCGTTTGAGCAGCGCCCCGGTAGCCAGGTGATGGCAGAAATCCTGCCGGTGCTGGAAAAGCTGACACTCGTTGACACAGCAAGACTTCCCCAGTACGACGAAGGCCGTTTGCAGCAAGAGCTGGATCTGTTCCCGCAATGGCATCTGGCAGTACATACCAAACAGGAATTTACGGCCGCCGAGCAGATGCTCTGGCAACAGTTGTGTGGGCAGCTTATCGACAATGCCAACGCCCAGCCGGCGGTATTCGTGCACCGGGATTTTCACTCCTGCAACCTGATGGAGATGGCTGGAAAGGCCCCGGGGGTTATTGATTTTCAGGACGCGGTCTTGGGCCCGATTACCTACGACCTGATGTCTATCCTGCTCGATCGCTATATCACCTGGCCGCGACCGCAGTTGGAGGAGTGGATGGAGGCGTTTCGGCTGCGCGTTGCTCCCGACGTGCCCCGCGACACTTGGCGGCGCTGGTGCGATTGGATGGGGCTGCAGCGCAATTTGAAAATCATCGGTATTTTTGCAAGGCTGGCTTATCGGGACGGCAAAACAGGGTATCTTTCACTCGTCCCGCGATTTTCGGACTATGTTCGTGATGTGCTGTATCGCTATAACGAACTGGAGCCTTATCAGGAGCTTCTGGAGCCGCGATTATGAAAGCGATGATACTGGCAGCCGGTCTGGGTAAGCGAATGCGCCCACTTACTACGGTTCGACCCAAGCCGCTGCTGAAAGTTAATAATAAACCACTCATCGACTACCACCTTGAGCGTCTTGCTCTCGCCGGCATTTCAGAGGTGGTGGTGAACCATTACTGGCTGGGCGAGCAGATCGAAGCCCATATTGGCGACGGTTCGGCCTATGGTCTTCGTGTGTCCTATTCTCGCGAAACGGAGTTGTTGGACACAGCTGGCGGCATGATCAATGCCTTGCCGCTGTTGGGCGACGAGCCATTTTTGCTGGTCAATGGTGATGTCTGGTGTGATTTCCCGGTTGAAACATTGCTGGCGCGCCGTCCCGAGGCCGCTCATCTGGTTATGGTGGACAACCCGGAGCACAATGAAAGGGGGGACTTCTTCCTCGATGGCGAGCACCTTGCGTTGACGGGTATCCGACCACTTACCTACGCCGGTATCGCTGTAATCAACCCGGAGCTGTTTGCGGGATCTGCTCCCGGCTGTCAGCCCCTGAAGCCCTTTCTGGTCAAGGCCATAGAGCGTCGCAGTGTCACTGCGGAGCACTTTAGTGGAGAGTGGGTTGATGTGGGAACGCCCGAACGCCTGCAGGAGTTGGACAACCGGGTCAGTCAGGCGGCGGTGCCTGCTACCTGAATATCCCGCGCACAGCCAATAGCCCTTAAAACCGCAAGCCGGTAAACTACGCGCTCTAAAATTGTTGCGCGAGTTGTGTTCATGTCTGATTACTGGATTGCCCCCTCCATTTTGTCTGCTGACTTTGCCCGTCTGGGTGAAGAGGTGGACAACGTGCTTGCTGCTGGTGCTGATGTCGTACATTTCGATGTCATGGACAATCACTACGTGCCCAATCTCACTATTGGCCCGATGGTGTGCAAAGCGTTGCGCGATCATGGGGTTACGGCGCCGATCGACGTGCACCTGATGGTACAGCCGGTCGATGCCTTGATCGGTATGTTTGCCGACGCGGGCGCCAGCTATATTACCTTTCACCCGGATGCGTCGGTGCATGTTGACCGCTCCCTGCAGATGATTCGCGACGCCGGTTGTAAGGCCGGGCTAGTGCTGAACCCCGCGGTGACGCCGGATTGCCTGCGCTATGTGATGGATCGGCTGGACATGATTCTGCTGATGTCGGTCAACCCCGGCTTTGGCGGACAGAAATTTATTCCGTCAACTATCGACAAGGTACGCGAAGTTCGTCGTTTGATCGACGACAGCAGCTTTGATATCCGTCTGGAAGTGGACGGCGGTATTTCAGCCAAGAACATTGCCGAGATCGCCGCCGCAGGCGCTGACACCTTTGTCGCCGGGTCGGCCATTTTTAATGCGGACGACTATAAAACTGTGATTGATGACATGCGCCAGCAGCTGGCCTCGATCTGATGCAATTGCGTGATCTGCTTGGGCGTCAGCCTGAGGCCTTACTGTTTGATCTCGATGGCACACTGATTGACAGTGTGCCGGATCTGGCCAGCGCTGTGGATCAGACCCTTCGCCAGGCGGGCTTGCCTAAAGCGGGTGAGGCGTTGGTGCGCGGCTGGGTCGGTAACGGCGCCCGCAAATTGCTTGAACGCGCCTTGAGCCATACAAAAGGCACTGCCGATGATGCGGAGCTCGACGCTCTATTGCCGGTATTCTTCGAGTGCTATGAAGCCTGTTGTGCAGATCATACGGTGGCTTATCCTGGCGTAGAGGCAGCGCTGAAAGCGTGGCATGTGGCGGGTGTAAAGCTTGCCTGTGTGACAAATAAGCCCGAGCGCTTTGCTGTCAAAATCGTTCATCATTTTGGGTGGGGTGAGATAATGCCGGTGGTGCTGGGTGGCGACAGTCTGCCCACGAAAAAGCCGGCACCTGAGCCACTTTGGGTTGCCTGCGAGCGCCTGGGTGTGGCAGTCGAGAACACGATCATGGTTGGCGATTCGGTGAATGATGTGAGCGCCGCTCGCGCTGCTAATATGCCTGTCATTGCCGTGCCATACGGTTACAACTACGGTAGTGACATTCGTGAGGCCGGGCCGGATATGGTGGTTGAAAGCCTGGATACACTGTGCACCTTATAGCTCGCGGCAGCCCCCATTATTGTTCGGGTCGGCGATAGGCGCAGCGTCGACTCTGTTCGCGCCAGGCCTGCTCAAGGGATTCGGTTTCACCCATCAGCATATCCGGTACGACCCCGGTTTCATCCATCAATCGTCGCTCCAGTTCAACTTCGCTCTCAAGCGCGCCTGCGTGATTGATGTGCTCAATGCTCAAGGCGTGTTCGCGCTGCAGATAGTGGCCAATCAGCAGGCTGCGGTGACACACCGCCGGGTCTTTTTCCGCGCACAGTAAGGCGATTCGAAAGCCCTTGTTCAGCCCGTTCAGCAAGCGCTCAATGCCTTTCAGAAACCGCTCCGAACGCTGCAGTCGGTCAAACTGCACCTGCCCCTTTTCATAGTGTGCATCGCAGGGAGAGCGTGGGCCGAGCTCTTCGCCCAGATACACATAGCGGATGTCTGCTGCGCGCAAATGCTGAATCAGGTTTTCGCGGTGGTAATCGTGAAAAGCCTTGCTGTAGGGCACAGAACGCACGTCAGCAATGACCGTGATCTGGTGGTTTCGCAGTTGTTCGAGGAAGGTCTCGATGGGTTTGGTGGCGTAGCCGATACTGAACAGGGCAGCCATGGGATATCCGCTTTTCGAATTTCGCGGCCAGTGTAGCGAGCGCGCTCTACACCGGCAAATCCGCTGTTTTACAAAGCCGGTGGCTGGGGTAGAATGCGTTTTTGAAATTATCCTTTCATCTGGAGAAAACGGTGATCTGCTCCGCTCAGCCAGCGCTGCAATCTGATACCCGCCGATGGCGATGGTAGGCCCCTGCGTTCGCGTTAGCACGCCCCAAACATCGTTATTCACCGTTTTTGAAGGAAAGCCCTGTGACTCCCGAACAATTTGCCGAACTGGCCCAGCAGCCCTATAACCGTATTCCGGTTTACCGCGATGTGCTGGCCGACCTTGATACCCCCCTTAGCGCCTATCTGAAACTTGCTCGTGGCCCCTACAGCTACCTGTTTGAATCGGTGGAAGGGGGCGAAAAATGGGGGCGTTACTCCATTATTGGCCTGCAGGCCGATACCGTACTTACCGCGTTCGGCAATAAAATTGTCGTTACCGAGGGCGGACGCGAAATAGAATCTCTGCACAGCGACGATCCGCTGGCCTTTGTAGAACAGTTTCAAGCCCGTTATCGGGCGCCGGACCTGGACAGCCTGCCGGCTTTCAATGGCGGGCTGGTTGGTTATTTCGGCTATGACACTGTGCGCTATGTTGAGAAGAAACTGGCGGCCAGCTGTCCGCCAGACAAGCTCGGCAACCCCGATATTCTGCTTATGGTCTCCGACGAAGTGGTGGTGTTCGACAACCTCGCCGGTGTCATTACCCTGATCGTGCACGCCAACCCCGAAGACAACGATGCCTACGCTGCGGCGCAGGCGCGGCTGGATCAGCTTGAAACGCTGATGGCCGGGCCGGCACCGGAGCTGCCGCGACCAGCCACCGTGCCGGGCGAACTACCGGAGTCCGCTTTTGAATCCGAAGTGGGTGAAGCTGGCTACAGTGCGATGGTTGAGCGGGTCAAGCAATACACGCTTGCCGGGGATGTAATGCAGGTGGTGCCGTCGCAGCGACTGTCTACCCCATTTGATGCCGAGCCGATCAATTTGTATCGGGCTTTGCGTCGACTTAATCCTTCGCCCTACATGTTTTATCTGGATCTAGACGACTTTCATATCGTGGGTTCAAGTCCGGAGATCCTGGCGCGGGTCGAGCACGGTGAAATCACGCTGCGCCCCATCGCCGGTACCCGTCGACGCGGACACACCGAGGCAGAAGACCGGGCGATGGAAGAAGAACTGCTGGCTGATCCCAAGGAAATTGCAGAGCACCTGATGCTGATCGATCTGGGGCGCAATGATGTGGGCCGAGTCGCTGAAACTGGCAGTGTCGTAGTGACGGATCAGATGGTGGTGGAGCGCTACTCCCATGTGATGCATATCGTGTCCAATGTGACTGGCCAGTTGAAAGATGGGCTCAGTGCCATGGATGTATTACGCGCCAGTTTGCCGGCAGGTACCTTAAGTGGTGCGCCGAAAGTGAGAGCCATGGAAATTATTGACGAGCTCGAGCCGGTCAAGCGCGGTGTTTATGGTGGCGCTGTGGGCTATATCGGATTCAACGGCAATATGGATACCGCGATTGCGATTCGTACTGCGGTCATCAAAAACAACCGTCTATACGTTCAGGCCGGTGGCGGTATCGTCGCTGATTCGGTGCCACGGCTTGAATGGAAGGAGACCATGAACAAGGCGCGAGCGATGTTCCGTGCAGCGGCGATGGTGCTGGATGGCAGCGGTCGCAGTGAGGGAGATCAGTAACATGTTGTTGATGATCGATAATTACGACTCCTTTACCTACAACATCGTGCAGTATCTCGGTGAATTGAAAGCTGAGGTAAAAGTGGTGCGCAATGATGAGGTCAGTGTGGACGATATCCGCGCCTTGAAGCCAGAGCGCATTGTGGTATCACCCGGTCCGTGCACGCCGAACGAGGCGGGTATCTCCATGGCTGCTATTCAGGCACTGGCCGGAGAAATTCCCATTCTGGGCATCTGCCTTGGGCATCAGAGTCTCGGGCAGGTATTCGGCGGCAAAGTAGTGCGGGCGCGTCAGGTAATGCACGGAAAAACCTCGCCTATCTACCACTTGGGTAAGGGGGTCTTTGAGGGGCTGAAGAATCCCTTAATTGCTACGCGCTACCATTCTCTGGTTGTCGAGAAAGATAGCCTACCGGATTGCCTGGAGATCACTGCCTGGACCCAGACAGACAGTGGTGAAATGGATGAAATCATGGGGCTGCGCCACAAAACTCTGGATGTCGAGGGTGTGCAGTTTCACCCCGAATCGATTCTGAGCGAAGAAGGCCACGCGATGCTGGCCAATTTTCTGAAACGCTGAGGACAATAAAATGGATATCAAAACAGCGCTCGGTCGCGCCATTCAGCACTTGAGCCTTAACACCGATGAAATGGCCGATGTGATGCGCGATATCATGACCGGCCAGTGCACTGACGCCCAGATCGGCGCTTTTCTTGTTGCGCTGAGAATGAAGAGTGAAAGCATCGACGAGATTGAAGGTGCCGCCCGAGTCATGCGTGAGCTGGTCACGCCGGTCGACGTGTCAGGGCTCGACCATGTGGTTGATATCGTCGGTACCGGCGGTGATGGGGCCAATCTGTTCAATGTATCTTCTGCCAGTACCTTCGTCGCGGCAGCCGCCGGCGCGGTGGTGGCCAAGCACGGCAATCGTTCAGTGTCATCCAAAAGCGGCAGTGCAGACCTGCTGGAAAGTGCCGGTATCAATCTCGCTTTGAGTGCGGATCAGGTGCAGCGCTGCATACGTGAAGTGGGTGTGGGCTTTATGTTTGCGGTCAATCATCACAGTGCCATGAAGCACGCCATTGGCCCACGCAAGGAAATCGCCCAGCGTACTATTTTTAATATTCTTGGCCCGCTTACGAATCCCGCCGGCGTAACTCGCATAGTGCTCGGTGTGTTTTCCGCTGAGTTGTGCCGTCCTCTGGCCGAAGTCCTCAAACGCCTGGGCGCCGAGCATGTGCTGGTGGTTCATGCTACTGATGGCCTGGATGAGATCAGTCTGGCAGCACCAACCATCGTGGCGGAGCTGAAAGGTGGTGAAATCAGCGAGTACCGGATTACCCCGGAAGATTGCGGGCTCAAAAGCCAGAGCTTGGTGGGGCTGGATGTTGCTGACAGCAGTGCCTCGCTGCAATTGATCCGAGAAGCGTTTACCGTTGCTGAAAGTGGCAGTGAAATTGCGCACAAAGCTGCCGACATGGTGGCGCTTAACGCCGGTGCGGCCCTCTACGTGGCGGGTAAAGCAGGCTCTATCAAGGCGGGCGTTGAACAGGCACGCGCCGCGATCACCAGTGGTGCTGCGCTGGAGAAAATGCAGCAGCTTGCGAAATTTTCACAAGGTTTCAAGTAATGGCTACGCCGACGGTTTTAAAGAAGATTCTCGATCGTAAACTGCAAGAGGTGGCCGAGCGCTCGGCGAATACATCGCTGGAATCTCTGCGCGAGCGCGCTCAGGATGCGTCGCCGGTGCGAGGGTTTGTTTCCGCTATTGAGGCTAAGCTCAGTGCAGGGCAGTCGGCAGTAATTGCTGAAGTGAAAAAAGCATCGCCCTCCAAAGGTGTGATTCGCGAGAATTTTCATCCGGCTGAGATTGCTCGTAGCTATGCGCAGGGTGGGGCTGCCTGTCTGTCGGTATTGACCGATGTGGATTTCTTTCAGGGCGCAGATGCCTATTTACAGCAAGCCCGCGCTGCCTGTTCGCTGCCGGTGATTCGCAAAGATTTTATGGTCGACCCCTATCAGGTGGTTGAAGCACGCGCTATTGGGGCTGACTGCATTTTGTTGATCGTTGCGGCGTTGGACGATGCAACAATGCGTGAGTTGTATGACACTGCCCTGTCGCTGGGGTTGGATGTATTGATTGAGGTACACGACGAAGCCGAGTTGATGCGGGCTTTGCCTTTGGGCGCAAAGCTGGTTGGCATCAATAACCGCAATCTGCACAACTTTGAAACATCGCTGGACAATACTTTTCGTCTGCTCGATAAGATTGGCGATGACCGGATTGTGGTTACCGAAAGCGCTATTCATACGCCAGCGGATGTCGCCGCGATGCGTGAACGAGGTGTGAACGCGTTTCTGGTAGGTGAGGCGTTTATGCGCGCTGAAGAGCCGGGGCAGAAACTGGCAGAGTTGTTTTTCTGAGGGGTTTCGTTTGTTAGCTGCGACGGGGACTAGGGCTGGGGGGCAGGCACCAGCTGCGCTGGTAAAAGCTGCCCCTTAATCGAAGTCGGTTTATCGGGTGCCAAACACCACCATTGTTTTGCCTTTCACCGAAACCAAGCCCTGTTCTTCTAAAGTCTTCAGAACGCGACCAACCATCTCTCGCGAACAACCCACGATACGGCCAATTTCCTGGCGCGTGATTTTGATCTGCATGCCATCGGGGTGAGTCATGGCGTCTGGTTGGTTGCACAAATCCAGCAGGGTGCGTGCGACGCGGCCGGTGACATCCAGAAAGGCGAGATCGCCGACCTTGCGAGTGGTCTGGCGCAGGCGCTTGGCCATTTGGGTGCCAAGCGCGAACAAGACTTCCGGGTATTGTTCGCGCAATTCCTGAAATTTGCTGTAGCTGATTTCCGCCACTTCACATTCGGTTTTGGTCTTTACCCATGCGCTGCGGGTTTCCTCGTTGTCGAAGACGCCCATTTCCCCGAAAAAGTCACCTTTGTTCAGGTAGGCGACAATCATTTCCCGGCCTTCATCGTCTTCGATCAAAACCGTCACAGAGCCTTCAATGATGAAGTACAGTGCATCGCTGTCGTCGCCCGCGTAAATGATGGTGCTTTTGGCGGGGTAGCGGCGGCGCCGGCAATGGCTTAAAAAACCATCCAGGTTTGGAATCGCTGGCTTGGGGGCACTGATCACAGTAGATCCTCGTTTGTGAAATCTTATAGAGCTAATGCGGCGTATTATGCCGTGTGAAACCGGTAATGGCGACCCCTGCGACCGTCGGGGTGCATGTGGTAGGATGCGGTTCTCAAAAAACTGGTAGTAGGTAGATGTGATGGAAGCCACGGTCAAGTGGGTAGATGGAGTCAGTTTTGAAGCAACATCAGGCACCGGCCACAAGGTTGTTATGGATGGCCCGCCGGATCTGGGTGGTCGCGACCTAGGGCCGCGCCCGATGGAAATGTTGATTATGGGTATGGGTGGATGCGCCTCGTTTGACGTGGTTACCATCTTGCAAAAATCTCGTCAGGCGGTCACCGGCTGTGAGGCGAGTATTCAGGCCGAGCGCGCTGACGCGGTTCCAGCCGTATTCACCAAAATTCATATGACTTTCAAGGTGAGCGGTACCGATCTGAAAGAGTCTATCGTGAAGCGCGCGGTGGCAATGTCAGCTGAGAAGTATTGTTCTGCCTCCATTATGATGGAAAAGGCGGGTGTTGAAGTGACCCACAGTTACGAGATCGTAGCCTGATGAAGCCCTCGCGTCCTCGGCCTACCGCAGGGCTGCGCCATGTAGCGTTGTTTGTTGCGCGCTATGAAGAAACGCTGCATTTCTATCAGGAGCTGATGGGAATGGCACTGGAGTGGCAGCCGGACGAAGACAATAGCTACCTGTGTTCGGGTAACGACAATCTCGCTCTGCATCGCTACAAAGGCGGTGAACGTGACCCTGCCACCCAGCGTCTGGATCATATCGGCTTTATCATTGATGAGATGGAAGAGGTAGATGCCTGGTTTGCATTCCTGAAAGCGCAGGGCGTAAAGACATTGTCAGAACCGCGCACTCATCGCGATGGCGCGCGCAGTTTCTACTGTCTGGACCCTGACGGCAATACCGTACAGATCATCTATCATCCGCCTATTAGCGGACAGGTGTTCAAGCGAGAGTGAAGAGGGAGGTGTTTCGCCTGCATGGCAGGCGAAACGCGGTTCAGGCGTTGTTGATGGCGTCTACCACGTATTGCGGTAGACCAAAACATCCGGCATGAACTCCAGGATTGTAGTAACGCGTTCTAATGCCGCTTTCGGTGTAGCGTGCGGCTAGCGTTTCCACAGTTTGGTGGCGCGCGTTGGTATTGTCGCTCGCCCAGGCAAAGGTCATAACACCGCCCACGTAGGTTGGTACCGCCGCGGTGTAAAAGTGTGTGTCTTCAAAATAGGGAGACAGACGCTTCTTCGTGGTGGTGACCTCGTCCTGTTGCATGAAGCTGACGCCGTTCTGCGCGGCAAAAATGCCACCGGGTTTCAGGCAGCGCTTGATGCCTTCATAAAACGGGCTGGTAAACAGAACCTCCCCGGGGCCAATGGGATCGGTGCTGTCGGACAGAATTACATCAAACTGCCGGTCGCAGTTTTTCACGTAATTGATGCCGTCATCGATCACAATGTTGGCGCGCGGATTGTCGTAAGCGCCTGCCGAATGATTCGGCAGGTACTCAACGCACATATCAATAACCGCCTGATCAATTTCAACTTGGGTGCAGTGAGCTACGCTGTCGTGCTTTAGCACTTCACGCAGCAGGCCACCGTCACCGCCGCCGATGATCAGCACATCCTTTGCCTCGCCGTGGGCGAAAAGTGGGACGTGGGCCAGCATCTCGTGGTAGATAAACTCGTCGTGCTCGGTCGTCTGGATGATGCCATCCAGCGCCATAACGCGACCAAAGCTCACCGACTCAAATATGATGAGATGCTGGTGTTCGGTCTTGTTTTCAAAGAGGACGTTCTTGATGCCAAAGGTCTGTGCCCAGCCATCGTGCAGTTTCTCCTGAAACTGCCGCTGCTGTTCAGCCATTCTCCATCCTCCCGCGCAGGTTCTCGCTGACTTCCACGCGCTTCGGACGGAAGGCGCGCTGCAGTACAGGGATCGCCAGTTCGGGACGGGCATCACCACACATAAAAACGTCAAACGCAGCGTAGTCGCGTTCCGGCCAGGTGTGCACACTGATGTGTGACTCGGCCAGTACCGCTACACCGGAAACGCCACCGTTGGGCGTAAAATGGTGCATATGAATATGCAGCAAAGTCGCTCCACAAACCTTGACGGCTTCCAGGAAGGCTTTTTCCATTCGGGGGATGTCATCGAGATGGGAAGCTCCCCACAGGTCGATGATTAAGTGTGTGCCGGCGTATGCTATACCGTCACGGACGATGAAGTGATCTTGATTTTCATCGGAGGAGGTATAAACGTCAACAGCTGATGAGCCGGCTTCCAGGGTCGGCATAAGTTCCAATTTCTTCATTTAGCATAAGTCCCCCAGTGAGGTGGAAAGAAGGCGCCATTTATACCGGTTTTCACAGAAATAGCAATTATCAGATTAACTTTTTTTGTGACCCTGGGAATTACCGCGCGTGATGGTCATTCGGGTATGATTTTGGTGGTTTTTTTGTTAGGAGTCCTGTCATGTCAAATCGTAGTTATGGCCTTAGCGAGGCGGAGCACGACTATCTGCTGAAAACCACGGTTCGCGAGCATCCTTCCTTGGCCCAATTACGGGATCACACCATGAAAATGCCGATGGCGCGGATGCAAATTGCGCCGGAGCAGGCCCAGTTCATGCAGCTTCTTATTAATATGTTGGGCGCTACCCACTGTATAGAAGTAGGCGTATTTACCGGTTATAGCACGTTAGCGGTCGCACTGGCCCTGCCCGCAGATGGTCGTATCATTGCCTGTGATATCAGCGAGGAGTATACGGCGGTGGCCCGAACCTACTGGGAAAAGGCCGGTGTCGACTATAAGGTTGATCTGCGGTTGGCACCGGCGCAGGATACGCTAGATGCACTGATAGCGGCTGGCGAGCGTGAGTTTTACGACTTTGCCTTTATTGACGCCGACAAGGAAAACTATGTTCGTTATTACGAGCAGTGTCTGACCCTGGTGCGCCCCGGCGGTCTGATCGCAATTGATAATGCGCTCTGGGACGGCCGTGTAGCAAAAGACTCGGCCGACGAAGAAACCCGCGCGATTCAAGCGGTGAATTCACGGGTTGGCAAAGATCATCGTGTTGAGTGCAGTCTGGTCCCGGTGGGCGATGGCTTGCTGCTGGCGCGCAAGTTGTAGTAAAGGAGAGTAATTGATGGGACTGTTTGGGAAAACCCCTGTAATGCCCAGTGCCGAGCAGGCACTTCCGGGCCGCAGCGACGTTATGCCTGTCGCTGCCCGGCACTATGTTCTTGACGCCTCGCTGGCCGGGCCGTTTCCACAGCACATGGAAATGGCTATGTTTGGTCTGGGCTGTTTCTGGGGCGCCGAACGCAAATTCTGGCAGTTGTCGGGCGTGCACTCGACCGCTGTGGGCTATGCTGCGGGCTTCACTCCCAATCCTAGCTACCAAGAGGTGTGTAGCGGCATGACCGGCCACAATGAGGTGGTGCGAGTGGTATTTGATCCAGAACAGATTAGCTATCGGGAATTGCTGCAGACTTTCTGGGAAAGCCACAACCCGACCCAGGGCATGCGTCAGGGGAATGATGTGGGCACCCAGTATCGATCTGGTATCTATACCTATTCAGAAGAACAGCAGGCGCTGGCAGAAGAGACCCTTGCCAATTACCAGCGCGCACTTAAGGCGAAGGGGTTGCCCGCGATCACCACGGAAGTTATCAAAGCCCCCGAGTTCTATTTTGCCGAGGACTACCATCAGCAATATCTGGCAAAGAACCCGGGGGGCTATTGCGGGCTGGGAGGAACGGGAGTGTGTTATCCCGATTGATGTCCGCTGCAGCTGCCGTTTCTATATTGGTGTTGCAGGTGCTGTCAGTTTGCTCGCACACCGCGAATGTCGCAATGCGCACAAACGCGTTGTCCGGATTAACCGCAGGTGCATTGCAAAGGTAGGTTGATGCGGTTATCTCGCTATTATCGAGTACCGCATTACGGTTGATGTCCTGGCCACTGTCGATTCTCGTACCACCATCAAAACACTCGTCGCTGCCAGCTAGCAAGGTTGTCTGTGTTACCAATGCAACTGATCCGGGCGAACCGTCGGCTCCCGCAGAGCCGGCCGTGCCGGATGGTCCCTGAGCGCCCGTTGCGCCATTGTTTCCGTCGTCGCCATTACAGGCCGTTAAAACCAGTGGCAATAGTAAACACCCCGCAAGTTGGGTGGCTTTATAGCAGTTCATCGCGTTCCCCTGTTCTGTTTTGATCTACCATTGAGATTGAAAGCTGACGCATGAAGTTTCTGTTACCCAGATGGCACAGTGATTAAAGGGAGATGGCAATTCGATGACGGGTTTATTGCTGGAAAGGTTTGGAACTGTGGCATTGGTGACGGGGGCCTCCTCGGGAATTGGTCGCGCTTTTGCCCGCGCATTGGCTGCGGCAGGAATGGACCTGATCCTGGTGGCAAGGCGGCAGCAGGCGCTGCAAAGTCTGGCGGATGAATTGCGGCAGACACATGGGGTCACGGTTGAGGTGGTCGTGCTGGACCTGTCATATGTCGGGGCGGTTGAGGATTACGCAAAATCCCTCAGTGGCCGCGGGGTGTCGCTGCTTATCAATAACGCCGGATTTGGTTTCAAAGGGCAATTTGAAGAGGCGGGCACTCAGACCAATGTGGAAATGGTAAATACCAACTGCATTGCTTCGATAATTCTTACTCAATATTGCCTGCCGGATATGAAGGCGGCAGGTAAGGGTGGCATTATCTTCACTGGGTCAGTCGAGGGGGAGTCTCCGTTTCCCTGGTCTGCGACCTATGCTGCCAGCAAGGCGTTTGTGCATTCGCTGGGCTTTGCATTGCACAATGAATGCCGCGCCAGCGGTGTCGAAGTGCTGGTACTCGCGCCGGGGCCGACCGATACTGAAGCTCCGCGCAAACAGGGGTTCCGCAATGAAGAGCTCTCTGGCTTGATGACGCCTGAGCGTGTGGTGGAGGAGGCGCTTGCGCGGTTGGGCAGGAGCTGCCTGTGGACGCCAGGCTGGCAAAATCGATTGATGACGCGTTTGCTTCGCAGCCTGCCGCGGGTCTGGTCTGCAGCGTTGGCGGGGGTTGGCCTGAAAGCCGCCCTGGCAAAAAACCGCGCTGTTTAGTGACGGGTTTACTATCGGCTTCTCACTGCGATCTCAGATTGCTTTGCAATTTGCGAATCAAAGTGTCAGTACAGGACAAAAACAAAGTAGGTAGCTTAAAGCTATAAGTAATATACTGAATTTGATGGATTTTTAGCTGGTTGGAAAACTGGCCCGTATTCTGCATTCAGGTTGGCATTGCGTTACATCATGAATGAACAGACAAAAAGGGATACGGAGATGAAATCATTGCTTTTAATACCGTTACTGTTACTGACAGGCTGCAGTCAGCTATCGACGGTGCATTATGTAAATCAGGTTGCTGCCGATTATGGCGCGCCAGCGACAGGCTATCGCGACACAGATGGCGATGGTGTTATGGATTTTGGTGATGTCTGTCCCAGAACGGCGATTGGGGCGACCGTGACGGAATATGGATGCGAGCTGCGTCTCGTGGATTTGACCGAGGACAAGCAGTGTCCGTTACAACAAGATCGTCTCGCTCAGCATACAAATAATGAGCTGTCTTCTCGCAGCCTGCGATGAAAAACAGCCGACCGGAGGGTAGTTTAATGAAAAGGATTGCGTTCACTGTAGCGCTTGCGGTGGCACTGCTCGGAGTTGCACCAGCGCTGGCGGACAGTGCAAAGGGCCTGCAGTTTGTCGAAACGGCGGATGGAACCAAATCTCTCCGCACGCGCGAGCTGGTGCAATGGACGCACACGCGTCTGGTGTTCAACAAGGCCTTAAAGCGCGTGGCGGTTGGTCAGGAAGCTACCTTGCAGGTTGAGGTGTTGGGTACGAACGAAGTGCTCGCTCTGGGGAAGAATGTCGGGCGAACCAGCATCATGGTGTGGTACGAAGATGGTACCACCGAGAATTTCCTATTCAGTGTGATTGAAGACCTGAGTGTTCTCAGAAAAGCTTTAAATGATATTCACCCTAATATTCGAATTCAGTTGGCGCCAGACCGTGCAGCACTCGTGCTTCGCGGGCGTGTGCCAACCATCAATTTCCGCATTGCAGCTGAAACGGCCGCCCGCAACTATCTTGATGTAGCGCGAGGCGCTGGCAGCAGCGATATGGATGTGGTGATGCAAGCACCTGACCTGTCGTCAATGGTTAACGATGCAACCTTTCGGGTTAAATCTGCGATGGATAGCGCGGCTGCACCGGCTCGCCGGAGTGCGAACCGAGCAACGATCATCAACCTTATTCAAGTAGAGCAGCTGCCTGAAAACGTTGTACAGAAGTTGAGCAAAGTCTTGCAGACCATGGGTGGGGAAGATGTGACCGTAAGCCGCATCCAAAGCGGTGACATGCAAAATGATCTTGCGGACACTCTTCTATTATCCGGCGCGGTCGAAACTCAGGTCGACCTGGTGCGTATTCTCAATGTTGCCTCGAAAATGTTTGCCGGTGAGTCAGCCCAGCTTGGTGACGGTGGCAATATCGAAGTAATCGCCAATGAAGCCGGTGGTCTGCTTAATGGCGGGCGCCAAAGTGGCCGAAGCTCCGGACTCGGTGGCTTTGGCCAACTAGGCGGGGGAGATTCCGGGCTAGGCAACAATATAGCCGCGAATGTTGGTCGCTCAAAAATGTTGTCTGTAGCCGGCGGACGAATCCTCTCTACGATAGAGGTACGCGACCTGCCTCAGGTCCGGGTGTCTGTGCAGATGCATGAGGTGAGTCGTCGCCGCCTGAAAAGCTGGCGCCCAGATATGACGCTGGTAACAAATGGGTACGACAATTCAGGCACCTTTGGGCTGGCGGGCAGATCACAGCGCGGTGCCAACGCGTCGCAGGTTGAAAACGCATTGCAGATTCTCGGCGGCAGCCTGCTGAATAATCTTCAGGTCGGGGGCAGCGACGTTGCTCTCGATGCCTTGTTCGCCTTGCTGGAAGAGGAAGGCATCTCACGCACGGTCAGTCGACCAACGCTGACAGTATTGGCCGGAGAGTCTGCCGTATTTCGTGCAGGCGGTGAGGTTCCCGTACCAAAGGCTTTCGCACCTACCGGGCTGTCAGCTGATGATTCGGTGGGCAATAACGCAGGTGGGGTGTTCAGCGGAACCGAATTCAAGTCGTTTGGTGTTGAGCTGGAAGTTAGGCCAATGGTGGGCGAAAACGACTCGATCACCTTGGATATGCGGCCCACAATTTCGCTGCCAGATACACAGTTGACGCAGGATATTGCCGGTAGCACGGGCTCAGACCTTAACACGGCAGCCTTTAATGTGCGCACTATCAAGACGTCGGCGCGGTTGGAAGATGGTCAGGCACTGGTGATAGGTGGTCTGGTCAGTCGAGATTTGTCGGACAGTAAAAGTCACACACCGGGTTTGAGCAGTGTGCCACTGGTTGGCAATCTCGCCAAATCGTCGAGCGACGGCGACAGCGACACGGAGCTGGTTATTATCGTTACACCAACCATTATCCGCGCGCCGCGACATGAAATTTCGTTATGGCAGTTTCCCGATAGCATGCAGCTGTTGGACTGGTCTATTTCACTGCCGGAGAAAGAGCAGCGCTAACAGCGGCTCAAGGGAGATTAAGCAATGAAGTATTTAAACAGTATGAAGGTGTTGGCGCTCGTAGCAGCAAGCGTTTTGTTTACAGGCTGTGTTTCGATGAGCGATCACCGTAGCCGAGTGGCCGATCCAAACGAACGACTGGATCAGGTAATGGCGTTATATCTTGAGAAAGATCGCAACGGTGATTCCTGTCATGAAATCAAACGTGCCTACAGCGCAATTCATGACTGTGAGCGCATTCAGCGGGAAGTGGAGCGCCTGGTGGTAGAGTTCCCAAATAATGAACGGATTCTGATGGCAAATGCCGTACTGCAGTTGGAGGCGGGGAAGCGCGATAAAGCGCAATTATCCCTCGATCAGCTGTTATCTATGCCGGGGGCACATCCGGAAGCCGCGATTTTGCGCAGTCAGCTGGCAGTGCAGGAAGGCAATACTGCGCGAGCGCGTAAATTGCTACAGCAGCAGATTGTGTTGCGCCCAGATTACGCTGAATTACGAGAAACACTGGCAGCCGTTTATTACCTGGAAGGCAAATACGCTCAGGCGCGCAATGCCTTGAGTGCCGCAGGAAGACTCGGTGCTTCTGGCTGGAGAATCGCCTATCACGAGGGATTAATCCGGGAAGCCACACAAGATTGGGAGGGCGCCTGCCAGATGTACATCAGCGCGACTGATCAGAAACCGGATTTTGTCCAAGCAATGTCACGCTTGGTGGGGCTCACTGAACATCAGGAGTGCAGACGGGTTGCTGATCGTCGCTAGCTCTTAACACAACGCATCTCCGTTTAGCCGCGTGGCGAGAGCCCGCGGCTTTTTTTATGTCTGCGCTTTGACAATTTGCAAAATGCGAATTGATTTTGGAGGGGTATTTGCAAAATGCGAATTCTGGCCTTGTCGTGTCAATACGCTAGGGACCCTCAGTCAGCTGTAGGCACGCTGAGATCATCCGTAACCAAATGATTTATAACAACTTA
>NZ_JBFJTH010000036.1:0-28411 GCF_041625495.1 Litorivivens sp. | reverse complement strand
TCACGGTGATGTCTAAATCTAAGCCCTAGCACCGTTTCAAATTTGCTGTCGTCACTTCGCACCCAGCGTGTAGCGTATTGGGTGCCTTCTGCCGTAATCGGAATGTTCACGCCAGTCAGTGCGATAAATGCATCTCCTAATATTCCCATTAGCCGCAGTAGTGGGCCGGGAATGGGCGCGTAGGGAAGGCGTCGTCCAGTCAGCTCATATAGCGTGCTGATCAGCTCTTTCCATGGGTAGTAGTGACCGCCAAGCAGAATACGCTCTGGCCGATCGAGCTTTTCGAGTATGGCAACGCAGGCGCTGCCAATATCGCGCACATCGATAAACTGGATGCCCGTGCTGGTAACCACACCCATGCGCGAGCTGAAAATGCGCAGGGCATTCATGGGTTCGGACAAGCCTGGGTCGTGAGGGCCGATAATGCTGCCGGGGTAGATTATGCTAACGGGCTTGCCTTTGGCCTGCAGGTCTCGGACAAAATGCTCTGCGGCGGCTTTTGATTGTCCGTAGGCAGATTTGGATTGCGTCGGCGGCTCTTCCCCGGTGAGCGATGACAAGCCAGGGGCGAATAGGGCGGCCAGGCTGGAAATGTGCACGAGGTGTTTCAGGCCCAGTTCGCAACCCTGGCCGATTACATTGCGGGTGCCGCCCACATTGGTGTTGATAACGTTGTTGGCATCTTTTTTATGGGTAGAGACAAAAGCGGCGCTATGTACCACACCGTCGCAGTTGCTTAGTGCCTGTTTCACTGCAGCGGCATCGGTCACGTCACCGCTGACAATATCGGGAAACGCTTCTTTTGCCTGAGCGCCGTGTTGCGCCATTACCCGCTCGAGTTTGGCGGGGTTGCGCACCAGCAGGCGAACCTCATGCCCGGCAGCCCGTAATGCCAGGGCGGCGTGTGAGCCGACAAAGCCGGTGCCGCCGGTAACCAATATGCGCATTGCTGAATCCTTTTGTCGGTAGCGGAGCTGTATATGTTTCAATAGGGCAGACGGGTGCTGTCGCCCAGCGGGCCCCGCTCCATTATCGTGATCAACACCTTCATTTCACAGTGGTTTCCAGAAAATGTTTGACATCAGCTCAGGGTCTCGATAATGTAGCTCTCAGCTAGAAAGAAAGACTAATATTTGAACACTCGTTTCGTCGCACCTTTGCAGTTCTTCGTCCTGTAGTTCGAAATCTCAGCCTAGTATTTCCCGCTATTCGTGCTTCTTCAGTTTTCATAACACTGAGTGGCGCTTTGATATTTTTTTCCTACAGGATTTATTGTTATGTCTAGAGTTACCGGTACTGTTAAATGGTTCAACGAAACTAAAGGTTTTGGCTTTCTTGAGCAGCAAGGCGGCCCAGATGTGTTCGCACACTTCAGCGCCATCAGCGGTTCAGGCTTCAAAACCCTGGTAGAAGGTCAAGCGGTAGAATTCACCGTGACCCAGGGCCAGAAAGGTCCTCAAGCCGAGAACATCGTAGCTATCTAATAGCTGCCTCGGTTTACCAGAAAGGCAAGCCCTCGGGCTTGCTTTTTTTATGCCTGCTGTTTCTTCGGGCATCTCCTTTCTGAATGTCTCAAGCGTTTCCCTTCCCCCAGTGAATTCGAGACAATAGCGCCTTTTCTCCAGGGATGATCTATGTTGTTTTCTTCCAAAAGCGCGCCCAGTCCGGCACAGGAAGTGCTGCGCAGCGTTTTCGGCTACGAGCAGTTTCGCCACCAGCAGCAGGCCATTGTCGATCAGGTGATCGACGGCGGCGATGCGCTGGTGTTGATGCCCACTGGTGGCGGTAAATCCTTGTGTTACCAGGTGCCTGCGCTGGTGCGCACGGGTACTGCCATTGTCGTGTCACCGCTGATTGCCCTGATGCGCGACCAGGTGCAGGCGTTGCAGCAGAACGGTGTGCGTGCCGAATACCTCAATTCTTCGCTGGCCGCAGATGAGGCCTTTCGGGTGGAATCCCTGTTCCGGCAGGGCGATCTCGATCTGCTGTATGTAGCACCGGAGCGGCTGGTTACGCCGCGCATGCTGGATTTGATGCGGCAAACCGAGCTGTCCCTGTTTGCCATCGACGAGGCACACTGTGTATCCCAGTGGGGGCATGATTTCCGGCCCGAATACCAGCAACTATCGATTCTGCACGAGTGCTTTCCGGCGGTGCCGCGCATTGCGTTGACCGCGACAGCAGATCTGCCGACCCGCCGGGAAATAATCGAACGGCTGAATCTGCAGGATGCCGAAATTTTCAATAGCGGCTTTGACCGGCCCAATATCCGTTACCACATCAGCGAAAATCAGGGCAACGCCCGGGATCAGCTCAAGCGGTTTATTCTGAACAATCACGAAGGCGAGGCGGGTATTGTTTATTGTCTGTCGCGCAAGCGAGTGGAGGATACTGCTGAGTGGCTGAACAAACAGGGTTTTACCGCGTTACCCTACCACGCGGGCTTAAGCACTGATATCCGGCAGGAGAATCAGGAGCGCTTTCTGCGTGAAGACGGGGTGATAGTGGTGGCCACCATTGCGTTTGGCATGGGCATCGACAAACCTGACGTGCGCTTTGTGGCTCACCTGAATTTACCGAAAAGTATTGAGGCTTATTATCAGGAAACAGGTCGCGCCGGGCGCGATGGCCTGCCCAGCGATGCATGGATGGCCTACGGCCTGCAGGATGTGATTACCCTGCGCCAGATGCAGGAGCAAAGCGCTGCTGAGGAAAGCCGCAAACGGGTGGAGCGCCACAAGCTAGATGCCATGCTGGGCCTGTGTGAAACCCATGCCTGTCGTCGTCAGGTGCTGCTGCGCTATTTTGACGAAGCTCTCGATGAACCCTGCGGTAACTGCGACAACTGCATCACGCCTCCGCAGACTTGGGATGCCACGGTGGCGGCGCAGAAGGCGTTGTCCTGTGTGTATCGCACCGGACAGCGCTTTGGGGTGAATTATGTGGTGGATGTGCTGCGCGGTGTGGACAGTGGACAAGTGTTCGAGCGCATTCAGAACTTCGATCACGATAAGCTTTCCACCTACGGAATTGGCAGTGAGCTGAATCAGGGCGAATGGCGTACGCTGTTTCGCCAGCTGATGGCCATTGGCCTATTGGGGGTGGATTACGAGGGGCATGGCAGTGTGTTTTTGACCGATGCAGCGCGCCCGGTATTGCGCGGCGAGCAGTCGCTGACCCTGCGCAAAATGCCCAAAGTCGACAAGCAGAAAACCCGCAAAAGCAATGTGGCTTTCAGTGGTGGGAATCAGAAACTCTGGGAAGCGTTGCGGGCTCACCGCAAAACGCTGGCGGAAGACCAGGGCGTACCCGCCTATGTGATCTTTCATGATGCCACGTTGGCCGAGATGGTTGAGCGAGTGCCGCAAACGCTGGAACAGCTGGGGCGGATAAGCGGTATTGGCGAGCGCAAGTTGGATGCCTATGGCGAGGGGTTTCTGGCGATTTTGCAGGAGTACGATGAGCCGGCACCGGTCAGCGACACGGTAAGCGATACTCTGGTGTTACTGAGTCAGGGGCTGACACCGCTGGAAATCGCACACCGCCGCGAACTGACGCTCAATACCGTGTATCGACATCTGGCTATGGGTATCGAGCGTGACGAAATCGAACTTGAGGACGTGGTGGAGCTCGATGCATCGGAGTTGGAAGCCTTGGGCGGCGCGTTTTCCTTGAACGAGCAGGGCGGTCTTAAGGCTGTTTATGAAGCCTTTGACGGCGAGTACGACTACGGCGTGTTGGGTTGCGTGCGCGCTGCATTGCGGCTCTGACTCGTGCCCGCAATTACTCTACGTTGGTGGCCGCCTGTAATTCGGCAAAGTTGGCATAGGGTTTGATTACTTCACCTGTACGGTAGCTGGCGCTGGATATGGCGTAGCCCACTTCCAGTGCTTCGGTGTTGCGTTCTATGGCTTTAATCAATTCTGGCCAACCTTCATCCAGACTGAAAAAGACTTCTACGCTGACGCTGCCGCCCGGTGGTGTCACGCGCTCTTTGGCGTGCCACTGAAATGGTTTGCTGGCATACACCTGTTTGCTCTGCACGCCATACACAAATAGTTTTCCCGAAAGCGTTTGCAGGCTCTGGTGTGAGCCGTTGACGATGGTGGCGTTGATGCGCAGTTGACCCAAACTGAAGCGGTGCACACCAGTGATCCGGTGCTGATAACTGAATTCTCCTACCAGCCCCGCCAGTTCTTCGTGTATCCGTTGATTGGCAGCTATCAGGGTCTGGGTTTCTGCCGCGTCTACGGTTGTTAGCAGAGATACTGCATTCAGCCACTGGGCAATGGCCCAGTGATCACCGCGTCGCTCCATGCGCCACTGGGGTTGAAAACCTAAGTCCAGATCTGGTCGGGTGAAGCGACTGGTAATGACGGCACTGTTGCGTTCTTCCTCCATCAGCGCTACCTGTTCGGGGTGTTGGGCGACACCCGCCAGCGCACGTAACAGCACCTGCATTAACGGTGGAGCCCCGGCGGTGGCGCCGGATTGCAGCCACAGGGTAGCGATACTTTCCAGGGAGGCCTGGCTGGACAGCGAGGTTGCAAAACGCTTGCTCAGGTCAGGGTCTGCTGACACGTCTGCCTTGAGCTTTAGCCACAAGGCGTCCATCGACACGTGTTGCGCGAGCTCGCTGCTGTTGCCGGTTTCCAGTGCAGTTTGCAGGTGCAGAGCGGCATCAAGCGGTGTGTCGCGCTGTATGAAAAAAAACAGTGCCAGTATGCCCAGCAGCACGCTCACAGCCATTACACTGAGCCAGCGCTGATTCAGTCCGGCGCCTTTAGTGCTGGCATCGGCTTTGGTAGCTTTAGGTTTGTCGCTGGCTGGAATGGCGTGTAGATCAGGGCCGCCGACTACGATGGCTTCCGCCCCGGTTTTCTCATAAATTAAAATGGCGTAGCGCTGTGCGACAGCTTCATCCTGATCCTTTTTGACAATCAGGTCGCGTTTACGCAGGGCGCGGGCGAGCTTGGCCGGGCTGGTTCCCAGCAGGGAAGCCAGGCGCTGTAAAACCGCAGGCGGGTAGTCCTGAGCGACAATGGCGACATCAAACAATTCAGACACGGGAACGACACAACCAATTTTCGCGGCATCATAGCACAGCCGTGAACCGGGATTGAGGATTGGCTCACAGACCGCCAGTCACTGGGGGGCTGCAGCATGTAGCGGTTTGCGGGATTGGTGGCAATAGGTATATTGATGAACAAAAATGCGCATGAAACTGACGCCTTCCGCCGTGTTTAAGGCTTGGTAGCCCCGCTACACTACGACGATTACTTGTACCATTCAGAAGAATAAATTGTACACGACAGCCGGAGAATTCTCGTATGACGTCATGTTCATCGCGCAAGGGCAAGCTTGGTTTGGCGTTGGCCCTGCTCTCGTCGGCCGCTGCCGCCCAGCAAAATAACCTTACTCTGGAGGAGGTGGTCGTTACCGCCCAGCGCAAAGCCGAATCCCTTCAGGATACGCCCATTGCACTGGATGCCTTTGGGCAGGAAGCCTTGGAGCGTGAGGGCATAGGTAATGTGGGTGATCTGGCCAATAATGTACCTGCACTGACCATTCAGCCTTTTCCGATCAATACCACCACGCTGCGCATTTACATTCGCGGCATCGGTTTGATTGATGCCCAGATTACCCAGGACCCGCCGGTGGGGGTTTACGTGGACGGCGCTTATATTGCCCGCTCTGCGGCGCTGGCGACCGAGATATCCGATCTGCAGCGTATCGAAGTGCTGCGCGGACCACAGGGAACGCTTTACGGCCGCAACTCAACCGGTGGCGCGGTGAACCTGATCACCAAGCGCCCGGATCCCGAGGCACTGCAATTCAAGCAGAACCTCACCGTGGGCGACCGCAGTCTGTTTAACAGCCGCACCATGTTAAATGTGCCGCTGTGGGAGGGCGCCGCTGCCAAGTTTGCCTACCTGAAAAAAGGTGTGGACGGCTACATCAAAAACACTGGTCAAGGTGGTGATTTTGGTGATTCTGACACCGAAGGTTACCGCTTTGATTTTGGCTGGGAGGTGAACGACAGCCTGCGGGTTGATTACGCCTACGATAAGGCTGAAGTTACCAACACCAATATGACCTATTCGCACATCCGGCCATCGGATCCGATACCAAACCCCAATGCCAATTCAGGTATTGCGATCACCAATCTGATTAACTCGGGCGCTCGCCAGTTCTATGACTTTAATCGCAGCGAGGAATTGCCGAATGAAATTCATTCCGCCATTCCCATGCCTGAAGCCGTTAACGATATTTCCGGTCACCAGCTGACTTTGGATTGGAGCGTTAGTGAAACCCTGGAAATCAAATATATCTACGCCCAGCGTGATCTGTACGACGCCACTCCCACCGTGCTGGCAACCGGTGCCCGCACCGATGGCTATCGTCTCGACAACGAGCCGCTGTTCGGCTTTCCGGTGGCGCCGACATCGGGCGGTACCATGCCCTGTGCGGCCGGCTGTGTTGGCCGCTCAATCCAATACGACGGTTTTACTCCGGATATCGATCAGGAGCAGTTTTCTCATGAGCTGCAGTTCTCGGGCTCATTGTTTGATGACCGCGTGAACTACATTGCCGGTCTGTATTATTTTGAAGAAGAGGCGCGGCAGAGTCCGGGCGAGATTGGTCACTTGATTTCGGCACCGTTGGGCAGCACCCAAGACGGCAATAACACCAATACTCGCATCGAGATTCTGACTCAGGCGCGCTATGACATTGAGAACTCTGCCAAGGCCGCCTTTGCCCAGCTGAGCTGGAGGCCGCCGGTATTGGAAGAGCGTTTGAATTTAACGCTTGGCCTGCGTCATTCGGAAGATTCGCGCTATGCTCGCGCCTTCCGTCGCCAAATGACATTTACTGTCATACCCGGTGATGGTGACAACAAAGACCGTGACAATCTGGATATTGGCACCCAGATCAATGATGTGTTTTACGATGCAATTGGCGACCGGGATTTTGAAGACGATTCCTACAGCCTGATTGCCGAATATGAAGTGACTGACAGCGTCAACGTGTACGCAAAACGTAATGAGGCCTATAAAAGCGGTGGCTTCAATACTCGCGAGCAAATTACGGCGGCCGGTGCCGAGCGCTTTCGCCAAGGGTTCGACCCTGAAAAAGTTATCGCGTACGAGCTCGGCCTTAAATCTCGCTTTTTCGGTGGCCGCGTGCAGTTGAATGCGGATATTTTTCAGCAGGAGTTTGAAGATCAGCAGTTGAACTTCTCTGTACCTAATGCGGTAAGCGACACCACAGTTGCTAATGCTGGGGAATCTACGCTGGAAGGATTTGAGCTGGACACGACCTGGCTGGTGTCAGAAAACCTGATTCTGATTCTGAACTACGCCTATCTGGATGCCAGTATCGCACCGAGTCGCAACCCGTTGTCGGGTGAAATTGATGACGGCTTTGTGTTCGACTCAGCCCCCGAGCACGCCTATACCGCCGCGGTAGACTGGACGCTGTGGACCGGCGGTCTGGGTCAACGGTTAGGGTTTAACGCGACCTACTCCTACACTGACGAGCGCAATGGTGGCGCCCAAGCTGAAACGTCTACGTTTGCCCAGGATCGACAGCATGATTTTGCGGTGCTGAATGCGCGCTTGGGTATGTATGATCTCGCGGTGCTGGACGGCACCCTGGATCTGGCGGTATGGAGCAAGAACTTGCTGGATGAAGACTATAGCATCAACAATGTGCATAACCTGCCACAGGCCGGGCGATCCGTCATGTTCGGCGAGCCGCGCAGCTATGGTGTTGATCTGATCTACCGTTGGGGCATGTAAGCCTTGCCACTTTCCTCTTTGACGGCCGCTTTCGCGGCCTTTTTTGAGGAAATTTCAGCCTTTCAGCAATTACATTGATGAAAAAATTCTGGGCAGATTGGGTTGGTTGTTTGAACTACCCATGCCGCCATCAATTACCACTTCAGTGCCTGTGATATAGCTGGCTGCCGGTGACAGCAGAAATACGATGAGATTGGCGACTTCTTCGGCGCTACCGCCCCGACCAAGTGCGATGGCGTTAAGCCATGCGTCTTTCACCGCGTCAATGGATCCCGGAATCTCAGTAAGGGGGGTTTCAATGAAACCCGGGCATACGGCGGTGGCGCGAATATTGTCACCACCGTGATCCAGCGCGAGGGTGCGGGTGTAGTTGATGACAGCCGCTTTAGCGGCGTTATATGCCGCAAAGCCGTGATCGGCGCGAACGCCGCTGAGCGATGCGACGTTAACAATGCTGCCGCCGCCGCGTTTACGCAGATGGGGAATGCTGGCCCGGCAGGCGTAGAACACGCCGTGAAGGTCAATGTTGATGACCTTGTGCCATTCTTCCAGTGGCATGTCGGTGGTGGTGCCCAGACTGCCCAGCCCCGCGCTGTTCACCGCGCCGTCGAGGCCGCCGAAGCTTTCGGCGGCCAGATCACAGGCAGCAATGAGCTGATCCAACTCGGTAACATCGGTTGGGTGAAAACGCACGTGTTGTGGAAATTCCGCTGCTAATGCTTCGCCCGCTTCGCGGTTGAGGTCTGCGATCACGGCATTGCCGCCGTGCGTGGCCAGATAGCGAACAGTTGCTGCACCAATGCCTGAGGCGCCGCCGGTAACCAGATAGGTTTTGTTAGAAAAGTCGATATTCATAAGTGATCTCGTCGAGTTATCTTTAGTTGTTGTGCTCGTTCATTACGCGTCGCATATAGCTGCTTGCAAAACTCTGCTCCAGCATGCTTTTGTCGGTAGCCAGAGACATTCGTGCAAGGATCAGAGAAATACGCAGCCCGGCAAACACTCGGTAGTAGTGCAGGTTGTCAGTGTGTAAGCCTGTTAACTGCTGCCAGTCTCTGGCGGTTGCATCGCCGTCGGGCAGGCCCTCCAGTCGGGGAACACCCAATCCGTGACTAAACAGTTCATCCATGAATATCCACCAGGCAATATCCTGTTGTGGATCGCCAACGCAGAGCATTTCCCAGTCGAGCAGAGCGGCAACGTCGCAGCTTTGCTCTTCAAAAATGATATTCGCCATGCGCGAGTCGCCCCAGCAAAGGCGTTGGCATTGTTCGCTGGGTTGATGTTGGCGCAGCCACTGCAGGGCTACTTCACAATCTTCGTTGCGGGCGTTTTCCAGCCCCCAATCCATGTAGCGCTCCCAATAGCTCAACTGGTCGTCGAAGGATTTGGGGAAGTCGTAGCGTTTTATAAACCCTGCGATCGGTGCGCTCTCGATAGGTTGACGGTGTAGCGTCGCCATCATGTTGATCGCGTTATTCCAGAGTGCGCCGCGTGTTTCCGGTGTGGCTTCACAAAGCCAGCCGTCCATGTGATAGGGCGGCATGTCGGGCGGAATACGACCGGCGGTCTGGTGCATGATATAAAACGGTGAGCCCAGTACCTGGCCGGTGGGTTCTTCTTCGACTAGCTCTGGCAGTTTCAAGCCGTCGATTTCGCTGAGCACTTTCATGGCGTCAAACTGCATGGGCAGGTTGTATTCCGGAAAGGCGAGCTTTTCGCCCTGCGCTTGCAGGCGCGCAACCATTGGCAGCCGTTGTGCGCCTTGATCCAGTATGCAGTCAAACATCAGTGTGATATTGGACATGCCGGTATTTTCAGGGATTTTCAGCGCTGGAATACGGACGTCGCGGTTCGGATACACCTGGGTAGCAAACCATTGCTCGAGACTCGCGCGAACCGCTTCGGTGTCATCGAGGGCCGGGGTGGGGCGTAATTCTTCTGTCATGATATCTCTCTGTTAGTGAGCAGCGCGTTTTTCAGCAGGGGCGGTTTGTGCGATCAGTAAAGCGGCTTTTGTCGCGTACTTTCCGATAAGCTTCCAGTACTGGCGCAAACTCGTGTGGCTGACTGGCGTGGATGATGATGCCGTCGGCACCGGCCTCGAACTGGTCGTTAAAGCGTTGCGCGCAGTCTTCGGCTGAACCCACAGCGGCGGGCAGCCAGGATTCGGGCAAAAGATCGCGAATGTGTCGCAGCTGCTCCGTACTGGCAACACTGTCGATGCCGCCGGGCATTTTGCTGACCACTTTGTCGGCGCGGAAGGCATCCAGCGTGGCGCGATCCCAGCCGTTGATATCGACCAGCAGTTCGCCGTAGTTGGGTGCCTGCAGGTAGGTCGCCATGCGGGCAACGATATATTTCAGGTAGGTGGCTTCGTCAGCATCGCAGGCAGTCGCCAGCACGCTCCATACTTTTACGGCGTCTGGATCACGTCCGGCGTTTTCTGCACCTTCTCGCACACAGGCTACCGCTTTCTTTAAGGCCTGGTCCGAGAGGAAGGTGTGCAGGATGACGCCGTCGAACAGGCTGCCGGCAAAGCGCAGGCTCTTAGGGCCGAAGCCGACAAACATGAGCGGAATGTCTTCGTCGAGCCAGTCATTCATGTGCAGGTAGGGATAATTGCCGAGCTTGCCATTATGGCTGACACGTTCCCCCCGCCACAGTTTGCGCATCATGTCGGCAAACTCGCTCAGGTGGGCGTTGGTGACTTTTTTCATGCCCATCAGGTCGTAGCGGATACCGACGCCACGTGCTACGCCCAATGCAAAGCGGCCGTGGGTCAGGCGGTGCAGCGTGCTGGCCATGGTTGCGGTAAGCATCGGGTGGCGGGAGTTGATGTTGGTCGCACCAGTGCCGATAACGAGTTTATCAGTGACGGCGCCAGCGGCGCCGGCCAATGCGGCAACTTCCTTCACGTCGAAGCGTTCTGACAGCCAGGCGGAGCCGACACCGAGTGCTTCAGCGGCGCGCACTTCGTCAAGCAGGTCGGCGGGCGTGCGGGTGTGGCCGGGCAGAGCGTAAAAACCGAGTTCTGGAAATTCTGAGGTCGGCGTTGCCATCGCGGGTATCATTCCCTAGTTGCTATTAGTGTGAATGTCGGTAAAGTTAATGAACACTGTTCATTAAGTCAATGCAGGAGAGATTACAGGGTGTCCAGAAAACCCTTACAACAGGTCAGCGGCAGACCCGCCAGGCTCTCGCGAGACCAGATCCTCGATCAGGCGATGGCCCTGATTGCCGGCGGCGGTGGTGAAACGTTTTCTCTGCGCAAACTCGCGCAGGCGCTGGATACCGTGCCGGGAAACCTTTACACCTATTTCGCTAGTAAGGAGGCTCTGTTCGATGCCATGGCTGACCGTGCTTTGACAGCGCTCGATGACAGTTATGACCATAGCAGTGACTGGCAGACGGAGATAGAAAACTGGATGAATGCGCTGCGCGCGGCGATTCGCTCGCAACCGGCGTTGCTGTACATCATCGGTTTGGCAGGTAGCGCGCCCGGTGCGGTTCGCCGGATTGATAGTATCTCCAGGATACTCGTGGCTCAGGGTATGACCTTGCCGAACGCGGTATTACAGGCGCAAAGCCTGCTTTGGGCGGTAATGGGTTTTACTATGTTTGAGCTTCAGGCCGCAGACAAAAAAATATTGAGCCAGCTAAAAAAGTCCGGTGCGCATGAAGATTTTCCGGCGGTCATGCAGCACCTTGCACTGGATGATCTGAATCCGCTTTGGGAGGCAACCGTTAGTCGCACCTTGCTGGGCCTAAGGGGCTTGCTATAGAACTTCAGAAGACCCTACCACCTTTAGCGAAATGGTGATGCCGTTAAATTGCGCCATACCCGATATTGGCTCAATTGCGTCCGGTCCATCGGCCGCCAGAATATTCGCATTCACTCCCTGAGTCTTGTTGGCCACACGCAACCCGCTGGCGCGCTGATGACCCCAGCCGTGAGGCAATGCGACGGTACCGGGCATAAGGTCATCGCTGAGCGACACTGGCAGGCGCACGCAGCCGGTGGCATTGCTTACATCAATCAGGTCGCCGTCGCCGCAGCCCAGTTTTTGCCCGTCTTGCGGGTGTATATACAGATAATTAGTTTGCCGTTTTCCTTTCACAAAGGCCGTGTCGTTATGGGTCCAGCTGTTGTGGCTGAAGCGTTCTCGTTTGGTGATTAATTTGAACTGCTGTTGTTCAGCCTTTGCTTTGTCAAAGCTTGTCAGCAGACGTTGCGCAGCCAGATCGATAAAGGTTTGTGGCGCCAATTGCACTTTGCCATCTTTAGTCAATACACGCTTGCCCAAATAGGAATTACCTTCGATGGGCGAGAGCGCTTTGCCGTGTGGATACTTTCGTAGCGCACGCAGGCCTCCCTGCTTGCCCATACGGGCTATCATTCCCAACAAGCGCTCAGGCATCGGGGTCAAGGCTTTGCCGATGAGAGGGAGTTTACCCAGCCTCTCGCCGGTGTTGATCAATGCCTGTAGGGTTCGCGAGCCGAAGAACGGCGCATTGCATACTTTGGCGAGTTGACGCATTGTCCACAATTCGTCGCGACATTCGCCGGGTGGTGTCACCAGTCGGTCGGTATACTGGAACCAGGGGCGCGGTGACAGTCCTGAAAGGCTGATAAAAGAAAAGGGAATGTCCGGGCGTTCGGTAAAGTGTGTTCCCGGTAAGATATAGTCGGCGTATTCCGCAGTTTCATTGCGCACAATATCAATACATACCAGCAATTCCAGCTGCTCCAGCGCTTTTGCCAGTTTATGACTGTTGGTCGCGGTGAGCAGCGGGTTTCCTGACAATACAAACATGGCGCGTACCTGATCCTGCGCTGGCTGCAGGATTTCATCGGCCATCAGGGCGGCGGGCAGGGCGCCGAGAAAATTACGGGTATTACCGATGCGTGAATGGAAAACGTTTTTGTCGGCATCTTTGGTTGCTTTGCCATAATCGAATATTCCCAGTCCCATCAAGCTGCCGCCGCTGCGGTCCAGATTGCCGGTAAGTGCATTGATGACTTCCAGCAGCCAGAACGCGAGGGTGCCATTGCTGCCTTGGTTAATGCCGGTAGAGCCGTAGAGGGCGGCTCCTTTGGCGTTTAGGTACGTGTTTACCAGCGTACGTAATTGCTCGGCGCTGATGCCGGTGACTTCCGCCTGTTTTTCCGGCGTCCAATCCAGGCAAAGTTCGCGGAGTGCGTCGAGTCCGTTCATATGGGTGGCAACACGCGCGGCGTCAATAGCGTTGCGGGCAAAAACCTCGTTGAGAAAGCCCAGTAGCATAAACACGTCGGTGTCGGGGCGGATATACACCTGCTCGCCTACGGCTTTTGCGGTTTCCGTGCGTCGTGGGTTCACGTTAAACACTGTACCGCCACGAGCTTCGATTTCCTGCAGTCGTCGCACCGGGTCTGGCAAATTGATAAAGCTCATTTTTGAAATAGCGGGATTGGCGCCAATCATGATCAGGCAATTGATGTGATCAATATCCGGAAAGGTCAGGGCCATGGGTGAGCCGTAGAGGTGTTGACTCACAAGAAACTTGTTGTTGCAGTCGAGGCTGCCGGTATTGTAAACCTTGTGGGTATTCAGACCCTGAGTAAAGGCTGTCCAGAATATCGGCATCAGGGGGCTGAAACTGATTGGATTGCCGAAGTAGGCGCCGACAGATTCGTCACCGTGGCGATCGCGCAGGGCGCAGATTTTTTCGCCAATTTCGCACAGTGCCTGCTCCCAACTGATAGCCTCAAACCCACTGTCAGTTTTCTTCAGTGGTGTCGTGATCCGGTCTGCCGTCGTACGCATTTTTTCGATGCTGAGGCCTTTGATGCAGGCAAAGCCTTTAGAGACTACGTGCGCCTTGTCAGGCTCAACCTTTGTGATAGCGTTGTTTTCGACAGTAACTATTAGTCCGCACTGATTTTCGCATATGCGGCAAAAGGTGGTTTGGGTGGTGGGCATCGTGTTACCTCTTATCGACCGCATTGATCAATTCGAAATATCAGGTGTGGATAAACTGTTTGGCAAAGTGCTCCATGTCGCGCAATTTGTCGTCCAGGGTCATGGTACTGGCCATGCCGTTTTTGTCGCAAAACGCTTCGCGGTAAAGCATTGTGACACCAAGTTCTTTACAGCGCTCTAAATTGGCGGGGGAATTATCGTATAGCGCCAGCGCCACCTCGAAACCCTCCCAGGGCAGTCCGGAATCGGCGCGAAACCGCTTTAATGTTGGTAGCAGCTGTTCGACATCCTTCATCTCGTGCTGAGCGCCCACCCAGCCATCGTTGCGAGCTGCGCGGCGCAAGGCGGGCTCACTGAAGCCGCCGATACAAATGGGAAGACGGTGTTTCAGGCCCGGAGACATTTGCAGGGGAGGGAATTGATAGTACTCCCCGTCAAACGAAGCATTGTCGCCAGTCCATAACATTTTCATCACCGTCAGCATTTCGTCGGTGCGTTTTCCTCGGTCATGAAAATTCTGGCCGACCAACTCAAATTCCGATTTTTGCCAACCTATGCCGACACCGAGAAGCAGGCGGTCGCCGCAAAGATTGGCTGCCGTGGAGATTAGCTTGGCGGCCTGAAAAGGATCTCGCATCGGCAACACATAGAGCGTATTGAGAAATTTAAGGGTCTTGGTGACCTGTGACAACGCGCCAATTTCAACCCAGGGTTCCGGCCAGTGAGTTTCGGGATACCAGCGTATGAGACTGTTTTTGCTGTAGTCGTAGTGTTCGTATTGTTCGGCAAAGGTAATTAGGTGTTCGCCCAGGGTGACACCTTCAAATCCAAGGTCCTCGGCGTGTGTTGCGAGAGTTGGCAGTTCATCCATGTCGATCATTGACAGACATTGCCAGAACTTCATCTTGCTTCCCCTCTAGTAGGTGCTAGATAGTCAATCTGTTTGCTGGCAGTCCAATATCACCTTGCCGGCAATTTCGCCTTTGTCTATCTGGCGGTGTACGTCGGCAGCGTCGGTCAACGGGCGGATGGCAGCGACTGCAGGTTTAAGGCGCTCCTGTTTCAGCCATTGCATGAGCGTTGCAACGTCTTCCTTGAACTCTTCCGGTTTCTTGCCGCGACGGGTCTGGATATTGTAAAAGCCACTACTTTTGCCATCGGGCAGCATCGGCCACAGAGCGAGCAGCTTCAAAAAGCCGAACAGCAAGCTTGGAATCTTTTCTTCGCCGGTTGTGACCTGTAGAGCGCCAAACCCGACCAGCTTGCCGCCTTTGGCTACGCAACGATAGGAGCGAGACCAGTACTTGCCGCCGATGGTGTCAAACACGGCCTGTACGCCTTTGCCACCGGTTTCTTGTGCTATGCGCTCGACAAAATCTTCATTGTGGTAATCGATGGGTATGGCGCCGTAGTGTTTCACGAGGCAATGTTTGCCCTTCGACGCTGTGCCATAAACCTTGAGACCCATTTCGCGGCCGAGTTCCAGCAGAGCGGTGCCCACTGCACCGCCGGCGGCATGTACCAGAATGCTGTCGCCAGATTTCAGTGAACATTCCCGGGTCAGCATCTGGTAGGCCGTGGTATACGACAGAATCATGCACACCGCTGACGCAGGGTTCAGGCCTTCTGGGCAGGGAATCACCCGCTCCGCGTCTACGCACAGATATTGGGTGTAGCCGCCAATCACCGACATGTCTGCAACAGGGTCGCCCACCTTGAATTGGGTAACGCCACTGCCCACGGCATCTATCAGGCCGAACCAGTCGTAGCCGAGGGTGAAGGGAGGCTTGTCTTTGACGTCGACGTACTGGCCCTGGCGAATAACGGTGTCTGTGAAGCCGGTGCCTGCGGTCAGTACTTTTACCCGTACCTGACCAGGTGCGGGCTGTGGCAGGGTATCTTCCGTAATAACCTTGATGTTTTCGGGGCCGCCAAAGGCGCTGATGTCAACGTGTTTCCACTGCATGGTCTAAACTTTCAAGGCCGTTTAAGTAGCGCGCAATCTAGGAAAGCTGGCGCCATTGGTCAAAGGCTTTATGATTACGATACAGTAATAAGCCGGCTGCACATAAAAACATTTTAACCAAAATGTTATTGTGGTTGTGGTAGCGTAGATTACCAAATCGTTAAATAGCGGCAGAAAACCCCGTTACGGGCGCTCGTGAGCCTCAAAAAAAGCGATGAGAAACCACAACTTGGAAGGGAAGTACCTATGAGTCAATGTCCGTTTACCCACCTGCTGGATTTGGATGCCTATGTTAACGGCATGCCTTATGCCGACCTTGGCAAGCTGCGCCAGCAGGGCTCTTTTGTGAAATTTGATGACCCTGACAATGGCGTGCCCTACTGGGCGGCGGTTAAACGCGATGCGCTGGATTTTGTTTCCCAGAACCCGGATCTCTTCTCTTCCGCTGAAAAAGGGCCATTCCCGATGGAAATGCCGCCTGAGCAGGCGGCTATTCAGGAGGTGATGAACGAAAACTTCATCATCTCGATGGATCCCCCTCGGCACATGAAGTACCGCAAGGTAGTGCGTGACGCCTTTACACCTCGGGCAGTAGCCGCGATGGAGCCTTGGCTGCGGGCGCAGGCTAAAGCGATTGTTGATCGAGTGGCAGCCAAAGGTGAGTGTGAGTTTGTTGAAGATGTGGCGGCTGAGCTGCCATTGATTGCAATCCTGGAGGTGCTGGGCGTACCCCAGGAAGATCGCAAGCAGTTTTTTGAGTGGACCAACGTAATGGCCTTCGCCGATGATCCTGATGTCGCAACCGGCATTGATGAAGGCAACGCTGTTTCAATGGAAGTTATCATGTATGCCATTGAGCTGGCTAAAAAACAGCGCGAGAACCCCACAAGCCAGGTGGTTCAGGCCTTGCTTGAAGGCGAAGTTGATGGCGTCAAAGTGACCGAAGAAATGTTCGCCTGGATGTTTATCCTGATTATGGTAGGTGGCAACGAGAGTACCCGTACGGCCACAGCCCACGGCATGCGACTGTTGATGGAGAACCCGGATCAGCTGCAGCATCTGGTTGACCACCCGGAAGATATTCCAATGGCCGTAGAAGAAATGCTGCGCTATAACACCGCGTTTATCGCGATGCGTCGTACCGCTACGCAGGATATCGAGTGGAACGGCTATAACATCAAGAAGGGCGAGAAAGTGGTGTTGCACTATCACGCGGTCAATCACGATGAAGATGTGTTTGGCGACGATGCGATGAAGTTCGATATTCACCGCCACAAGCGCCATCAGGCTATTAATCGCGAGCACCGCGCTTTTGGTATTGGAGAGCATTTCTGTCTGGGTATGAACTTGGCGCGACTTGAGCTGCGTATTATTTTTGAAGAAATGATTCCGCGTTTGCGCAACCCCAAGTTTGCCGGTGATGTGACTTACATGCGCTCTTTCTTTATCAATACCATTAAAGCGATGCCTATCACCTTTGACCCGGAAACACGCGCCGCGGCCTGATTGGCACTACTGCTAGGCTCTTGCACAGGGTGTAGGAGCTTGTCCCTAAAACAAATGGCGCTCTGTCGATTCGGGGCGTCATTTTATCGGGTAACACAGCTTTAGTTGCGAATCCCCAGATGGAGCTCAAGCGGTAACCTTCTCCCTCCTATCATTCAGTCTCCTGTCCTAGGATTTACATTGTCCGCTCACGCAAGTTGCGCTGGTCGAATCTGTCGTGCCTGCCGGTTGTATCCGAGTGAATTTATAAAACATACCAATAGAAATGTTTCTGTGATATAGATATCGCCTGCAAATAGCAATTGAAACGAGATAACAACGGCGAAAACACAGTGAGCGATATTATTCCCCTGAGTGGCGTAGAGGCTTTTGACTTGGAAACCGATGTGCTCGTTGCCGGGCTGGGCGGTGCCGGTGCCAGTGCCGCTCTTGAAGCAAGGCGAGCGGGTGCTGCGGTTACGGTGCTGGAATCTTCAAGCGGCGGTGGTGGTTCTACTCAGATGTCAGCCTGCGAGATGTACCTCGGTGGTGGCACCAGGCTGCAGCGCGATCTCGGCATAGCCGATTCGCCAGACAATTTTTATAACTATCTGAAAGCCTGCTTTGGGGACAATTGCGACGAGAACAGGCTGCGTCTGTTCTGCGACGGCGCGGTGGAGCATTTTGACTGGGCCGAGTCCCTTGGTGTGCCCTACAAACGCGGTTTTTATGACGGTAGAGATGTAGTTGCCATGACCGGCGATTCTCTGCAGTACACCGGCAATGAGCGGGCCTGGCCTTTTGTCGAGATGGCGCAGGCGGCACCACGTGGACACCTACCTGCAGATGCCGATCACAGCGGTGGTCTGGTATTTATGGGGCATCTGTTGGAAAGGGTGCGTGAATCCGGAGTCAATATTCTTTGCGATGCCCGTATCACGGCCCTGGTTCAGGATGAGCAAAAGCGCGTCGTAGGAGCTGCCGCCAGAATCGATAACCGGCAGGTGCTGATTCGTGCGCACCGCGGTGTCGTGCTGTGTACTGGCGGCTTTATCATGAACGAAGCAATGACGCGTAAGCATCTCCCGACCTTGGATGGGATTGCGACCCGCCACGGTAACCCCGGCGATCGGGGCGATGGAATACGTCTGGGGCAGGCAGCCGGTGGAAATTTGATCAATATGGGCGAAGCCTTTGTCGGCATTGCCCATTACCCGCCGGCCCAGCTTACCTACGGCATTTTTGTGAATGAGCAGGGGCAACGCTTTATTAACGAAGATGTCTACCTGGCGCGGCTGGGGCACTATGCAATCCAGCAGAGTCAGGGACGTATTTTCATGTTCATCGACAATCGCCATTTTGAACGGCCGGCGTATCTAAACGTGGATATTGTTGCGGTTGGTGAAACGGTTGAAGAGGTGGAATCTGAGAGCGGACTCCCCGCAGGCAACCTGCAACATACGGTGGATTATTACAATCAGAATGCAGCGCTGGGGCAGGATCCGCTTTTTCACAAAGCGTCGGATTGGTTGATGCCACTGGATGAACCGCCCTATGCGCTGGTCAGTTACGCGCTAGATCAAATAAAACCGCCGGTATTTACCCTCGGCGGACTGGAGGTTAAACCAACGGGCGAAGTACTGCGCCCTGATGGCAGCGCAGTAGAGGGCTTGTTTGCTGCTGGCAGAACGGTTGCGGGTATTCCCAGAACATCGGCGGGATATGCCAGCGGTATGTCGGTAGCCGATGTCACTTTTTTTGGTCGCCTGGCAGGGCGTCAGGCCGCAGCACAGTCATAGCGTTTTCCCCATAATAATAAATAGCGAGCGTGTACATGATGAAACCTAAATTTCGCCAAATGCTTTTGCTTGCGATTTGCATACATGGTTCTACACCTGTGTTAGGCAATGTTCAGAAAAGTCATAATGCTGCCTTGGAAGAAGTTATTGTTACCGCCCGGCGTCGAGCGGAAAATATTCAGGAAACGCCGATAGCGGTAAGTGCGCTTACCGGAGATGATTTACGTGAACGCGGATTAGGTAATGTGCAAGACCTCGCAAAAGTGGTTCCCAGCTTGGAAGTGACGAAAAATCGCTCGAGCGCCATTTTTATTCGCGGCGTGGGTGAGAGAACCGGTTTTGCTCGCGTTGACCCGGCGGTGGGCGTGTACTTGGATGATCTTTTTCTGCCGCGTGCGGATGGACAGTTATTAGATACCGTCGACGTGGCCAGTATTCAAGTACTGCGTGGTCCACAGGGGACCTTATTCGGTAAGAATACAACGGGTGGCGCTATGGTTTTATCGCTGGTCAAGCCCAGCGACAGTGTTGAATCCTATATAGAGGCCGGCATTGGTAACGATGGTTTACGACGCGCCAAAGCCAGTTTTAACTGGCCCGTCAGTGATCATGTTTTTGTAAAACTGGCCGCCAACACTATCAAAGATGATGGCTATATCGAAGATGAGATTATCGGGACCAAGCGTGGTGGCGACAATGACAGGCAATCAGTTATCGGTCAGTTACGCTGGGATATAAGCGACACCCTCGGTCTGGATGCATTTGCTTACTATGGTCGCGTGCATGAGCAGATCGCCACAGACCACTGCAACGTGATCAATGAGCAGTCGCTGTTTATGAAAGGGCTGTATGTGATGTGGTCCGGCGATACCGATCCGAGCCGGCCCAGTGCGTTTCGAGATAACTGCGAATCCAATTCACGTGAACGACTCGGCGATTACACCACCCGCGTAGGGCCAAATCCCTACATGACGCGGGACCTTGAAACGGTGATGCTGTCATCAACCCTGCAGTGGGAAGTGAATGATACACATACCGCGAAACTGGTCTTTGGTGTGCGCGGCGCAGAAAAGGGACCGCAATGGTTGGGGGACAACGACGGCGGTACCAAGAAACTCAGTGAATCCTACGGTATTTCGTTTGCTGATCCAGAGCAGAAGAGTCGACGCGACTCCATCAGTTTGGAGCTTCAACTCAATGGTGCGGTATTTGACGACACCTTCTCCTACACGCTCGGGGCGTTTGCGATGCGCGAGACTAACGAAGAGCCGTTTTCGCTATTTACTGCCCTAGCTGGTTTTGACAGTCAGACGCTGGCACAGCTGGCGAGCAGTCAGGCACCAACCCAGCCGGTCGTGGGTGGCACGGTGCCGCTGGTGGGTGTGTTGACACCGTTGTCGTATTCGCAGTTTGGTCTTGAAAATGTAACCGCAGCCTTGTTCGGTCAGGCGAGTTATCAGTTGACCGAGCAGATTGAAGTTACGGCAGGTGTGCGCTACACCGCTGAAGAGCGCTCCTCTGATCTCAAGGTTTTCACCAGTGATGTGGAAGCAATCTCAGCGCGATTGCAAGGCAGTGGCCTGTTTGCTGCGCCGCAGTATGCCGGTGTGTTTGGGCCTGGCGCCGGTGGCTTTCATCCCTACCTTGGGCCGCTGCGCTGGCTGGATGATCCGGTAACACTGGCCAATTCGCTGTTCCCGGATACTAATGGCGATTCCATCCCTGATTTCCCGCTGGACATGAACAATCCACTGGTGGATAAAAAATCGGAGACTTTTTCGAAAACCACACCGATGGCCTCGATAGCGTATCAGTTTGATGACGCGTGGCTGGCTGCTAGCGGCTTTGATTCCGGCATGCTGTACGCTACCTGGAGCTTTGGGTTCAAGGCAGGGTTTTTTGAGCCTCGAGGAATTGATGGCCTGGAGCGTATAGAACCTGAAGAGGTTGAAAACCGTGAAGTGGGCATCAAGATTGAGGCGTTGGCTCGGTCGCTGAGGGTCAACATCGCGGCATACAGTATGGACTTCGACAACATGCAGTTGATCCAGGTAAAACGCGACTCTGCAGGCAATAACGCTGTAATTTTCCAGAACGCGGGGCGCTCAAGCATCCTGGGTTCTGAGATTGAGGTGCAGTGGATTCCGGTACCCGCCATGAGTGTTAATCTCGCCTACAGTAACAATAATTATTCCTACGAAGATTATAAAGACGCTGATCTGTTTACACAGGCGATAGGTCAGGGCGAGAAACTCAATGATCGATCTGATGAACCTTTCCAAGTATCGCCACAGGACAACCTGTCGCTGGGGGTGCAATACACGGTCCAAACGTCAGCGGGCCTACTGACGCCGCGTGTCGATTTTCAGTATCGCAGCGAGCGCTATTTTGGCATAGATGACTCAGCCTACGATGCATTCCGCGAGGACCCGCTGGCCAGTGGTGACGAGGCATTCTCTCTGATAGATTTTCGATTCACTTGGGAAAACACCGAGGGCGACCGCGCATTAAGCTTTTATGTAAACAACGTATTTGATGAACGCTACATGAGCAATTCCGGTGGCGTAGGTGATTCAATTGGGACTAACACTGGTAGCTTGATGCCACCGCGACGTTACGGCGTCGACGCGCGGTGGTTGTTTTGATTAGCGAGGGGGGCAGTAAATGAACAAAAAATGGTATGGCACAACTTTGGTCGCGTTGTTGCTTTCCGGTGTTGCACAGGCTCAACGCAGCGCACCGGCTTTGGAGGAGATTGTTGTGACGGCTGAAAAGAAAGCGGCGTCACTGCAGGACACGCCCATCTCTCTGTCGGCTTTTAATAGTGAAGATATTGAAAAGTTCGGTATTAGTAATCTCGCAGATATCCAATTTACCGTTCCCAATATGGCGATGCGGCAGTTCCCCAACTCTCAATCTTCGCTGCGGGTCTTTATTCGCGGTATTGGTAATAACGATGTACAGATAACTCAGGATCCGGCGGTGGGGGTGTATATCGATGGCATATATGTTTCGCGCTCTTCAGGGCTCGCCAACAAGATTGTGGACCCTGAGCGCATCGAAGTACTGCGCGGACCGCAGGGTACCCTCTATGGGCGAAACGCGACGGGCGGCGCGATTAATATTGTACCGCGCGCGCCAAGTGGCGAATTTGGCTGGAAGCAGAGCCTAACGCTGGGAAACTACGATAGGCTGGAGGTGCAGACCGATATCGACTTTCCGGAGATTGTCAGTGGACTGAGTGCCAAACTGGGCTATGTGTTCAGCGAGCGGGACGGCTGGGTGGAAAACCTGGGTGAGGGGCCGGATTTTGGTGACGAGCGTAAGCAGGGGGCGAGACTGGCGCTGCGCTATGATGCTTCGGACTCCGTCACTGTTGATTATGCCTACGACTATACCGACAACGATATTGGAACTTTTTATTACCAGACTATTGGTGAGCCCGCCGCAGGTTTTGAGCAGGTAACCTGGTCAGAAGATTTTATTGATTCGGTAGAACCTCGGCATCCGATTGAGGAAAGCGGTCTGCGTGTGCGAGGGCACAGCTTGATTGTTGGCTGGGATGTGAATGACGCTATGAATGTGAAATCGCTGTCAGGCTACCGCGACATGAACGAATGGATTTATCAGGATTATGGCGCCAACGCCAATACGGATCGCTTATTTGCCAATGATCCGTTTGTGACAGCGCATCGCCAATTCAGTCAGGAATTTCAGATTACCGGCAGTGCTTTGGATGACCAACTTTCCTATCTGGCCGGTATTTACTATTTCGAAGAATCGGGCTCGGAACATACCACGGACTATATTGCGCTGGCAGCCGAAACGCTGACCGGTCCACTGCCGTTGCCGATATCCAGTTTCGTCGAGCCGGTGGAAGAATCCCTGCAGACACGAACGACCTGGGCAGAGAATGAAGCGTCGGCTATTTTTGGCCAGGTGACTTATAGTCCAGTGCAGCTCGACAGTCGCTGGCACTTCACGGTGGGTATCCGTCAGACTGAGGACACGCGTTATGTGCGCGGAAGCCGTCGCAATGGCTTCTGGGGCGTGGTCTTTGGGGGGGAAGACTTTGATAACGTCGACGCTGAATCCGATTATTCCAATACTAGCCCTGCGTTTACTGTGGCGTGGGATGTCACCGATGATCTCAATGTTTACGCAAAGTACGTCGAAGGCTATCGAACCGGTGGCTACACCGGCCGTGGTGTGAGTTCACAGAGCCTGACCACACCGATTGGCGAAGAGCAGGTAGCCAATACCGAGTTGGGTATCAAATCTGAATGGTTCGACCGACGCCTGCGCGTGAATGCAGCTCTCTTTGATAGTGCTTATGACGACATTCAACTGAGCTTCGCTACCCAGGGTAACCCGGCAGATGTCGTGGTATTCAATGCGGGTAAGGCCTCCATCACAGGATTTGAAACGGATCTCACCTTGCTAGTGACGCACGATCTGATGCTAACGATGAACTATGCAAGATTGGATGCTAATGTTGAAGAGGTCATTAATCCGAACACCGGTGCCAATGAGGCTGAGGGTTATGCGTTGCCCAGTGCACCTGAGTCAAGTTATATGGTTGATTTGACCTATACGCCGTATCTCTGGGGCACGGTATCGCTATTGGCAAATATCAATTACTCCTGGCGCGACAGTCAGTGGCCTGCGGCTAATGCCAGTGTTATCAATGATGCCGAGATTGCGGATTACGGGTTGTTGAACGCAAGGTTGGGCGTGCGAGATATGGCTGCTTTTGGTGGGCTGATGTCGGTCGCCCTGTGGGGTAAAAATCTTACCGACGAGGAATACCAGCTCGACATCATCGGCGCCTTTCCGTGGTCTACTCGGGTTGGTGCATTCGGTGAGCCCGCAAGTTACGGGCTGGATGTTAGCCTGCAATTCTAGTTGCGAGAGGGGGCTGCTCCGCGTAGCCCCATCTTGCTTGTCAGTCGCGTTTCCAGAAGGGGAAGCGTACTTGAATGGATCCGCCTAGCTCTTCCGGGCCGGCATAGATAAGCGCCATATTTACCGCAGCACCACTTTCCCAGTGATAGCCGGCGCCCAGTGACAACGCATCGTTGTCGCGGCCTTCCACAATGGCCGCAATCCCCGCGCTGATATTCCAGCGACGGTTGATTTTGTACTGGCCGCTTAAGCGCACGCGCTGTTCATCGTCGAGCCTACCGAAGCGTCGCTGACTGGGTACCACATCCCAGTCCAATGAGGCCAGCGTGCGCTCTCCTTGCCAGGCTAGCCCCAAGAGCACGCCGGGGTGCTGGCGATAGACATTGCCATTACTGCCCTTGTAGCTTTTGCTGTTAAGTGATTTCACCACGAAGCTGCCATGCCACTGCTTCCAGGCTTTGTACACGCCGATATCCGCATTGAGATGATGTCGTGTTTTCAAAGCGTCGCGGAATTCATCCAGCGTGATTTCTTCATAGTCGTCAATTTCGATCGCCTTTTCGAGTAAGCGTACACCTTGATACTTCAGCGTCACGCCAACGCGTGTATCGTAGAAGTTGGTCAGGGTTTTGGAAAAGTTAACGCCAACATCACTGATGGCAATACCCTGAATAATAATGCGCGACTCAAGGTCGGGTGGGCTCACGACACCCAGTATCGGTGCGGTACGTAAGCGTTGAGCGTCATTCGGATTGTAGTCAAAGGCAGTGGCCAGGCGGCTGACCACGGTTGAAACCAGAGTTGTCTCCACACCGTCTATAGGCAACGCCACAGCGGCTACGTTGCCGCCGGACAGGGTAAACAATTTCCCGTCCATACGTTCGAAGATTGCGATCTGACGTTCAAAATCCGACGGAAACAGCAACCGTTCGTTTGATAACTCCCTGATTCGCTCGCCTTCTTCCTCGGCATCCTCAAAATCGTCTAACAGGCCGTTCTTATCGTTAAAGTAACCGCCTGTAGCTGAATTCAGTGAATAACGATAGCGCTCATTTTTCAGATGCATGGTTGCCGGGTTGGCGATAAACGACGAGGCATCGGTTTGCGAGGCGAGTCCCAACAATTCGGTATCAACAATGGTTTGCTGGGCGTAGAGAGACTGGGCAAACGAAGTGAGTACGATTGCCAGAGACTTTTTGCGCCAGCGCGAGAACAAGTGAAATGTGGCCATTAGGGTTTCAACGTAGTTGGCAAGGGGGGATTCTCGTTCAGTCGGCGATGAATTGAAAGGGTTGACTCAATGAGATCTACCTGTAGTATCTCCGCCAGTTTCAGGTGCCCACGTCGCCGTCGGCGGCACGGGATAATCGGGAAACAGGTGCGCAGATGCTGACTATCAGCTCTGTAAGTCCTGTGCTGCCCCCGCAACGGTAAACAGTTTCAGGCGTTCTGGCGGTTCTCACCTAGAGAGCCGCAGCCACTGTGTCATCACCTTTTGGTGAACAGGACATGGGAAGGCGGAGCGCTGGCATGTCATGCAACTGCAAGCCCGGAGACCGGCCGGAAACCAACGAACAGTGGCGGGGTGCCAGAAGGTTCGGATGGTTGTCGCATCTGTCCAATTACCGCATTTCGCCATGCCTTTTTATTTCCTCCCTAGGGTGTGGTTATGCGTGTTTTCTCGATTCGGCCGAGGCTGATTTTGTCAGCCCTTGTTTTGTGGCTGGCCGCCTTGCCTTCCCATGCGGACCAGCGCAGCGTTCTCGTGCTTGTCTCTGAGCGTTCGGCGCCGACACTGGTGGCTGGTGCCCATCAGCTCGCCACAGGTGCCAGTATTCAAGTTCGAACGGTCGAGCAACTGGCAGCACTGACGCAAGCGCAACTGCAGTCATTGATTCTCAACCACCAAAGTCTGGCTTTGGTGGCGGTATTTGGTGATCAGGTCGAACGACTGCTTGCGCTGAGCTATCCGAGGGAGCAATTCCGGCTGGTGATTCACAGTGACCGGCGCCTGCTGCCTCTGCACCGAGACCGGCAGGGGAGCCCCTTTACCGCGCAATCCGTTGATGCCCGGGTTGGTGAAAGAGACGACTTTAGCAATCATCAGCGCCTGAAGGCGCTGCAGCAAGCCAATCCGCTTTTTCGCGACTGGTTGCAAGCTCGTGCGTACTGGGTGAATCGCTCAGTCAGCAATGCGCGGCATCTGCTGCATTTTCTCGCCTCTGCAGGTGAGCAGAGCCCTCGCTTTGAGCCGGTGGCACTGGTGCGCTTTGCCCTGCACACGCAAAGTGAACCGCAGTGGCTGCGCGCTGCCGACCTGGCCGGTACGCTGGATGAGCAACAACCGTTGATCTGGGTGCTGGATCACGATACTGGTGAACTGGCGGGCGAGTGGGAGCTGCACAAGCAATTCTGTTCGGCGGTAAATGCGCAGTGTGTTTCGGTGCTGGCAGCGTGGGGCGAGCCTTCCGTGGATGCGGTGCGTTTGCTCGCCGCCTTGAATATGCGCCATTCCCGGCAGTTGATTGTGAGCCTGCAGGATTTTGTTATTGGCGGTGGTGAGGGCAGGGCAAGGGTCGACAGCTTGCTTGCAGGACTCAATGTGCCGATTCTCAAGGGTATTCGGGTGGCTGAGACCACGGCGCAGGAATACTGGGTGTCTTCGCAGGGCATTCCCGCCCAGAGTGTTCACTATCGGGTCGCCATGCCGGAGTTGCAGGGTGTGAGTCAGCCTCAGGTCGTGGCGCTGGCCTCGCCATCGCAACTGGATGAGCGCACTGGCGCTCGGGTAAGTCGCAGTAAAGTCATAACGTCCTCGGTCGAGCGGCTGGCAAGACGAGCCGAAGGCTGGCTGAGTTTGCAGTCTCGGGACAACAACGATAAACGCGTTGCCATTGTGTACTACAACCACCCGCCGGGGCGTCACAATATTGGTGCTGACAATCTCAATGTACCCGAGAGCCTGCTGGAAATATTGCGTTCCCTCAAGGCGGCAGGCTATGACACGGGGGAGTTGCCCGCGAACGAAAATGCCTTGCTGGATGTATTGCAGGCGCGCGGCGTAAACCTGCCCGAAGACCGGGCGGCGTTGTCCGCCATGAGCCAGCAGGTCGCCACGTTGTCCGCACATAGCTATCAACAATGGTTTGCTCAGCTGCCGTCGACGTTGCAGGCAGAGATGCGCGATGGACCGCTGGCCTATCTGGATGTTCGCCTGCGCAGCGGCTTGCAGCAGGCAATGACCTTGCCCGCCGGTAATCAGCGCCAGCGATATCTGCAGACATTGCAGATCACGTTACACAATGCCACGACTGATATCCACCACGCGCTTGATGGCTTGCGACACCCGGGGCGCGAGCGGGCGTTGCGTCTGCTGGAGCAGCTCACGGCCGGCTATGACCATCTGCTGCAGTCTGCCCTCTCCGGTGAGCGCCTAACCACGGACGACTGGCGCGAGAGTGACAGCCTGTTACAGGCGCTTGTCGCGATGGGTATTGAAGGCATTCGTGGCTGGGGCGCTGTACCGGGCAAGGTTATGGTGTGGGATGACAAACTGCTGGTGCCGGGTGTGCAGTTTGGCAAAGTATTTGTTGGCCCCCAGCCACCGCGTGGTTGGGAGATAAATGAGGAACTGCTCCATGCCAATCTGTCGTTTCCGCCACCACATCAGTACCTGGGGTTCTATCATTACCTCCATCATCATTTTAAAGCCGACGCGCTGATCCATCTGGGTCGACATTCCACCTATGAGTTTCTGCCGCGTCGCAGTATGGGGTTGGGCGAGGATGACTACCCGACCCTGATCGCTGGCGACGTCCCCGGTATCTATCCCTATATTGTCGACGGGGTAGGCGAGGGGATACAGGCCAAGCGGCGCGGACTGGCCGTCATGGTGGATCATCTGACACCACCGCTTGCCGCCACCGAGCTGTATGACGAGCTGCTGGAACTTCGCCAGCTGATTGAGAGTGCCGAGGCCGCCACTGACGCCAGCACCCGAAGCCGTGCGGTGGCTACCTTGCGACAGCGCATCGACGAGCTGGGACTGCGCGACGAACTGATTGCCAGCATGGATGAAGAGCTCACAGTACGCGGTGTCGGCTTTGATGACATTGATGAGGAATTTCTGCTGCATGAGGTGGGCCACTATCTCACCAATATTCAGGAAGACTATATGCCGCTGGGGCTGCATGTTTTTGGTCGCGCCTGGTCGGAGTCAGCGCTGGACACCATGCTTACCTCCATGGTCGGTGAGCAGGTGCTTGATCAGAAAACCCGACAGCAATGGCGCATTGATCTGGCGCGCTCGCCGGCTGCGGAGATGCAAGCATTGCTCAATGCCCTGAACGGTCGCTATGTCCTGCCCGGCAAGGGCAATGATCCCATTCGCACGCCGGAAGCCCTGCCCACCGGACGCAATTTCTACGCCCTGGATGGCAGCCTGCTGCCGACGCGGGTGGGCTATGCCGTCGGCAGTGAGCTGGCGGT
>NZ_JBFJTH010000035.1:0-28521 GCF_041625495.1 Litorivivens sp. | reverse complement strand
TTAACCCGCCTCAGGCGGGTTTTTTTATGCCCAACAGTATGTTCAGGCCTTGCGTGTGTTGCGCCGGCCCCGATTGCGCGCCGGTTTGCCATGCACCTTGCCATCGGGTCTGGGCACGGATTTGTTCTTGCCGGGTGCCGCCATGCCAGCCATTTCATAAACCTTTGTCACCTCATCTACAGGTAACTCCATCCACTGCCCGGCCTTGAGCTTGGGTGGCAAAAAAGTATTGCCATAGCGCACGCGCTTTAGGCGGTTCACCTGCAGGCCCTGCGATTCCCACAGGCGGCGTACTTCGCGGTTACGCCCTTCCATGATCACCACATAAAACCAGTGATTGATGCCCTCGCCACCACCGTCAACAATGTCGGTAAAGCGAGCAACCCCATCGTCCAGCATTACACCGTCTATCATCGCCTGCAGCCGATCTTCGGTGATCTGGCCCATCACCCGACACAGGTACTCGCGCTCAATGACTGACGATGGGTGCATCAGCTTGTTGGCCAGCTCGCCATCTGTGGTAAACAGCAACAACCCGCTGGTAGTAAAATCCAGCCGCCCAACCGAAATCCACCGCTCGCCACGGGTACGCGGCAGGCTGTCGAACACTGAGCGCCGGCCTTCCGGATCCTTGCGACTGCAGATTTCGTTGTCCGGTTTGTTGTAGATCAGAACACGGCCACGCACGCTATCGGGCGTCGTGAGCTTGATCGGCCTGCCATCTAGTGTAATCCGGGCGTCGCTATCCACCCTGTCGCCCAGGCTGGCGGGCTTGCCATTGACGGTAATCCGACCATCAGCAATGGCCCGCTCCATTTCGCGACGCGACCCAAGTCCCGCTCTGGCGAGCACTTTTTGTAGCTTTTCATCACTCATGCGCGGAATTCCGATTCTGATTCCGCATCCGAATCCCCGGCATCGTCGGGCTCGGGCTCATCGTCTGACGACTCCAGGGCCAGTTGTTGGTCACCGGTATAGTTTTGTTCCAGGTCGTCTTCAGCTCTCTCATCACTCTCCAGCCCACTGCCGATATCATCAGGTGTTGACGCATCCGGCGTTTCATCGTGGGTTACTCCATTTGCCGACGTCTCTGCTCCATCGCCGGCTTCCTCACCAGATTCACCGCCATTACCGTCGGCCTCGTCAAAGCTCAACTCACCTGAGAGGTTGTCGAGATCCTTGATATCGGCCAGCGCTGGCAGGTCATCCAGGTTGCGCAGATTGAAATAGTCCAGAAACTTGCGGGTTGTAGCGTACATTGCCGGTCGGCCGGGAACATCTTTGTGTCCAACCACTCGTACCCACTCACGCTCCAGCAGGGTTTTGATAATCTGGGAGCTCACCGCCACACCGCGAATATCTTCAATATCGCCGCGCGTGATGGGCTGCCGATAAGCAATCAGTGCCAGGGTTTCCAGCAGGGCCCGAGAATAGCGTTGTGGCTTTTCTTCCCAAAGTCTTCCGACCCAGGGAGCCACAGCTTCGCGCACTTGAAACCGGTAGCCGCTGGCCACCTGTTTCAACTCAAAACCCCGCCCCTCGCACTGCGCGGTAAGGGTTTGCAAGGCTTCACGAAGCTGCTCGTTCTCAGGGCGCTCGCCCTCTTCAAATAGGTCACCCAATTGTTGGATGGTCAAGGGCTTACCAGCAGCAAGCAAAGCGCCCTCTATAATACGAATCAGCTGTTCTGTTTCCATGCTCAGGACTTGGCTTTAACGTGAATGGGCCCGAAGGCTTCGGTTTGTACAATCTCGATCAGCGATTCCTTGATCAGCTCCATGACTGCCAGGAATGTCACCACGATCCCAACCCGCCCTTCTTCCGGGGCAAAGAGGGTAACGAAAGGCGTAAAACGCTCAGTAGACAGCCGCGCCAGCACCTCAGACATTCGCTCTCGTGTGGACAGCTTTTCGCGTTGAATCTGATGGCTTTCAAACAGGTCTGCGCGACGCAGCACTTCACTGAGAGCCAGCATCAATTCACGCATCTCTACATCAGGTTCCGGGCGAGCTTTGTCACGCGCCGGTGGTTCTGCAGTAGCCTGGTATAGGTCACGCCCCATGCGCGGAATTTCATTGATCTCTTCCGCCGCCTTTTTAAAGCGCTCATACTCCTGCAGACGCCGTATAAGCTGGGCGCGCGGATCGTCCTCTTCCTCTTCGGCCTCGGAGGAGCGCGGCAACAGCATACGCGACTTGATCTCCGCAAGCATGGCCGCCATCAGCAGGTATTCTGCCGCCAGCTCAAACTGCATTGCGTTCATCATGTTGACGTATTGCATGTACTGGTCGGTAATCTTGGAGACATCGATCTCCAAAATATCGAGGTTCTGACGCTTGATCAGATAGAGCAGCAGGTCGAGCGGGCCTTCAAAGGCCTCCAGAAAGACTTCCAGAGCATCTGGCGGAATATAAAGGTCTTTGGGCAGCTCGGTGACGGCCTTGCCCAGCACGACCGCGAAAGGCATCTCCCCTTGCTGGGGAGAGTCAGGAGCACTGCGGCGCAAGGCCTCCAGCGTCAGTGGTGCACCGCCGGTCTGATTCGGGCTTGCAGGCTCCAGCCTGGCAACGCCCTCCTGAGCTCCAGTCGCGTCGTTTTCCGCAATTATTGTATCGTCTTCCACCAAAGCGTAATTCCCGGGGGGTGTGTTGCCGTCAGCGGCAAGGTAATCGGCGCATTATACGCAGATGCCGGCACGGGTACTATGACTAGCCCTTTATTCGGACGCAAATGCCGACCAGTCACCTTGCCCCTTGCGCACCAGCACCGGCACCTCATCAACCAGATCAATCACTGTCGTCGGCTCCATGCCACAAAAACCGCCATCGATCACGAGATCCAACTCGTGTTGCAGGGTATCGCGAATGTCATAGGGGTCGGTCATGGGCATGTCTTCTCCCGGCAGAATCAGCGACACACTCATCAGCGGTTCCCGCAATTCCTCCAACAACGCCAGCGCCACCGCATTGGCGGGCACGCGCAGGCCAATGGTCTTGCGCTTGGCCTGAAGCAGTCGACGCGGCACCTCGCCCGTGGCCTGCAGAATAAACGTGTATGGACCGGGCGTGTGCAGTTTCAACAGCCGGAAAGCACTGTTGTCGACCCGCGCATAGGTACCCAGCTCCGAAAGATCCCGGCATACCAGCGTAAAATTGTGGCTGGCATCAAGCCGCCGAATCCGCCGCACCCTCTCCATGGCCGACTTGTCGCCGAGATGGCATCCTAGGGCGTAACCTGAATCGGTAGGATAAGCCACCACGCCTCCGCGGCGAATAATATCCACCGCCTGGCCGATCAAGCGCTTTTGCGGCGTTTCCGGGTGAACCTGAAAAAATTGACTCAAACAAAACTCCTTACGATGGTTGTGGGTACTGGCACCAAGACTCACTGCCAGGCTGACCATACCGGCACACAATTACTAACCAGACTGGCATCGCAGCCCACTTCACTCCAGGGGGTTTGCGCATGAAAATCGCTGCCAACAGAGGCCATCAGACCAAAGCTTTTGCAAAGACTACGCAAAAAATCAATATCCGCATCGCTCCACTGCCGGCCATTCGCCACTTCGATACCGCGTCCGCCGGCCTCCATGAAGTCCACCAGCAGACGGCGCAACTTGGTTCGGGTAAGTTTGTAATGCAGCGGATGGGCCAACACCGCGACGCCACCACTGGCGACGATCCACTGAATCACGGTGCCCAGCTCGGGCCAATGCATTTTAACGTCACCCACTTTGCCAGCGCCGAGAAAGCGGTCAAAGGCCTGATTGAAACTGCTGACTGCACCGCGCTCGATCAACACGCGGGCAAAATCCGGTCGCCCCAGGGCACGACCTTCGCCCACCGCTGCACGCGCTGTTTCATATACACCTGGCACGCCCTGCTTTGCCAAGCGCTCGCCTATTTTTTGAGCGCGCAATTCTCGCGCCTGATCCTGCCCAGCAACGGCGCACTGTAGATCAACACTTGCCAGATCAACATTCAAACCCAGTACATGCACGGTCACGCCAGACCAGACACACGACAGCTCAATGCCGGGAATCAGGGTAAGCGGAATATCTTCAGGCAGATGCTGATAGGCGGCAAGCGTATCGTGATCTGTCAATGACAGCATCTCCACCCCCTGCTCCACCGCACGCGCGATTAATTCGGCAGGACTAAGACTACCGTCAGACAAGGTGGTGTGCGTATGAAAATCGACCCGCAAGTAACTCTATCCTTTCGTAAAGTTCACCAACAAACGCGCCTGAGTTGGCCCGCCCGGCTAAAGCCAGTATAGTGACGGCTCTCAAAATTCCGGTCAGATTCCAGCTAGATGTCGCAAACTGCCAAACCCGCAAAACAGCAACATGGAGGCATTCTCGCCAACCTGCTGTTCAATCTTATCATCCCCACACTGATCCTGACCAAGCTGGGCAAGGAAGAGTATTTGGGGCCAAGCTGGGCTATTGTCGTGGCACTGGCATTTCCAATAGCTTACGGACTGCGCGATTTCAGCAAAACCCGCGAGGCCAACATCTTTTCTATTATCGGGGTAGTCAGCATCGCCCTAACCGGTGGCATTAGCCTGCTGCAGCTCGACCCAAAGTATATCGCCATCAAGGAAGCCGCCATTCCCGGGGCTCTCGGACTGGCCACACTGATATCGCAGTATACGCGCTTCCCTCTGGTGCGAACCTTTCTTTTTAACGAGCAGATCATGCAGGTGGAGAAAATCACCCAGGCCGCCCGTCAAAAGGGCACCGAAGCCCTATTGGAACAGCGCCTGAAAATGGCCACCGTGCTAGTAGCCTGTTCCTTCTTCCTGTCGTCGGTGCTGAACTACCTACTCGCCAAATGGGTGCTGGTCAGCCCGCCGGGCACCACCGCCTATACCGAAGAGCTGGGCAAGATGACTGCGTTGAGCTTTCCGGTGATTGCCGTACCCAGCATGATCGTCATGACTATTTCCATGATTTACCTTTTTAAGGGTATAGAAAAATTCACCGAGCTGACGCTGGAAGACATTCTCCAGCAGCATTAAACGCTCAACGCGAATACTACAGGAGGTTTCAGTGTTATTTGCCATCAACAGTCAGGACGTTCCAAACAGCCTGGCACTGCGCAAACAAGCGCGCCCGGCACATCTGGCCAGGCTCGAAGCCTTAAAGCAGGAAGGGCGACTGGTGTTGGCCGGCCCCTATCCTGCAGTTGAAAGCAACGACCCCGGTGAAGCTGGCTTTACCGGCAGCCTGGTCGTTGCCGATTTTGACTCTCTGGCGGACGCCCAAGCGTGGGCAGATCAGGACCCCTACATCGAAGCCGGGGTTTACGCGCAGGTAACTGTGAAGCCGTTCAAACAGGTACTCCCCTGAGCGGTTTAATCTCTTGACCCATTGCGGTAGATTTAGCCCACCCTAAACAAACTGATAACTGGAACATCGAGTGAACAAGTTTGCAGCACCCTTATTGTCCATCGCCCTACTCTGCGCCGGGCTCTCAGTACCACTGACCGCCACGGCACAGGAAGAGGTCCGCTACGTTACCGACCGACTCTATGTTCCGTTGCGCAGCGGCAAAAGCCAGAGCCACCGCATCTTGCACAAGGGCTTGCCCAGCGGCACCGAAGTTAGCGTGCTGGAAACCGACGACGAAGCCGGCTACAGCCTGATCCGCACCCGTCGCGGGCTGGAGGGCTGGATGCTGTCGCGTTATCTCGACAGAGAACCGGTTGCAGAACTCAAGCTGGCTGAAGCCACCGCACGCCTGAAAGCGCTGGAAGAAGAAAACAGCAAATTGAAACGGGCTTTCACCAACGCCGCCGGCAATTCTAAAGAAGCCAAAGAAATCGTTGCGGAGCTGGAGCAGCAAAACCTCGAGTTGCAAAAGGAGCTGGAGGAAATCAAACGGGTTTCCGCCAACGCCATCAAACTGGATCGCGAGTACCAGCAACTGTCTGAAGCCAAACAGATGCTGAGAGATAAAGTCGACGTTCTCGAAACCGAAAACAGCCGCCTGCGGGAAAATCACGAAAACGAGGCCTTTCTCAATGGTGCCTTCGCAGTGATTCTGGGCATACTTGCCGCCATAATCATTCCCCGCCTGAAGCCCAAAAGACGTTCGGAGTGGATCTGATGCGCACTGCCCTTTTTGCTGTTTTGTTGTTTGTCTCTGCGATTGCCAACGCACAGAACCCATTGGTCACCCTGCACACCACCAAAGGTGACATCGTGATTGAGCTTTATCCGGATAAAGCGCCCATCACCGTCGACAATTTTCTGAGTTACGCCAAAAGTGGCTTTTTTGACGGCACAATCTTTCACCGCAGCATCCGCCGGTTCGTCATCCAGGGCGGCGGCTTCACCAAAGACCTCGAAGAAAAGCCAACCCGCGACCCCATCAAAAACGAAGCCGACAACGGTCTGACTAATGATCGCTGGACAGTCTCCATGGCCCGCACCAGCGACCCGGACAGTGCAACCTCGCAGTTTTTCATTAATACTGGCCTTAACCTGAGCCTGGATCGTCGTGGCGGCAAGGATGGCTATGCCGTCTTCGGCAAAGTTACCGAGGGACGCGAAGTCGTGCGGGAAATCAACAACCTGCCGACCCACACCGTGGGCTTCATGCGCGATGTACCCAAAGAAAGGGTTGTGGTCGAACGCGTTACTGTCAGCGAGGCCGGGCCGGCATCATGAGTGTTGCTCTGAGTATCAACCTCAATAAGATTGCCCTGATCCGAAACTCGCGAGACACCGAATATCCCAGCGTTACCCAACACGCCCAGATGTGTATCGATGCTGGCGCTGACGGCATCACTGTGCATCCACGACCCGACCAGCGCCATATCCGCGCCGACGATTGCTACGAACTCGCCAACATGCTCAGCGTTGAGTTCAATATAGAAGGCAACCCCTTCGCCGCGCCCATGAAATCGGATCGCGCAGGCGTCAGCGACTACCCCGGCTTTCTGGAAATCGTTCGCCGCACTCGACCCGCCCAATGCACCCTAGTACCCGACAGCAACAGTCAGCTCACCTCGGACCATGGATTTGATTTGGTGCGTTCTTCCGATGAGCTGCGACCCATCATTGCCGAATTAAAAGCACTGGGGTGCCGGGTAAGCCTGTTCATGGATCCAGACACAGCGCAGATAGCGCTAGCCAAAGAAGTTGGGGCCGACCGCATAGAGCTCTACACCGGCCCCTATGCGCACGCCCACGAGCAGGGTGACCACAGCGCAAGCCTACAGCAATTTGCGCAAGCCTCGTCGTTCGCGGCCTCTATTGGTCTTGGGGTCAATGCTGGCCACGATCTCAACCTGAAAAATCTAAGCGTCTTTCGACAAGCTCTGCCGGATCTACAGGAAGTTTCGATTGGGCATGCCTTTACCGTGGATGCGATTGAGCTGGGGCTAAAGAATTGTATTGCGGCTTATCAGCAATGCCTGGGTAAATAAGCTAACGGATGCAGGCCAGCGGGTAGCTGCATTATTTCAGACTTGCACGGAACGTGCAGAGAAAAACTTCAGACACAATCAGAAGATTTGGTGGAGCTAGGCGGGATCGAACCGCCGACCTCTTGCATGCCATGCAAGCGCTCTCCCAGCTGAGCTATAGCCCCCCACGCGAGAAGGTGCGCATCATAAGCAGACTGCCTTTGCCTGTCAACTCGAATACGCCCCTCACCCGCAATTTTTTCAGCGACTGATTTCCTCGTAGCGTTTTTCCAGCTTTTTCAGCTTTTTCTTACCTACACCGCCTAACAGATCCAGCGCGTTGCGCAAGCGTGCACGGCTCATATCCGGCCCCAGAACCACCATCGAATCGAACACAGAGATCGACGCCGTGGTACCGGCCACCGCAATAAACAACGGCGCGACAAAATCTTTCATCTTAAGCTCCATTGCATCAGCCACCGCTGTCAATGAAGCAAAGATCTCATCGCGATTCCATTGGCGAAGATTGTCCAGTTGCCATACGCAAAACTGTAGCAGCTCCAGCAACTGATCCTCTTTCACCGCCAAACCGTCAAAGCTGGCAGCGGATAGCGGCAGCTTTCCCGAAAAGAAAAAAGCGGCTAGTGGCGCGAGATCACTAAACGTTTCCATTCTCGCTTGCGCGTGAGGCAAAATCTCCAGCAGCCTATCGCGATTAAACGCCCAGTCGTGAAGCCGGTCAGCCAACTGCTCAAGACTCAACTCTTCGCGAATCCACAGGCCGTTTAGCCAGGACAGTTTCTCCACATCAAAGATGGGACCGCCAAGGCTCACGCGCTGAATATCGAACGCGGCAATCATATCGCTGAGGGTGAATTTTTCACGCTCATCGGGCATCGACCAGCCCATCCGCCCAAGGTAGTTCAGCAGGGCTTCAGGCAGAAAACCCATCTTCTGGTAGTAAAGGATACTGGTCGGATTCTTACGCTTGCTCAACTTGCTTTTGTCCGGATTACGCAGCAGTGGCAAGTGGCAGAGTTGGGGCATATCCCACTCAAAATACTGGTAGAGTAACTTGTGCTTTGGCGCGGAGTTAATCCACTCTTCGCCACGGATCACATGGGTAATCCCCATCAGGTGATCGTCCACCACATTAGCCAGATGATAGGTGGGCAGCCCATCAGATTTCAGCAGCACCTGGGCATCTACCTGTCCCCAGTCCAGCTCCACGTCACCGCGCAACATATCATTGATAACGCAACGCCCCTCCTCCTCTGGCACAACCATACGAACGACATAGGGATCGCCGTTAGCCTCGCGTCGTGCAACCTCGTCCTCGGGCAACTTTAGGTCGCTGGGCTTCAACGCACTGTGCTGGCCGGCTTCGCGGCGGGACTCACGCAGGGCATCAAGTTCCTCAGCAGTTCGATAGCATTTAAAGGCATGACCCTTTGCCAGCAATTCATTCACATGTTGCTGGTAGATGTCGCTGCGCTCACTCTGACGATAAGGCCCTGCCTCGCCCCCCACATCCGGGCCCTCATCCCAATCCAAGCCTAGCCAACGCAGGGAATCCAGAATCGCCTGCTCGGACTCCGGAGTTGAGCGCTGCTGATCTGTGTCTTCCACCCGCAACAGAAATTCACCGCCATGCGCCTTGGCGAAACAGTAGTTAAACAGAGCGATATAAGCGGTTCCGACGTGCGGATCGCCTGTGGGAGATGGCGCTACTCGGGTGCGTACTGCGGTCATAATGATTCCTGTTGCCGAATTACATACAATAGGCGGCGATTATACGTGTTCACCTCTCGCAACTCATCCGGTAACTGCTTGTGTCATCCCCTGAAATAGATCGTCGTTTCTGCGTAGCCCCCATGATGGACTGGTCCGACCGTCATTGTCGGGTGTTCTGGCGCCAGCTGACCGAGCAGGCTGTCCTGTATACCGAAATGGTCACCACCGGTGCCCTGCTTCACGCGGAGCCAGCACGGTTTCTGGACTACGACGATTGCGAGCACCCGGTGGCACTACAATTGGGAGGCAGCGACCCAAGCGCACTCGGGAAATGTGCACAAATGGCTCAACAATGGGGCTACGACGAAGTTAACCTCAATTGCGGCTGCCCTTCTGACCGCGTACAAAACGGCAGCTTTGGCGCCTGTTTGATGGGCGAGGCCAATACCGTCGCTGAAGGGGTAAAAGCCATGCGCGACAACTGCGATATTCCCGTTACCGTAAAACACCGCACCGGTATTGATGATCTCGATTCCTATGCCTTTCTCTGCGACTTTGTGGGCACAGTGGCCGAAGCCGGCTGTTCGGTCTTTATTGTGCACGCGCGCAAAGCCTGGCTCAGCGGCCTAAGCCCCAAACAGAACCGGGAAATACCCCCACTGGAATACGACAAGGTCTATCAGCTCAAACAGGATTTCCCGGCACTGGAAATCATTATCAATGGCGGCATCCACACAACCGAAGAGGCAAAACAACACCTCAACCATGTCGACGGCGTAATGATGGGGCGAGCCGCCTACCAAAACCCCGCCGTGCTATGCTCAGTAGACCGAGAATTTTATGGCTGCACAGCGCAGCAGCCGAGCCCAGAACAGGCTATCGACGCGTTTTATCCCTACGTGGCAGCACAATTGGCTAATGGCACTCGCCTCAACCATATGACGCGACACGTGCTTGGGCTGTTTAACGGTCAGCCCGGAGCACGGCAGTTCCGACGCCACCTGTCGCAGAATGCACACAAGCCCGGCGCAGGTCTTGAGGTGTTAAAAGATGCCGTCAATTGTCTCAACAAACCACCACATTTGCGGGTACACTCGGGGTAACCGCCTGATAAATAATGGAAGATTATGAGTAACAAGCTCGATCAATTACGACAATTCAGCGATGTAGTTGCCGACACGGGGGATATCGTTGCCATCAAGCGATTCGAACCCCTCGATGCGACCACCAACCCCTCACTGTTGCTCAAGGCCGCTTCACTGGACGACTACCAGCCACTGATTCGCGAGCATGCAGCAGCGCTAAAACCCGGCAGTTCCACCGAGGATATGCGCAGCACTGTAAACCGTCTGGCCGTGGCAATAGGCAGTGAAATAGCCGCCATTGTGCCGGGCCGCGTATCCACCGAGATTGACGCCCACCTGTCCTTCGACACACAAGCGACCATCACCCAGGCCAATGAGATTATGAATCTCTACGCCGAACGCGGCATCGGCAGGGAAAAAGTGCTGATCAAAATTGCATCCACTTGGGAAGGCATCAAGGCTGCGGAGCACCTTGAAAAGCAGGGAATCAACTGCAATCTGACGCTGCTGTTCAGCTTTGATCAGGCGCGCGCCTGTGCCGACGCCGGCGCCACCTTGATATCACCCTTTGTTGGCCGTATCTATGATTGGTATAAGGCGCGCGGCGAAGCCCAAACCAATCCCGATGAAGACCGCGGCGTACAGTCGGTCAAACGTATCTTCAATTACTTCAAAGCCTACAACTATAAAACGATTGTGATGGGCGCGAGCTTTCGCAATACCGGACAGATTGAAGCACTTGCGGGCTGTGACCGGCTGACCATCAGCCCTGCCCTACTGGAAGAACTCAGCCTGAACGAAAACCCGCTCTATCAGCGATTGTTCGCCGACAATGCGAAAAGCGACGATGAGCGCTGCGCGGTAGACGAAGTCGCATTTCGCTTCCGCCTCAACGACGATGCCATGGCCACCGAGAAGCTGGCAGAAGGTATTCGCCTGTTTGCCGCTGATCAGCGCAAACTGCAGAAGCTGCTCATGGAGATGTCCTGATGCTCAAGCAGCTCAGTGATTTTTTCCGAGACAAGCTTAGCCCTACGTCAGGTGACGACCGCGACCACCGCCTTCGTCTGACCAGCGCGGCACTGCTTATCGAGTTATCAAAGGCCGATTTTGAGCAGAATCCGGAAGAACTCGAGGCTATTCGCGCCCTGCTGCGTCGCGAGCACGATATCAGCGAGCAGGAGATCGACGAGCTGATGCAGCTCGCCGAGCAGCAGTTCCAGGAAGATAATGCCTACCACCCTTATACAGCGCTCATTAACGAGCACTATAGCCCCGAACAGAAATGCCAGCTGCTGGAAACCCTCTGGCAAGTGGCCATGGCGGATGGCGAAGTATCAAAATACGAGGATCACCTCATCCGCAAGATTGCCGATCTGATTTATGTTCCGCACCGGGACTTTATCCAAACAAAACTTAAAATCACCGAAAAATCAACGTAATACATCTCCGACCTCTGCAACAAAAGTGTCACACTAACCACAGTTTTAACGACGTTACCAAAAATTAGCGACACGATGTCGACAACAAAACCAATCGTTAGATTTCAAACATCACACTTTAGGGTAAACTGCACAAATAATACGCGACGACAATAATATGCTGGGAAGGATCCTGACTTGGAAGTACCGTCTACATCACCCATGGCACAGCGCCTATCAAGCATAGCCGAGCGCCTGTTGCCGCCATCCATCAGTCGCAGTGGCGAGTACTACCTCAGGGGCCATCTACTACTCGCACTGCTGTTGCTGAATATAACCTTTTGTTTTTTGACGATCCCGGTCTACCTGATACTGATCGGCTTTAACAGCGTGCTGCTTCCCATCGCGATGGCAGTAGACATTATCTGCCTGGCAGGCTACTTGCTGGCCCTATATATATTAATAAAGCGCGGGAATTTCGCACTTTCAGCACACATTACCTTTGGCGTGCTACTGGCGGTAAACATGCTCGCCACTCAGCTCAGCGGAGGGTTTATAGAATCACCGGTGCCGCAACTCACACTTTTCACCCCCATATTTGCCTTTGTGCTATTTGGCATGAAGCGCGGTATTGTCTGGCTGGCCATTACCGTTTTGCTGTGCCTGATCTCTCTTGTGCTCAGCCACTATGGCTTGCTCTCGTACCAATTCATCCCTGAGCAGCAGACACGGCAGACACTGGAGATCATCTGTTTTTTTGTGCTGATCTTTATGGGGACCACGGGCCTGGTGTTCTACGAATGGATGTACCGCGACTTACAAAACAAACTAAAGGAAGAACGCGACAGCTACGTCTATCAGGCCAGCCACGACATGCTCACCGGCCTGCCCAACCGCTTTCAGTTCTTTGAATATTTTGAACGCACCCTGGCTCGCGCCCGCCGTCATAAACAGAGCTTTGCGTTGGGCTATATCGACCTCGATGGCTTCAAACCCATCAATGACAACTTTGGACACCACACTGGTGACGTTATTCTGGAAACCATCGCCCAGCGTCTGAACGATGTTATTCGGGGTGAGGATATGGTCGCCCGTTTTGGTGGTGACGAATTTACACTGCTGCTCCCGGACATTACCGACCGCTCGGCGGGCGATACCGTGCTGAAACGTATCAACGAGGTTTTGGCCAAGCCCATCGTAGCGGATGAACAAACGCACCGCGTGACAGCGAGTATCGGCGTCGCCCTGTTTCCGGGCGACGGCGATAGTGTCGATGAATTGTGCCGCAACGCTGATATCGCGTTATATCGAGCCAAAAAGAAAAACAACACCTACTGCTTTTACGATGAGATCGCTGTGCCGGCACAAGCTTGACTTAGCCACTCAGGTGAAATACTTCGCTCATGGGCAGGGCGCCCCGGCATCGGCCCAGTCCTCGAGGTAGGAGACAAATTCCGCATGCGGGTATGGTGGTAGCGTGCGGTCACCGCCCGGTGACCAGCCCCATAACACCAAAGCATCCACTGTCATGTGATGCACCAAATCCGAGACACTGCGATTGCCGTTTTTACTGCGATCCAACAAAGCTTCACACAGCTGAGTATCATCAAGATTTTCCCACCCCATACTCAGCGGTGCCAGATGCCAGTGCGGTGCGCCAGGCACCTTGCCGTCCGCTACATTGCGATCTTGGTGACAGGCGTTGCATTGTAGTGTTGGCGCGCCGTGCCCATCCTTACCCCTAACCACGAGCTGGGCATGACGCAAACGCTGGTCGGTCTGCCGGGGAAAGTTGGTAACCGTGTGACAATTCATACAGCGCGGATGCCGCAAAACCTCGGCTATCGGTCCAAATGCGTGCGTAGACGCCCCCTGAGCCAACACCGAGCCGGGCACGATGGTGAAATACAGAGCGCTCAGTACAGCAGCAGAAAACAGATTTCGCACTACGACCTCCTTAATCAAATGCCAACCGCGCATGGCGCGACAGAGGTAACACCGGATAAAGCTCTCCGGTGGCGCTGGAAATCGCATTGGCCAGAGCCGGCGCCACACAGGGCACACCCAACTCTCCGACACCACCGGGGTGCTCAGTTGACGGCAGAATACGAGTTTCTATTTGCGGTGTCTGGTACATGCGCAAAACCTGATAATCGTGAAAGTTACTCTGTTTCACTTCACCATTATCAAGCGTTATTTCACCAAACAGAGCTGTAGAAAGCGCGAACACAATACCGGATTCAATCTGCGCTTCCACAAGATCCGGATTGACCGCCGTGCCACAATCCACGGCACTGAAAATACGTTTCAAGGTTACCCGGTCGCGCTGCGCCTCGGTGACAACCTCTACCTCAACAACCTGCGCTATCACACTGGCATAAGAAGCAAAAACGGCAATGCCGCGGTGAACATTCGCGGCAGGAGCACTCTCCCAGCCCGCCATGTCTGCAACGGCATTGAGCACCGCCAAATGGCGTGGCTTGCTCTGCAACATGCTGCGGCGCTGCGCTAGCGGGTCCTTGCCGGCAGCACGCATCACATGGTCAAAAAATGTTTCCACAGCGTACACATTGGTTGCGTTTGCGACCGAGCGCACCCACAACACTGGCACCCGGTTAAGCACCGCATGGGTATCGACATAGACATTTGGAATGTCGTAGGGCATTTCCGTCGCCCCCTGACTGGTCTGAACCTCCTCGGTCACCAGACCAGTTACCGCTTCTACCAGAGGGCTTATCAACAAGGTCTGGCTCGCTACCCGGTGCGACCAGGCCTGCACATTCCCCTGCGCGTCCAGTGACGCCTTCAGCTTGCAGGCTGTGTAAGGACGATAATAACCACCACGAATATCATCTTCCCTGGTCCAAACCACTTTCAGCGGCCTGTTTACGGCTTTTGCAACATGGGCCGCTTCCTGGATATAGTCAAAGTTGAGGCAAGCGCGGCGCCCAAAACCACCACCGGACAGCAGGTTGTTAAACTGCACTCGATCTGGCGTCAAACCAAGTATGGTTGCAGCAACCAATTGATCCATATCGGGCCATTGGCTACCACACCAGATTTCACAACTATCGCCCCGATAATCAATGGTCACATTCAGGGGTTCCATCGGCGCATGCGTCAGGTAGGGAAAGTGAAAATCCGCTTCCAGTGTCTGGGCTGCGCCCAAGTGCCCGAGTTCTCCCAACTGATCATTGCGCACGGGTAAGCCGGGCAGGCTATTGCGGTTGTCAAACTCAGCAACCAGGTCATCGGTCGAAAGGGTTTCGCCGGCACTGGTCAGCCAATTGGCTGTAATAACCTTGCGCGCCTGCTCTGCCGCCCAGAAATTTTCGGCGACCACAGCGATACCTGACGGCACCCGGTGGCTGCCGATAAAGCCACTAACGCTGTAAGCAGCGCTATCGTCCCAATCAAGCAACGGTGCACCAAACACAGGCGAGCGCATCACCATCACGGTAACCATGCCGGGAATTTTGAAATCGAATCCGTAATCCAGAGAACCGTCTGACTTCTGCTTTGCGTCAAGACGCTCCTTGGATTGGCCGATGATTTTGAAAGACGCAGGATCTTTCAGCACGGGAGACGACGGCGGTGTTTTGTCGGCAGCTGCTGCCGCCAGTTCGCCGTAACTCAAACGCCGCCCCGAGGCGTCGTGAATAACAAAGCTGTCTTCGGTGCGCAGACTACTGACAGGCACATTCAGTTGATCCGCAGCGGCCTCCATCAGAATCGCCCGAACGGCCGCGCCTGCGCGCCGCTGCGAATCGTAGTAACCGCGTACCGTGGTGCTGGCCGCAGTGATCTGCAAACCAGCCTGATCCAAGTCCCCCAAGCCACCTTCAGCCTGCCAAAAGGGATTGCCGTAGGTAATAGCGGAGGCTGGCGATTGCTCCCAACTCACCCGAGTCCAGTCTGCATCCAGTTCTTCAGCAACTATCATCGGGACGGCCGTCATCGTGCCCTGTCCGATCTCGGCTGCACCGACAATGATCGTGACAAAGTTGTCGGCGCTGATACGAATAAAGGCGTTTGGTGTCCAACGCTCAGCATTGGGGTCCGGCTGAGGCTCGGGTTCGCGTTCCGAACCACCACCGCGCCCCGGATTGTTGCCCGAATCACGCGACCGGCTGCTCCCAGAATCCCATTTGCAGGCTACCAGCAAGCCACCACCAGCTATCGCTGTCGCTCGAAGAAAATCGCGTCGCGGCAGTCTGCTCTGTTTCATGCGAACCCTCCCGCCGCCAGTTCGTGCACTGCCTTGCGAATACGCGGATACATTCCGCAACGGCAGATATTCCCGGACAAGGCCTCGTCGATATCCTGATCGCTCGGCCGGGGTATCGCCTTGAGCAAGGCCACCACTGCCATAATCTGCCCCGATTGACAGTAACCACACTGCGGTACATTCAGGCTTTTCCAGGCACGCTGCACGCGGACACCCAGAGCGGTTTCGTCAAGCGCTTCAATGGTGGTCACGGATTTTCCGGCGACGGCCTCTACCGGGGTGACGCAGGCGCGCGTAGGCTGGCCATCTACATGCACGGTGCAGGCACCACACAGCGCCCTGCCACAACCGTATTTGGAGCCAGTAAGGTCCAGCTCGTCACGCAACACCCACAAAAGGGGCTTATCGGGTTCGACGACCGGCTGCTCGGCCCGCCCATTCACCGTCAAGGCGATCGTTTTCTTTTGTTCGGCCATGCCCACTCCACACCTGCTTTCACTATGACCCGGTGCTGCGCCCCGGTTAGCCACATTAAAACTGCGCCATATGCTAGCGGTTCACATAGCATGTTGCCAGTAAACACATCTCACTCTACGGAAAAATCTGCTCGTTAGATGAAAAAAAACCGGCACTGATTAGCGCCGGTTTTTTTATTTTTAAACAACTAGTTGCGTTAGCGAGGCTGCATTCGGATACCGCCGTCAAGACGGATGCATTCGGCATTCATATATTCATTTTCGGCGATCATGACCGACAGATGGGCGATCTCCTCAGGGCGGCCCAGTCGCTTGGGATTGACCACCGCCGCCTCCAGCGATTTATAAGCTTCTTCCGGCAACATTTCAAACAATGGCGTGTGAATCAGCCCCGGCACAATGGTATTTACCCGAATGCCGTAGGACGCCAAATCACGCGCCATCGGTACGGTCATACCCACCACACCGCCCTTGGAAGCACTGTAAGCCACCTGCCCTATCTGGCCCTCGTAGGCTGCCACCGAGGCGGTATTGATAATCACGCCGCGCGCATTGGCATCATCGTATGGGTCATTTTTTGCCATCTGTTCGGCTGCTAGGCGCGCCACATTGAAGGTACCCACCAGATTCACATCAATCACCTGCTTGTAGGCATCCAGCGGAAAAGCTCCTTTTTTACTGAGGGTTTTGATGGCATTGCCGATACCGGCGTAGTTGTTACATATATGAAGCGCGCCATAGGTGCTCATTACACCGTCTATCGCGGCCTGCACAGAGTCCTCATCCGATACATTGACCTTGTAGAAACTGACGTTTTCGCTCCCCAATTCAGCAATAATGGACTGGCCGCGGTCTTCATTCAGATCGAAGATTGCCACCTTGGCCCCTTTCGCCACATAGGCCCGAACGGTTGCCTCGCCTAGCCCAGATGCGCCCCCGGTAACAATTGCGACCTTGCCTTGAATATCCATAAATATCTCCTGAAATCAGTTAGTTTTGACAATAGAGTGAGGCTTGGTCAGCCGCCCGTCGAGCGCACGGCACCGCCTCTAAATTGCGGCCTTAGCGTCGCTCTGACGGCAAAAACAAACAATGATAGACCCTGACATCATATTGACATTTTCTTACAAGTGGCGATGCTGTACTTTAGTGAAATCATCAGGCTCGGAGCGCTGCCCACTGTGAACAGCCGTACCATCTCCATCTGTTTTGTCCGATCAATGCTGTCACATTGCCCGGAGCATCAGCGTGCGGAACTGTTTCGTCGGGCTGGTCTTGCGCCTGATATTATTCAGCAGGACAAAGCGCGAATATCGCCCGCCCAGTTTGCCCAGCTCAGCCGCTCGGCTATGAAAGTTAGTGGTGATGAAGCCTGCGGCCACTATCCGGGCAAGCTCAAGCTGGGCACCTACCGCTTATTGGCCCAGTTTGTGTCGGAGGCAAAAGACCTTCGTTCTGCCATAGCTCGCAATATTCAGTTTATCGACATCCTCGAAACCGGCTATCAACCACACTTCAAGGAAGCGGGCCGCAACGCGCATTATCAAATACAACCCGAGGCCGGCTGCACGGTTAGTCCCTGGGTGGTGGAGCAGCACCTGATGCTCACCCACCGCTTTATGAGCTGGCTGGTGGGCACCCCCATCCCCCTTAGCTATGTGGGATGCCATTATCCTGCGCCACCCCATCGCGACGAATACCACTTTCTATTTTTCAGCCCGATGCGTTTTGAACAAGCGCAGAGCGAATTGGTGTTTGAATCGCGGTTACTGGATTTGCCGGTTGTAAAATCCCACGACGATCTCGAAGCACTGGTGCGTCAGATGCCCTACAACCTGTTGTTTATGCCCAGCCACCAGAAGAACTATACCGACCAGATTCGCCGATATATCCGCAAATCCCTGCCTAACAGCCCAAGCTACGAGCAGATCTCGGAATCGTTGGGGCTGACACCGCAAACCCTGCGCCGCCGACTGCGCGATGAAGGCTGCGATTTTCGACAGATTCGCAATGAATTGCTGCGCGATATGGCCATTGACTTGTTGCAGCAAAGCGACGCCAGCGTGCAGGAAATTTCTTATCAGCTGGGCTTTTCCGAGCCCAGCGCCTTTATTCGCTCATTTCGAAACTGGACCGGCGTGCCGCCCAACCACTACCGACGCCAGGAAGCCGCCCAATTCAAGGCCGATAGCGTACAATCACCGTGAGCGGCCAACGCACGTCGCGCTCCCCTTCAGGCCACAAGCGCATAACATCGCCCTCGATCAACGCAACCGGGTCATAGCCTTCAACACGCTGACAATTCTTAACCGCCGACCAGGTACGCAAGTAACCTAACAAGTGTTGCGGCGTCCAACGGGCACGCATCGCAAAATCATCTAGCACTGGCCCCTGCCACGGAATGGGGATATCCACATAGGCATTTTCAACGTGGCGACGCTCTGTGTCCCAGAATTTCCCTACCGCCTCTGAGTAGAAGTCCCGGATCAGCTCATCGATATCCGGCGCAATCGACAACAGGTTATAGGTGAGCGCGACAAACAGCCCGCCAGGCTTTAACACTCGTTCAATCTCCGAAAAAAAGGGATCGAAGTTGAACCAGTGTAGCGCCTGGGCAACCAGAACCACATCACAGCTGGCCGAGTGCAGCGGCGCTGCTTCCGCTCTGCCGGCCAGATACTGGACATTCGCGCAAGGGCGAGCCTGAGCCACTTGCGGCAGGCTGAGATCGGTGGCAATCACTTGACGAAAATGCTCGGCCGCCAGCACCGATGCTTGCCCGGTACCACAACCACAATCCCACAGCAGGTCTGCACCGGGCGCCAAACTGGCTAACTTGGTAAATAGCGCCGCTGGGTATACCGGCCGATATTGCTGATACTTGTCTGACGCGAGGGAGAAACGGTCTTTCATGCGATACCTCCTAGAGCTCACATAGAGCCTACTCAGGAACGGCCGCCACCGCTATCCACTGTGCTTATAGCACCTATTCACCGGCACAAAAAAGGCCCTCCGAAGAGAGCCTTTGCGAGTGGGCTATTGCCCAAGCTCCGTAAGGGAGCTCCTGGATGGTTCGGTTCAACTCTGGCGCGTCAGGGCGAGAATCTCTCCGGTTTTGGTGTTTAGCTCACAGGTTGCGTCAAAAGTACCACCGGCTTGCGGGAAGATCTGAAGGCGAACCTGTTTCGCTGACCGCGGGCCTGACACGCCTTTAAACTTCACACGTGTTGGCTCTTCCTTGGCGAATTCGCTCAACGCGCCGGCCTTACATATGCTGGCCATTTCAGAAACACCTGTGCCGGCCATGGCAGGTGCGGACAACAGAATAGAGGTCGTGATGGTCGCTGTCAGTTTGAGTAATGTGTTCATGTCCCTGTCCTCAAGTGCTTAGTGTGAGTGGCGCTTGTGTCTGCCACGGGGAACACGTTACTATGTGCGCACATACACGAGAATAGCCGTTTTGGCAGAATTGGTGTGCAGACATGCAGAACCTGGATTGGAACGACATACAATACTGCCTCGCGGTAGTAAAAGAAGGATCGGTCACTGCGGCCGCGCGTTCACTGGATGTTAATCACACGACTGTGTCGCGTCGTATCACCGCGCTGGAAAAACAATTAAATGTGCGCCTGTTTGACCGTTCCACCGCAGGTTGGCTGATTACCCCGGTGGGTGAATCAGTGTTGAAGTCCGCCGAATCCATCGCCGAAGAAGTCAGCAACATCCAGCGCCAGGTACTGGCCGACAGCCAGGAACTCAGCGGCATCCTCAAAGTGACTGCGGTAGATCTCACGATCCAACGAGTTTTACAGCCGGGAATAAAAGCCTTCTGCGAAAAATATCCCGACATAGCTATCGAACTCATTGCCTCTGAAGACCCTTTCAATTTGTCAGTGCATGAAGCCGACATTGCCTTTCGCGTAACCAATGATCCACCACCGAATGTGCTGGGCAAGAAAATTGCTGATTTTGCCTATGGGGTCTATGCCACTCATGAACTTGCGGAGCGTATTGCCAAAGGCAGTAAAGATGTGGGCGCTATACTCTGGTTGCTAGATCAGAGACGCCCTCACCCGCAATGGAAAGAAGAAAGCTTTCCGGAGCTGCCTGTGCGTTATCGCGTTAACTCACTGAATGTAGCTTATGAGCTGACTCGCCACGGCCACGGCATTGCCCAGCTGCCTACTGGACTGGGTGAGCTCGACCCGCTGTTAACAAAAATCCCCTGTGAGCATGTTGATCAACCCATGGGGTTTTGGGTGCTGTCACATATTGATTTGCGCACCACCGCGCGCATCCGTATATTTCGGGATTTCATGCTAGAGGCGATTGCACCTCGAATTCCCATGCTGGAAGGAAAGGTCTCTGCCAAAGACTTGGACGGCATTGACGTTTACGGTGAGTTCGTCTCAGAAAAATAACAAACAGGAATCCGTCATGCCCACCACTTACTGCTGCCAGGATTGCAGCTATCAGGGCCACAATTTCAGGCAGGGTCGTTGCCCTGCCTGTGGCTCTGCCAATATCAGCCGCCGTAACAAAAGTGATACCGAAAAGCCTCGTGGCCCACTCAGCCTGATCATTTGTATTGCACTGTGGATTATCCTTGGCGCTACGTTAATTCGGCGTTTTTTCTAAGCAGTGCGATCAAGCGCTGGCCGACATTTTCTCGCGAAACAGTTCCCGCAAATCTTTCTTCAGGATTTTTCCGGTTGGGTTGCGCGGCAACGCCTCAACATAAGCCAGTTGTCGCGGAATTTTATAACCCGCGAGTTTACCTCTGCAAAACGCCACCAGTTCATCTGGCGTCAGCTCAGCAGCCCCACCGCTGACCAACACAGCAAAAGGCACTTCGCCCCACTTCTCGTCCGCAACACCAATCACCGCTGCGTCCTGAATCTGCGGATGCCCCATCAAGATATTTTCAAGCTCTGCCGGGTAAATATTTTCCCCGCCGGAAATGATCATGTCTTTTACCCGATCCTGAATATAGACATACCCTTCGTCATCCATCCTGCCCGCGTCGCCGGTATGCAGCCAGCCATCGACAATGGTTTTCGCAGTGGCATCGTCGCGCTTCCAATAGCCTTTCATCAATTGCGGACCACGTGCCACAATCTCGCCAATTTCGCCCGGCGGTAGCGGATTACCCTGCTCATCTACCACCCGGATTTCTGTGCCGAATACTGCACGTCCGCAGGAGCGCAGCAAATGCGGTTTATCAGCTAACGCGGCGCGATGATCATCCGCAGTCAAGAAAGTTAGCGCCAGTGTTGCTTCGGTTTGCCCATAGCCCTGAATAAAATCACACTGGAATATATCCATGCACTGTCGCAGCAGGTCTTCCGCGATCGGCGAAGCACCGTAATTGATCGTATGGAGGCTGGAAAAATCTCGCTCGGCGATATCAGGTACGCAAATAATCGAAAACTGTAGCATCACCGGGATCACCGCCGTGGTATTGATCTTCTCCTGCTCGAGAGTTTCGATCATACCCACCGGATCGTAGTCACGATGGATCAGCATTGTGCCACCGTAAATCACCCCCATCAGCGCGCCAACCAGCCCCACGGCATGAAACAGCGGGGCAACAACCAGCCCTTTCTCGCCGACGCGGTGTCCTTTGCCAGTCGTCATGGGCGACTGATAGGTCACCAGCAACACATTGCGGTGCGTAATCAAAACGCCTTTGGGTAAACCCGTCGTGCCACTGGTGTACATCTGGAACAGCACGTCATCGCCGCCGGCTCGCGATTCACATATCGGCTCGCCCTGCTCTATCCAGCTGACAAATTCTGGGGCCTGGCTGCCACTGTCGTAGCACACGCAGGGCTGGGCACGCAGATAATCTCCCCGCAATGGGTCGAACTCTGCATCAAAGAACAGGTGTTTGATTTCCGCATCGCTGGCGATGAATTCCACTTCGGGCTGGGTAAGCCGATAGTTTAATCCTACCGCGACAGCGCCAAGGCGGGCACAAGCAAGGAAGGTGCACAGGTTATCGACCGAATTCTTGGCCAGAATACCCACCCGATCGCCGGCTTCGATGCCAGACGCTTCGAGGGCGCCCGCAATGCGGTCAACCCGTTGTTTGGCCTGGGCAAAGGTGAGCGACTGGCGGTCGTCGCTGGCCAACAGTAGTTCACCCCGCGTACGGGCATGAAAATCCAGGTGATCGGTCAAGCTGTAAAATAGCGACATACTCGCTTCCTCGCAGTGTTTTAATTATTAGGCTGCCAGCTAACTTGCCAATGCAGGCGAATTTAATCAGGCCGCATAGCGCAAGGTACAGTAGCGACGCCGGTGAATCGATGCGTCACCAAAGGTCACGTCAATCATCATCAACCGCTTGAGATAATGACCAATATTCATCTCATGTGTCACCCCCATCCCACCGTGCAACTGAACGGCCTCCTCCGCAACACGACGACCGTATTTTCCCACCATCGCTTTAAGCGCGGCGATTGCCTGGGCCTTATCGTCACTGTTGTCAGATACCGCGCACAAAGCGCTCACCAACATGGAACGACACTGCTCAGTATGCATAAACATATCTACCATGCGGTGCTGCAGCGCCTGAAACTTGCCAATGGGTTGACCAAACTGCTTGCGCGTTTTGCTGTATTCAACACTCGCTTTATACAGGTAGTCCATCGCGCCAACGGCTTCGGCACACAAAGCCACCACGGCCTCATCGACCACCGATTGCAGTAATGGGAACGCGTCTTCTTTCAGGCAGGCATCCGCCGGCAACTCACAATTGTCGAGTTGTACGTTGAGTGCTTCACGCCCATCCATCAGTTTCAAGCGCTGTGTGCTAACACCGCTGGTGTCCATCGGCACGGCAAACAGACTGATACCCTGAGATGCATCTGCTTCACCGTCGGTACGTGCTGATACAATCAATACATTGGCATCGGCATTACTCACCAGCACTTTTTCGCCGCTGAGCACATACCCGTCGCCACTGCGCGAGGCGCTGGTCTGGCAGTGGTTCAGGTTGCAACGGGTCGTTCTTACCTGCCACGCACCCGCAGCCTGCAACTCGCCACCCATCAGCGGTGTGAGGTACCGTTCGCACAATGCAACATTTCCGCTACGTGCGAGCAGCTGCCCGCACAACAATACGGTATCCACAAAAGGCTCCAGTACCAACGCCTGTCCAAAGGCCTCCATGACGATCGCAGACTCGACAATCCCACCGCCATAGCCACCCAGCTCCTCACTGAATGGAATCGTCAGCCAGCCAAGTTCGGCAAAAGTTTTCCAGTGATCCGTACTGAACGCCGCTGACGCATGCAACAACTGTTCGCGCTGCTGCGGGCTATATTGGCTAGCGACAAATTTCTCCACGCTGTCTTTGAGTAGTTGCTGCTCTTCAGTGAGAGAAAAATCCATGATGACCTCCTACAGCCCTAATCCAAATTTCGCAATAATATTGCGCTGCACTTCATTGCTACCGCCGTAGATGGTGGTGGCACGGCCAAACATGTATTCGCGACGTGCCACGTTGCCAAATTCGTGGCCGCTATGAATGCCGTGATCCTCATCTGGCAACACACCACCATAGGCCGCGGCCACGTTCCAGAACAGGGTTTGTACCGCCTGTTGGCAATCGGAACCCTTGAGTTTCAGCAATGAGGATTCCATGCCGGGAGCCCCCCCTTTGTCTACCGCATTTAAAACGCGTAGCTCCAGATATTCCAGAGAGGTAACCTCCATTTCCAAATCGGAGAGCTGGGCCTGAAAATCGGGATCGGCCAACAATGGACGACCACCGTGACTTTCCTGGGCCGCCAGTTCCCGGATGCGCTTGAGGGTTCGTTTGCAATAGCCAACCCCTGACAGAGCCGTGCGTTCATAGGTAAGAAGGGCCTTAGCATAGGTCCAGCCCTTGTTTTCCTCACCGATTCGGTTTTCCACCGGCACGCGTACATCCGTAAAGCTCACTTCGTTTAGATGATGCTCATCGTCGATGGAGATAATGGGAGACACGGAAATGCCCGGGGATGTCATATCGATTAGCAGGAAGCTGATGCCTTCCTGGGGCTTTCCTTCGCTGCTGGTACGCACCAGACAGAAAATCCAGTCCGCATGCTGGGCATAGGTGGTCCAGATTTTGGTGCCGCTGACGATATAATCGTCCCCGTCGCGCACCGCGCGCGTTTGCAGTGCCGCCAGATCAGAACCGGCGCCAGGCTCGGAGTATCCTTGGCACCACCAGATGTCGCTGGATTTTGTCGGTGGCAGAAAACGCTTCTTTTGCTCATCGGAACCAAAACTGTAGAGCACAGGCCCCACCATTTTGATGCCCATCGGTACAACATCGGGCGCACCGGCAAAAGCCATTTCGTTGACGTATATACTTTTCTGGGTCGCGCTCCAATCACACCCGCCATGTTCTACCGGCCAACCGTTAGCAGCCCAGCCCTTGGCGTCGAGTTTTTTCTGCCACTCGATCATACCGGCCTTGAACGATTCCGGGTGGCGGATTTTAGCCGCCAGTTCAGGCGTGTATTCACGCTGCATAAATTCGCGAACGCTTTGCTGAAAAGCGCGCTCTTCCTCTGTAAATTTGGCGTGCATATGTCCCCCTGCCATTTGGCCCATTACCTGCAAGCATCCCGCTAGCCACTCAGGGGGACAATGACCGGGAATGACATCCGGTTGACAGTTTGTTACAGGTTTTTGATCGATGACGCCAAAAGTTAATCTCGCTCTGCTTTCAATTGCTTATGGGCGATTGTGCAGCCAGCGCGCCCAGGTTTGAGCGGTTGTATTGGCGGGCTCGGCAGCCAGCCACGTCTGCAGCAGTGCTTGCGCGTCAGCCTCCCGCCCAGCCTTGAGCAAGTAGCGCAGGAGAAGGTCGCGGCTGCGATCAGAAGCATCACCGACAGATTCGAGCCTGCGGAGTATCGCAATGGCTTTATCCAGCTCTCCCGCATTTTCAAGCGCAACGGCGTAGGTGTACGTAAAATCACTGCGCCGTGGCGCCATGTCTACGGCCTGCGCCAATTCCCTGAGTGCCGACCCATAGTCTTTTTGCCGAATATGGTAAAGGCCCAGCTGATAAGCCGCCTCGCCCGATTGCGGATCCACGGCACGGGCACGCTCCAACCACTCACGTTCATCGGCGTGATCGCGTCGCAGAGCCGCAATCTGCAGATAGGGATAAAGGAACTCCGAATCCAGCTCAATGGCGCGCCGGTACAGCGCAAGGGTTTCTGCATCTTTGCCCTGTGCCGCTCGGTAATTGGCGAAATTGCTTGCCATTTGTGGGCTATCCAGGTTTGCCAGCATCAGAGTTTCATACTCCTTGAAGAGCCTGCTCAGCAACTTTCGGGTTTGCGCGTCAACTTTGTCGGGCACCGCACCCGCCAACACCGGTGCCAGCTCCATCCTGACCGCACGATTGGTTTCCGACAACATTGGCTGAAGCAGACGCCAACGCTCGGCTGGCGCGAGAGGAAATAGTTGGCGAACTGCCGCCGCCCGCACCAATGGCGAATCGTGCGCCAGCTTGCCGAGTAACACTTCGCGTTCGGATTCAGCCGCAGGTGAAAGACGTGACAGCAGACTCGCCTCTCGGATAGGCGGAAAATAGCCGCTGTCGATTCGGTGTAAATCTCCCGGCGACATCGTTTTGGTCAGCGCCCGCGCAAAGTGACGCGCCTGCATGGCAGAAGCGCCGGGCAAGCCTGGCAAACGCTGGCTCAGAAACTCGGCACCGGCTTTCGCGTGACAGGTGCGACAGGGGTCAGGGCTGCCAAGCGCTGCACTGAATTCAGGATCGGGCACCCCAAAGCGATGATCTCGCCTCGGGTCCACTCCCATATAGGTTGTAGCCGGCATATGGCAGTCGACACAATTCACCGATTCAGGCTGATGCTGATGGTGTTTACGCGCTGCAAATTCCTCTGCCTTGTGGCATTGCGTACACACACCATCACCGTCGGCACGCAAAGCCGCTGTGTGCGGCTCATGGCAATTACTGCACACAACACCCGCCGCGTGCATGCGGCTTTGCAAAAACGAGCCGAGCACAAAGACCTCGTCGCGAATCTGACCATCGGCGAAATAATGCGGCGGCGTAATCAACGTTGGCATCGCGTGGTCAAACACAGGCGACTGCGGATGCCATTTTCCAACCGACTGACGACGACTGTGACATTGCGCGCAACTGGACAGCTGCGCGCCGGTGGGAGGGAAATCGCGACGGGCAATGGGGCTGTCTTCAAGCCACTGCCACTGTCCCCGTTCACCCAGGCTGGCCGCAAAGCCAGCACCGCCTGTATTTGGCTGCCCGCTCTCCAGCCACTGCAAATGCCCCGAACTGTCGCCGTGGCAGGCTTCACAGCTGACATTAATCTCATCGAACCGGGTATTGAAAATTCTGGTCTGAGCATCGAAGTTTTTTTCAAGCCGAGTGGAATGGCATTCAGCGCAAGAAGTATTCCAGGTAAAACCCGGGTGATCCCAGTCGAGATCCGATTCCAGCGCAAACCAGCGCTGACCACCCTCTTCTTTCGGCCGTGTGTCCCAAGCTACCGGCAACGCCTGATAGCGCCCCTGTGGTAAGCGGGCCAGATACTGCTGAAGCGGGTAAACGCCGAAGGTGTAATCAACCGGGTAGATTTCTGCGCTCTCACCGATGCTAATCTGAACCTGATAGCCGGCCGCCGTTGCCACAAATCGAAAATCGCGGCCGTTGTAGCGAGTCGCGCTGCCATCAAACTGCGCAGCCACATTTTCTTTCGTTGCCGGGAGCATCGCCTTGGCATGGTGCGATTGCTGCCATTGCGCAACCTGCTCTGCATGGCAGCCGGCACACTCACTCTTGGCCAATGCGGGCGCGTGGCAAAGCAGTAACTGGAGACCCAGCGCAACCAGACCACGCCAACCATACCTTAACCGACCAACCGCCACAGACCACCTCAATTACAGGGCAACCGGGCTGTCAGAAATGTCATGGTAACCGGCTGCAAATGCTGCCAACCTTAGCAAAATACTGAATCTAAAACAGCTGCGAGACATGTCATGACCGGCGCTGCCCCATTATTGTTCGAACGCTACGGCCATGTGGCACTGATCACCCTAAATCGGCCAGAGGCCCTCAATGCCTTTACCGGCGACATGGGAGAACTCTGGAGCGAACGGTACCGGGAGTGCGACCGTGACGACAGCATTCGTGCGGTAGTGGTAACCGGCAACGGCCGAGCATTTTGCGCTGGTGCAGACATGAGTAGCGGTGCCGATAGCTTTGATACACACGACAGTGCCAATTTCAGTTCCAGTCCTGTATTGCCCGCTTGGAAGGTACGCAAACCAGTGATCGCCGCCATGAATGGCCACGCGATCGGGCTGGGTTTCAGCCTGGCATTACAGTGCGACTTTCGATTCGCAGCGACCGATAGCAAATACGGGTTAATCCAATCCAGACGCGGAGTCCTGGCCGACGGTTGTTCCCACTGGCTGCTGCCACGCCTGATAGGCGTTGAAGCCGCGATGGAAATGCTTGTATTGGGACGAACGCTCACCAGTGACGAGTTGGCCGAGAAAGGTCTGGCACGAGAAATTCTGCCCGCTGCACAGGTATTGCCGGCGGCCTTGAGTTTTGCCGACGAAATTGCGTCGCAAAGTTCACCACTAATCGCCGCCATGTCCAAGCGCCTGCTATGGGACGGTCTGGGCATGTCACTTGACGCGATGGATGCCAAAGAGAGTCAATGGCTGCAACACACCATGGGCAAAGCCGATGCGATTGAGGGCGGCCGTGCGTTCGCCGAACGCCGCGCGCCGCGCTGGCAATCGCAGGTTAACAGCGACTGGCCGGAAGGTTAGCCGTATTTTTTCTCGTGCCGGCGCAAGGTTTTTTCTGCTCGCGACAGCGCTTCCAGAACCTGTTTTGCAATGCTACCCGGTGTCGCGCCACCATCAAGTAACGTTGCCGAGTGAGCCGCACACAGATGTTGTGCGTCATGCCATTGCTCAGCCAGTTGCGTAGCCCAGAGCCGGAAATCGGCGCAGGCTCCAGCGCGTTTCTCCAGGGTTTTTGCCAAGGTTAAGTGAAAACTCACATTGGGTTTGCGTACTTTGCCGACAATACCTGGCAACTGAATGTACATCAGCGTGTCGTCTACGTGCAGCGTTCTGGACGCCTT
>NZ_JBFJTH010000034.1:0-29095 GCF_041625495.1 Litorivivens sp. | reverse complement strand
ACTGACCAGGCAAATGGCAAACAGTGACAAGCAAACTGCGCGCAGTGCATCGACGGCATCGAGATCGTTTTCGCGGTGTGGCCACCGCACCAGGGCCGCACCTAAAGCCATAAATGCAATGGATACCGTTGGTGCTAGGTTTAGTGTGGCTGTGAAAGCGCTATTTTCAATTATCGCGTGAAACCAATGGTCGATTTGCCAGCGCGACTTGGTGAGGAACTGTACAAAATGCAGTAGTCCAATGAGACCTACGGGCAGTGCCAGCGCGGTAGTCAGATGAGGCTTTTGCCGTTGGTAGGTAATCAGAGCGAGCCCAGCGAGCAGCCCGCCGAGCGCTGTATGGTAGTGGATCGCCATGTTGCCGAGCGCTAGGTTGACCAGATCCACGTTGGCAGTGTGCCAGCCGACTAGCACCGTTGCGGATAAAATGATGACGAGGCTGGCGCAGACTACGACGAGCCCTTTGCACAATCGCTGGTAGCCCATAGAGTAGATCGCCGTCCTTTGGTTTTTTTACTTTCTTGGCAATCGATATTGCGAAAAATGCCAGTATTAATGTCTGGATTTACTGCCTGCAGCGATGAGCAGACCTTCTCGCCGCCAATAGTGCTCTAAAAACTGGAGCCGTTCAATGAACGCCGCTGGTCCGAGCGCCTTATCGATATATCCATGTGCGCCAAGTTCATAAGCAAGGCGTATATCTTCGGGATTGGCCGAGGAGGACACCACAACCAATGGTAACTCCTTATAGTTTTCCTTTTGGGCTATCAGTTCCAGTGCTTTGAAGCCGTCAAGCTTGGGCATATTCAGGTCGATAAGAACCAAGTCAGGGGTAGGTACGGTCTGTTTGCACCCTTCAAGGCGAAGCGCATCTACCAGATAGTTGAGAAGCTGCTCACCGTCATCCACTACGCTCAACTCAAAGGGGATATTCAGCTTTTCCAGGCCGCGTCGAACCAGAATTACGTCGCCGAGACAGTCCTCGGCCAGCAATATCTGCACTGGTCGGCGGGATGGGGCATTAGTTAGAGAGCGTTTTGAAGCCATCGCGTCCAATCTGTTTGGGCGCTAGGAACTCATCTCAGCGCGGTATGCATAAGTATAGTTGATTCACGCTACTGCGCTTCTTTCGCGTAACTAACTGAAAACGTGCCCTTTAGTTAGCGGGCTGGATTTGGGTCAGCACGTGTTCGGCGAAACCGTGACCGGCCTCGGCATAGAGATTGAAGGTTATGCAGCCGGCCTCCCGGATTTCCTGCTCTTCATCTGCATACCGCGATACCACCGCGAGCTGCCCCTTAAATCGTTCATTTTGAAGAAGTTTTACCACGCCCATGTTTTCCCGGTGATTCGTCAGGCTGACCAGTATCAACTTGCGTGCAGGGAGGCTGGCCAATTGCCAGAAATCCCGGTCGTTGCCATCGCCGTGCACACAGTTGATACCTTCGGCCATTAGCCCCGCCACTTTGTCTTTGTTTTCTTCAATACAGACCACATTGCCAGGGTAACGTTCGTCCAAATAGCGGTAGGCACCGGTACCCACCCGGCCCGCGCCGACAATAACAATGTCGGCATCGCTGAGGGTGTTGACCGATTCCTCAGTGCTGCGCGGCCCGCGCTCCCAGCCTTGCAACTTACCGGAAAAACGGGCGTAGATATCCCGAGCGCGGTTATTTAGTGGTGTTGCTACAAAGAACGAGATCGCCAACGCCAGCGCAATGGTGGTAACCCAAGCCGAGTCTATAATGCCCTCTTTGGTCGCCAATTGAGCGACGATCAAGCCAAATTCGCTGTAAGTGGCAAGCGACAGCGCGGCGAGCAGCGAGGTGCGGGCGCGTTGCCGCAGCCAAATAAGCAGGCACAAGTACACCACTGGGCGCAACACAATTAACGCGCCTAGCATAAAGGCAACCAGCAACATTTCGCCGCCCGGCAGGCCGTTAAATCCGATCTGAAGGAAGAAACCTATCAGAAAGATATCCTTAAACTGAATCAGGTTTTTGTAGAGCTCAGTGCTCTTGTCATGGCTGTTCAGCAGCATGCCGATGACTAGGGCCCCTAAATCACCTTTCAGATTGACCGCCTCAAACAGGCCGGCGCCACCCAGGGCGACGACAAAACCAAATAGAACCAGTAACTCGCCGTGTCCCACGGATACCAGCAAGCGGCCAAGAAGCGGTCGCAACAGCGGCAGTGCCACCAGCGCTAGCGCGTACACACTGGGAAATTTGCCCGAAGCCGCAACCAGGTATGTCACGGCAAACAGGTCCTGAATGATGAGAATGCCGATGGCAATGGCGGCGTGAATGGCGACCGCTTCACCGCGCTCTTCAAAGGTTTTGGTGGTAAACACCGTGCTGGAGAATGACAGTGCAAAGGCCAGGGTAAGGCCTGCTTCAGGGCTGGGTAGCGCCAGCGACGGCATCAGAAGTCCGGCGCCCGTCAGCGCTAGCCAGGTGAGCGGCACCACGGCGATCATCTGTAGGGTGGCGGTGCCCCACACCTGGGGCGCGATCAATTCACGCAGGTTCAGCTTCAGGCCGATGGTAAACAGCAGTAGCGTAATACCGAGGTCGGCAATGGTCCCCACGGCTTGTCCCTGGCCGAGCCCCAGCGCGTGTGCCACAAAACCTGCCAACAGATAACCCAGCAACGGTGGGTAACCCAGCGCGCGAAAGCCCAGACCGGCGACAAACGCGAGCAGTATGACTAGAGGTTCCAAACGGTAAATTTCCTTAAGTTCTTAGTGGTTAAACACGAAAACCAGACAATATAAGGGATAGCAGACAAGCAATCGTTTGTAAGTTCAACCGCTCACACCCTCCCCTGAGGCGAATACGGCAGACAGTTGTTGCCGGAACCACCGGTGTGCCGGGTCCTGATCAAGCACCCGCGGCCAGTACATATACACAGGAACGGGTTCCATTGCCACCGGAAAGGGGTAGCAGCGAACGTCAAAGGCTTGTTCATAGAGCGTGCCGAGTCGTTGCGGTACGGTGGCCAGACAATCGGTGTTAGCCACCACAATGGGCATTGAGGAATAGCTCTGCAGGGTGGCGCGAATCCGCCTGTTTAAAGAGATGTTGCCAAGTGCATACTCCAGAGACGTCAGCCTGCCGTGGCGTCGCGACAGGATGACATGGGCCTCAGATAGAAACTCTTCGAGTGTTGGCGCACTCTGGATTCGAGGGTGTGCACGAGCTGCTATGACCACTAACCGTTCCACGCTTACCTGTGCTGAACACAGCTGGGTGCTACTGTGTGTGGCGTAGTCCAATATCAGGTCGCCTTTGAGATTGGTCAGTGTAGATGCCGGATCTTCTGGTGCTAGTGGGCTTGTGTCGATTCGCACTCCGGGTGCTATATCGCTCATGCGGTTCAGCAGTTCGCCAATCACAGTGCTTTCAAAAAACACGTCGCTGAGCAGGGTAAAACTGCGGTCGGCTGTCGCTGGGTTAAACATGGGTTCGGTGCTTACAGCCCGCCTAACCAGGTGCAGCGCCTCGCGAATATCGGTGTGCAGCAGGTGGGCGCGCGGTGTGGGTTGCATACCACTGCGGTGGCGGATAAACAGTTCGTCACCAAACGTCAGGCGAAGCCTCTGCAATGCGGCGCTCACTGCTGGCTGGCTCATCCCCAGATCGGCGGCGGTTGCAGACAGCTTGCCGGTATCCATCAGGCTGTCAAAAATCGTCAGTAAGTTCAGGTCTATGCCACGTAAATTCAGCTTCATGGATATAACATATACAAAACATTCAATTTACAAATATCACGTGCGGGCTAAGCTGGCAATCACTGCTCAGGAGGTGAACCATGCCAGACTTAACCATAAAACCCGAAAATCTCGTCCTACTGTTTATTGTTGTCGCCATGGTGTGGGAGGTATTGGCCGGGCGCACCCGCGACGGGCGCAAAACCCGGGAAGACTGGAATATGGCTCTGCTGACCGCTACCGTGATGGTGCTGGTGCAGCGCCCTGCACTGGTGCTCGTTACCGCTTTTATCGGCGGTCTTCTGGTGCCCCAATGGCAGGGCGTGCTCGCCGGTTTTGAGGCGGCCAATTTCTGGTGGGTATTGCTCGGCTATATTGCCCTTGAAGAATTTCTGCACGGTATAGGCCACTGGTTTGCCCACGCGCGCCGGCCGAAAAGCCAACACCTGCAGCGGCTGCAGGCGCTGTTCAAAATGGGCCATCGCCCGCATCACCTGTCGGGCGGCAATGACGGCAGAGGCCAGCTTAGTGTTACCCAAACCTTCGTGGAGCATTGGTTGTGGTGGTTCATCATGCCCAATTACTGGTTCCAGTTTTTCTGTGTCTACCTCGGTCTGACGGAAGTGTTTTTGGTGGGTACGGCGATCAAGGGGTTGTGGGCTGCGCACAACCATGTGAACTGGAACTATGACCTGTACTTTCTTAATCACCCTCGGGCATGGGTGCGAAAAACCATGTACGGTCTCTGCCACATACTGACCTTTCCGACCCAGCACCATCATCACCACGCGCGCGGTAAAAATTCCGGCAGCAACCTGTGCAACCTTCTGGCAATCTACGACTGGCTGGTATTTGACTCGCTGGTAATAGAAAGGGAAAAGCCTGCGATTTATGGATGGAAGCAGTCACCGGAAGAGGAACACAGTGTGCTGACGCGGTTTTTGGCTACCGACCTGGCAAAGCTTCGAGTCAGCAAGCCTGCCTCGAAGCCTGTTTCCGAAGCCGCAAAACAGGCGGTGTAACTCCGACCAGAACGGCGCCCGCCATCACGGTGGGCTAGTTTTCCAGCTCAAACTCCGCATACACATGAGAAGTGACTTTCACCTTCCCGGGTTTAAATTCGTGAGGAGGTGCTTGCGGTGCGGCCATATCTTGCTTGGCTGATGTGGCTATCACCTCTTCCAGGCCGAAATGCCTTTGTATGTTTTGCCTTCCTATCTTGTGAACACGACTGAGTCGGGCGTCGAATTGGTCAGCCAGAAACTCGGCTTGCCTGCGAGCGTCCTCAGCGGCGCTGGCAAGAGCCTGCTGCTTCAGGGCGTCGTAGTTGGAGACGTCGGGTTGAATATGGGTGATCTCTGAAATGCCGCTATCTACCAGTACCTGCAGGGCGGCGTTATAGCGTGTGGTATCACGCAATACCACCTCGACGGCGCGACTAACCCGCTGTTCACGTGTTCTCGGTTCGCTGCGGCGATAGTCTTCAACGATGTTTACCTGAAAAGAGGAGGACGAGATATCGGCCTCTTTCACCCCCAGCTTGATGAGAGCTTGCGCCGCCGCGGAAGCGCGCTGATCTACGTCCGCCTTGGCGACTGCAACGTCGCTGTCGTGAAAAGCCGTGATATTGAAATGCAGCCGGATAATATCTGGAACCACCTCAACTTCGCCATTGCCCTCAACGGAAATGATACGCGCTGTGGGTGTGGTTTTCTCCGGTGTATCGAGCTGGCTCCATACCAGGATAACCAGCAGTAAAACGGTTACTAACAGTACGAACTGTTTCATTCGACCTTCCTTGTGAAATGGTAACTCGGCTAGCCGGCCCGATTATGCACGAGGGACACGCCGCGGAATTTGATACAGTTCTAGTGTTGCGAGGAAATATTGCCGCCGTCCACTACCAGCTCAGCGGCGGTAATGTAACTGGCATCGTCGGACATAAGAAAGCGTACGGCCTTGGCGACCTCCTCCGGCGCACCCAGCCTGCCCAGCAGAATGCGGCGCTCAAAATTTTCCTTCAGGCCGGGCGTAGCATCCATTGCCTGTTGAATCATAGGGGTCTGAATCTGGCCCGGTGACACACTGTTTATGCGAATGCCATCTTGGGCGAGATCGTCGGCCAGCGCCCTGTTTGCCGCCAGCATGCCGCCCTTGGAGGCGCTGTAGCTGGGGTTCATTGCATTACCAAGCGTGGCATTGATAGAAGCGATGCCGACAATGGCTGAACCTGGCAGGGATTTCATATCGGTGCGCAGAGCCTGGGCAAGAAAAATCTCAGCGCGCAGATTGATGTTGATCACAGTATCCCATTGGGCTGGTTCCAGTTGATCCAATGGGCCGACGCCGGCAACACCAGCGGCGTGCACCAGGCCACCAATAGGCCCCAGCGCGGCGCGAGATTGGACAACCGCAGCCCTGAGGGCAGCTACGCTGGCCACGTCGACAACACAACCAATGCATGCCCTGCCGCTGGTCTGCGCGAGCTTTTCGGCGCTGGCGATCACCGTATCGCTGATGTCCCACAGCGCGACCGGACGACCTGCTGCAACCAGCGCCTCGGCGCAGGCCAAGCCTATGCCGGATGCCGCGCCGGTGACGATTACGGGGCTGTTAGGACTGGTACTGCATTGCTGAGTCATGCCATTTCCTTTTTGTGAGCGTGTAAATGGTTGCGATACTGGAGCCCGGGTTTGGCTATCCGGTGCGCAGCCTACCAGCAAGTAGGTTATAAACTAGTCACTTCTCCGCCGCAATAACGGGCGCAACTGAGGGCCTGCCGCCGGCGTGATTGATAGCATCTGTGTAACGGTAACTCACTGTAATATATTGATTAAATAACAGTTCTATATATACAACGGCGTGCGTAGACAGTTTGGACTAGTACGTATGCCAGATACGGATTGTCCCCTGCCATGCCAGATTACCTACGAATAAGTAGGTTCCTTATTCGAAGAATCCAATCCATGAAATCAGATTCTATGGCTCGCGGCAGCGCGGCGCTTACCCGCCTGGCACTGGCAATGCCGTGCAGTGCGGATATCGCGTTCTCGGCGGCTATGCTTGAAGACGTTGTAATCACAGCCCTACGCAAAGCCGAATTGCTGTAGGACGCCCCGATTTTCTTTGTGGCATTTTTGTTCAATGAATTGGGAAAAGGGATTTCAAGTTTGGTTGGCCTGCGTGCCGATGTGCCAAATTTGCAATTCACTCAGCATCCTAACAGCACAATAACAGCGCGGATGGATAGGCGAGGCGTGGGTAACAACGATGACCAGATCCCCCAGGATCTCAGTGGCGGGGTGGAGTCTATCTGGCGCGTCATATCCTCGGTGAGGAGTACTACATTACCCGCTTCAATGCGCTGTTTCCCTCGGCCATTTTTGGCGAGCCGCGCAGCGATGGCATCGCTATACGTTGCTGGTAGGTAAGTGGTTTGCGAGAAGGACGATAGCAATAGATGACACGTGGCAACGCCGACCTGCGTCCCAGATCGGCGTAGTGTCAGTCAAAGAGTTATCAGGGCATGCTGTGGACGAATTCCTTCCACTTGCGTTGAGCCGTGATTACGAAGGCCGGCGTGCCTGAGCCGGTACCCGCTGCTCGAAGGCTTGGGTGTCTTGCAATAACGCGTTGCAGCGCTGAGGCCTGATTGGCGTCAATGTCGACAAATAGCACATGTTTTCCGGCTTTGATTTCGTCCTGAAACCGTTTGAAATCGTGGTGCATTTCCTGAATGCCGAAAAGCCCGCCTTCCCAGGTGCAGAAACCCAATGCCACAATGGCCAAGAATACGAAGGGAATCCAAGTGACTGTTTCTGGCAAGCCCGTGACCCAAGCGACCAGCAACACCAGTGCGGCTGCAGCAACGCCGATTACGGCGCCGAGTTCAGTGCCATAAACCACATCCTTCTTCAGCACCGCTTCCATATTGTGCAGATGCTCGTGCGTTTCAACACCGGTATCATCTTCGCTGTAAACATGAATCTGAGGCTTGTCCATACCTTCGGATTCCAGCTCTGCTTCTACGCGATCAAGTTCGTCCAGATCGTCACTGATAAAATAGTGCCGTTCCATACACACCCTCCATTAAAACAGGTTTTGGTGAAATCCTTTGTACGGATTGTCTGAAAAGTCAGACCTTTTATTACTGTACAACAACTGTGGATACTCGCTATGAACAATTAAAACTATAAAAAATGTTTTTTAGACCTTTTTCGTATTGACTGAGGCTGGTTTCATTTTTGTGTTCTTAACGCGAATAAGAATGTTAAAACTCGTTTTAATTTCCCTAGAGTATTAAAAGCGCTATTTGCTAAACCAAAGTACGTGCCTTATAGAGATTTTGAACAAACGCCCTGTGCAACCTATGTTTTTCGTCTATAGTAATTCGACGTCGGTTTAAGGAAAAACTGACCGATGCTTAGCGCCATCACGTTGTACTTAACGCAGTAAATCAGAAAAGGCGAACCGGGCATTGACTGACCCTGTCGGGGTGCTGCCAGTGAAGACCGTGTAAGCCCAATGATAAAAACGATACCTGTCAGTATGCCTTGCTGTATCTGTCTTCTGGTATGCGTCAGGTCAAACGCCATAGGGAAGCGACATGGTTATCGCGCTGATTATTCTGGGGCTGGTTGTCGTGACTGTGCTCTTTCATCTGCTGAGTCCGTGGTGGCTGACACCCATCGCGTCGAACTGGCAGTCTATTGATACCACCATAGAAATTTCTTTCTGGGTTACGGGCGCTGTGTTTATCGCGGTGAACCTGTTTCTAGCGTGGGTGGTATGGCGATACCGGAAGCATGGTAATAACAAGGCACACTACGAGCCGGAAAATAAATCACTAGAAAGCTGGTTGACCATTATCACCACCATTGGCGTAGTCGCCATGCTAACCCCGGGCCTGATTGCCTGGGGGCGTATTATTAACGCACCTGCCGACGCCTTGATCGTTGAGGCCATTGGCCAACAGTGGCAGTGGACTTTCAGGCTTCCAGGCAAAGACAATGCATTGGGCGGTGCCGACGCGCGCTTTGTATCGCCAGAGAACCCCTTCGGCATTGATCCCACTGACCCCGCTGGTCGCGATGATATTCTGGTTAACAGCCAGCGCCTGCATTTGCCGGTTAATCAGTCGGTCAAGCTGTTGCTGCGCTCCAACGACGTGCTGCACAACTTTGCTGTGCCACAGTTTCGCGTGAAGATGGACCTGGTGCCCGGCACCGAAACCTACCAGTGGTTTGAACCAACCCGTGAGGGTGAATTCGACATTCTCTGTGAAGAGCTATGTGGTCTCGCCCACTTCACTATGCGTGGCACCGTGGTGGTTGAATCTGCGGAAAAGTTCCAACAGTGGCTGCAAGGCTATCCAACCTTTTCGCAAACGCAGGTGATGCATAACGCCGATCTGATTGCAGGTAAACAGCTTTACAGTAACTGCGCGGTTTGCCACGGCGCAGACGGGGCTGGCAACCAGAACTTCAATGCTCCCAACCTAAGTATACTCAGTGCTGACTATATGGCGCGCCAATTACGCTACTACCGCGATGGAATACGCGGAGCTCATCCCCGCGACACAATCGGTCAGCAGATGGTGTCGATGGCGTATACGGTTAGTGATAAAGCCGATGAACGCAATCTGCTGGCTTACATACAGTCGCTACCCCCGGTTGCGAGCCCGCCGAGTCGCAATAGCGGCAATGCAAAAGCCGGCGGAGCTGTGTTCGAGGTGTGTGTGGCCTGCCACGGCGTGGAGGCGCAGGGTAAAGGTCTGTTAAGTGCACCGCGTCTGGCGGGCCAGGCAGATTGGTATCTGTATCGTCAGCTCAAACACTACAGTATGGGATGGCGCGGCACTCATCCTGAAGATCAGTTTGGCACGCAGATGCGATTGATGACCCGAACCATCCAGAACCCTGAGAGGCTGGACGACCTGCTTGCCTACATTGCCACGTTAGCGCCGCAGGGTTCAGCTAATCTATCCGTTTCTTCTACTGGGGGTGATCGCCCATGAGTCACGTCGCCATTGCCGATCAGGAAGCCCATCTTCATCACCCGAAAACGTTTATCGGCAAATATATCTGGAGTCAGGACCATAAGGTAATTGCCATTCAGTACGCCAGCACCGCCATCTTCGTTGGCCTGATTGCGCTGGCGCTGTCGGTTTTGATGCGCTTACAGTTGGGCTATCCAGATCAATTCGATTTCATCAACCCGAACAGCTATCTGCAGTTTGTCACCATGCATGGGATGATCATGGTGATCTATCTGCTCACCGCACTGCTGCTGGGAGGCTTTGGCAATTATCTGATACCTCTGATGGTCGGCACCAGAGATATGGTATTTCCCTATCTCAACATGCTTAGCTATTGGTTCTATCTGTTGTCAGTTATCGTGTTGCTTGCCAGCTTTTTTGCGCCCGGTGGTCCCACTGGCGCAGGTTGGACACTCTACCCTCCGCAAGCAATTCTCGAGGGAACTCCCGGTGTCGGGAGCGGCATAGTGTTAATGTTAGTTTCTCTGGCGATATTTATCGTCGCCTTCACCATGGGGGGGCTCAACTACGTTACCACCGTGCTTCAGGCGCGAACCCGGGGTATGACGCTGATGCGAATGCCGCTGACCGTGTGGGGTATTTTTACCGCGACCATTCTTGGTCTCTTTGCATTCCCTGCCTTGCTGGTCAGCGCAATCATGATGTTGTTTGATACGCTTGCGGGTACCAGCTTTTTTATGCCGGCGATTGTTTCGCTTGGTGAGCCACTGGAACACGAAGGTGGTAGCCCCATCCTGTTTCAGCATTTGTTCTGGTTTTTTGGGCACCCGGAAGTTTATATCGTGGCGCTTCCCGCTTTTGGCATGATTAGTGATGTGCTCAGCGTGCATGCGCGAAAAAACATTTTTGGTTACCGCATGATGGTGTGGGCCATTGTGATTATCGGTGGCTTAAGCTTTGTCGTTTGGGCTCACCATATGTACGTGAGCGGCATGAATCCCTATTTTGGTTTTTTCTTTGCCACCACCACACTGATCATTGCCGTACCTACCGCGATCAAGGTTTACAACTGGGTGCTCACACTATGGCGGGGAAATATCCATTTAACAGTGCCCATGCTGTTCGCCATAGGGTTTATTTTTACATTCACGCACGGTGGTCTGAGTGGGCTGTTTCTCGGCAACGTGGTTATCGACCTGCCGCTATCTGACACTTTCTTCGTAGTCGCTCACTTTCATATGGTGATGGGTGTGTCGCCTATCATGGTGTTGTTCGCCGCCATATATCACTGGTTCCCGCTAATTAGCGGGAAACAGCTGCATACAGGTATGGGTAAGATACATTTTTGGGGGACTTTCCTCGGCACCTACGCAATTTACCTGCCTATGCATTATCTCGGTTTTCTCGGTGTGCCGCGCCGTTACTACGCGCTGGGAGATTCCTCTTTTATGCCCGACTCGGTGCATTCGATGAATGAGGACATCACACTGGCCGCAATTATTGTTGCTCTGTTTCAGCTAGTGTTTATTTTCAACGTGATCTGGACAGTGTGTCGTGGTTCGCGCTCCGAACGCAACCCCTGGGGGGCGGCTTCGCTGGAATGGCACACGCCCGATGTGCCGCCAGGACATGGCAATTGGGGCGACAAACTGCCCACCGTCTATCGTTGGGCCTACGATTACAGTGTGCCCGGTGCGCGTAAGGATTTTATTCCCCAGAGTACGCCAGAAGAGGATGTAGACTACGAACCCGGCGGCCGTAAAAGCCACGAAACCTGAGTGGCTCGGCAAAAGGAGAACGGTATGAGCTGGACGCAGATTTTTACCGATAAACCCTGGCTCCCGGAGCCGGCCGGAGAGGTGCCGTTGATCGATAGCGGCCACCCACCCGGTGTTATTGCCCTGCGCATGTTGCTGGGCGCCATCACGATTCTGTTCCTGCTGTTCTTTGTGACCTTTATCGAGCGCTCCCAGTTCCAGGATTTTCAGGCGTTGGCCGGCGAACCCTGGCAGCCCTTTACCGACTCCCTGAAGCTATGGGTTAATACTGGCGTGCTGCTGTTGGCGAGTCTTGCTATCCACGGCGCAGCGCACGCTCGACAAAACCGTGTGAGAGTAACCCTGTTAGTGGCCAGCGCGGTCTTTGCAATCGTGTTTGTCTTGCTACAGATATCGGTTTGGCAATTTCTTTATGGCCTGGGCTACGGGCTGTCAGATAACCCAGCCAATAGCTACTTTTATATGCTTACCGCAGTGCATGCGCTGCACGTCGTCGGCGGCCTTACCGCCCTGGCCTGGGTAACTCAGGGTTTACTGACAGGTACTAACGCCACTGCGGCGTTGCGCACTTGTGCGACCTATTGGCACTATTTGTTTGTGCTCTGGTTGGTGTTGTTCTTTATGCTGACACGAACGCCAGAGACCTACGCAATCATCGCCGCTTTCTGCGGACTGGGGTAATCCAATGGCCACGACATCGACACAGGAAAACCTCACTTACTGGAAACACATGGTCAACGATTGGTCGGCCGACAGGGAGACCTTCAAGCTGTCCTGGGGCAAGTTGATGATGTGGATCTTCCTGCTCAGTGACACGTTTATTTTCAGTATTTTTCTGATCAGTTACATGAACGCGCGCATGGCTAGTACCGACCAATGGCCGCTGGCCAGTGAAGTTTTTGCCTTGCACGTGGGTGGTACCAACGTGCCCTTGCTGCTGATTGCGATAATGACCTTTATCCTGATCACCAGCAGCGGCACCATGGCAATGGCTGTTAACTGCGCTTATCAGGGGCGTAAATCGGCAACTTTCAAGTTGATGTTAGCGACCGCCGTGCTGGGTGCCAGCTTTGTCGGTATGCAGGCTTTTGAGTGGAGCAAACTGATTGAGGAAGGTGTTCGACCCTGGGGCAACCCCATGGGCGCAGCCCAGTTTGGTTCTGTCTTTTTTATGATCACTGGTTTTCACGGACTGCATGTATCGGCGGGGGTAATCTATCTCACGATCGTCGCAATTAAGGTTCTGCGAGGCCACTACGACACAAAGGGTTTTCAGATTGTAGAGATTACCGGGCTCTACTGGCACTTTGTAGATCTGGTGTGGGTGTTTATCTTCGCGTTTTTCTACCTCTGGTAAGGAGTGGTTTATGAGTTCTGTAAGTAGCACTGACAGCCACGACGGACAAGAGCATCCCATCGGTCTGTACTTCAAGGTTTGGATATTGCTGTTTGTATTGAGCACCCTGTCCTATATGGTCGACTACTTTCAGTTTCAGGGTGTGCTGCGCTGGACGCTTATTCTGATTTTTATGTTTCTGAAAGCCGGCTTGATCATAGCCGTGTTTATGCATTTTGCTTGGGAGCCGGCAACCCTGAAGGTGGCCCTGTTGTTGCCGACACTGGCGATCATGGTGTTTATCGTATTTATCGCCATTGAAGCCGATTACATCTATCTCAATCGTCTGGAATTCCTCGCTGGCGGAAAATGAACGCCGCACGTAACAGCCTGTTAATAAGCGGCGCCGTGCTGCTGCTTTCGTTTGCCGCTGCACTCTCTATTCTCGGCTCGCCGCAGGAGGTTGCGCCGCCTATTCAGGGTGCTGTGCTACCTACACCGAAAAGATTAGCGGAATTTCAATTGCGTGATCATTCCGGGGGGCTGGTAGACCGTTCCAGCTTTCAACAGCAGTGGCATTTGGTGAGTTACGGTTTTACCTACTGCCCTGATGTCTGCCCTACCCTGCTTGCCGACCTCAGTCGCTTTCAATCGTTGCTGGATGAGCAGGGTGAGTTTAGCGATCTCAAAATCTGGTTTTACAGTATCGATCCGGCACGCGACAGTGTCGAAGCGCTGGCCAACTACGTGCCCTGGTTTGACTCAGACTTTGTGGGCTTACGTGCTGACGACGCCAAGCAGGCGCAAAGCTTTGAGCGTAGTCTGGGTATTCGAGCGACAATAACAGGCACTGTTGGCAATGAAGACTATCAGGTGGCTCACGGCTTCCGCCTGTATCTTATAGACGAGTCAGGACGTCTCCGCGCCGCTCTGACGCCGACGCGGATGCGTGATGGGCGCGAGTTTTACGAACCCGAGGTGTTGCTGAAGGACTATCTTGCACTGCGTGATTGGGTGCGTAAGTCTGCCACGTCGGGATAACCGCATTCCCGAGATGAAACCTGATCAGGCGAGCTCTGGTGCTAGGCTTTGCTTGTCAAGCATAGTGTCCAACTCGGATTCAATCCAGCTTTCAACCTGGGCAGTGAGTGTGCGACTGTTGGTGTTATCACTGGCAATGGGTTCACCGATGACGACGGTGACGGTGCCCGGGTACTTCAAGAATTTTTTTGCGGGCCAGCATACGCCCGCGTTGTGTGATACGGGCACGACAGGTACGCCGGCAGCAATAGCCATATTGGCACCGCTTCGGGCATAAGTTCCCTTTTTGCCAATCGGCGTGCGTGTACCTTCTGGAAAAATGAGTACCCGTCGTCCGTCCTTAAGTCGTTGTGTGCCCTCTTCCATAATATGGCGCAGTGCCGCCTTGGGATTGCTTCGGTCTATAGCGATGGGGTCAACCAGTTTCAGACCCCAGCCGAAAAACGGTAACTTCAGAAGTTCCTTCTTTAGCACAATCCCTATTGGAAAAAATGCGTACTGCAGATAAAAGGTTTCCCACTGACTCTGGTGTTTCGCCATCACCACATAGTGGCCTTCGGGGATGTTGCCGATGATCCGGAATTTTACTCCACAGGTAAGGCGCAGCCAGATCAACACCCAGCGATTCCAGGTGATCAGGTAGCGACCTCTGATGGCCAGTGGCGTAAACCAGAACAGCAATACACCTGTGGTGCTAAACCAGCCGGTCAGCAGTATGTAACCGGTATAGAACAACAGGGTTCTGAGGAAAAGCACGGGTGGGGTGTGAAACAGGTTCATGGTTGCGACCGTTGCGTGAGTAAGTCTTCAACAAAGGCTGCGAGGTTAGCAAACACCCGGGTATGAGACAGTGATGTATGTTCAGACAATTGCGCTACGCTCTTCTCGCCCTTCCCGGTTTTTACCAGCACGGGCTGGCAGTCACGTGCAATGGCAGCTTGCAGGTCTTTGATCGAGTCGCCAACGAAGGGAGCGCCTTTCACCGAACATCCAAAGGCTGCAGCGGCCTGGTCGATCAAGCCCGGTAAGGGCTTCCGGCAGTCGCAGTTTTCATCGGGCAGGTGGGGGCAGAAAAAAATACCGTCAATCTGACCGCCACAGGCGCCCACCAATGCGCACATTTTACGGTGCATGGCGCTGAGGTCCTCGGCGGAAAAGTAGCCTCGCGCCAGGCCAGACTGATTGGTGCACACACCAACACGATAGCCGGCCTGACTCAGGCGTGCGATCGCTTCGATACTGCCCGATACCGGAATCCATTCCTCGGCGCTGCGGATATAGTTATCCGAATCTTCGTTGATAACGCCATCGCGATCGAGCAGTACCAGCATCAGTTCTTACCACGCACCAGCAGAGAGATATCAGCCACTTGCAGGAACAGCTCGCGCAGTTGGTTGAGCAGGCTCAGGCGATTATTTTTTAAGGTTGCATCGTCAGCATTCACCATCACGTTGTCGAAGAAGTTATCGACCGGCTCACGCAAGCTGGCCAGTGATTTCAAGGCTGCGGTGTAATCACCCTTTTCAATAAGTGGCTGGAAGGTGTCGCTGGCGTTTTTCAGCGAAACGGCCAGTGTTTTCTCCGCGTCCTCTTGCAGCAGCTTGTCGTCAACCGCTTTCGTGGTGAAACCCTCGGCCTTGGCTAGAATGTTGGATACGCGTTTGTTGGCGGCAGCCAGTGCTTCGGCCTCAGGCAAGGTGGTAAAGCTGTTAACAGCTTTAATGCGACGGTCGATATCCAGCGGAACGCTCAGGTTTTTGGCGGTTACCGCCATAAACACTTCTGCAGCAATGCCTTGTTCGTCGTAAACCGCACGCAGGCGTTCAATCATGTAGGCCAGTACGGTGTTAATCAGCTCGTCGTCGGCTTTCACCGCGCTGTGCTGTTTTGCGGCCTGGGCGATCAATTCGCGCAGATCCAGTTCCAGGTTCTGTTCCACAATAATGCGCAACACACCGAGGCAGGCACGGCGCAGGGCAAAGGGATCTTTCGAACCGCTGGGCGGCTGGCCGATACCGAAGATGCCGGTGATGGTGTCGAGACGATCGGCGAGCGCGATCACGCTGCCGGTTTGCGTTGTTGGGAGGCTGTCGCCGGCAAAGCGCGGCAGGTATTGCTCGTCCATCGCCTTGGCGACGTCCGCAGGCTCGCCGTCATTGTTGGCGTAATACAAACCGGCGATGCCCTGCATATCGGCAAACTCATACACCATGTCGGTCACGAGGTCGCTCTTGCACAATAGCGCGGCGCGTTCGGCCAGCGTCACATCGGCACCGATCTTTTCTGCCAATACCTTGCTGAGCGCAGCAATGCGTTCGGTCTTGTCGAACACTGTGCCGAGCTTTTCCTGAAACACGATGGACTTCAGTTTTTCCCGGCGATCAAATAGGGAGGTTTTGCAGTCGGTCTCAAAGAAGAATGCCGCATCGCTCAAGCGTGGGCGTATAACCTTTTCGTTGCCGGCAATGACTTGCGCGGGGTCGAGGCTCTCTATATTGGACACGGTGATAAAATGCGGCATTAGTGCACCGTCAGCATCCACCACGTGGAAGTACTTCTGGTGTTCTTTCATCGATGAGATCAGGGCTTCGGCGGGCACTTTCAGAAAGCGCTCCTCAAAACTACCGGCCAGCGCCACCGGCCATTCCACCAGGGCGGTTACTTCGTCCAGCAGGTCGTCGCTGATCACGGCTTTGCCGCCGAGCTTTTTGCCTTCGGCGATAACCTGCTCGCGCACCATGTCGCGACGCTTTTCGAAATTGGCGACCACCTTGCCTTCGTTCAACAGCAGCGTCTCGTAGTCGGCTGCGCTGGCCAGGGTAAGCTCAGTGTTCGCGTGAAAACGGTGGCCCCGAGTGGTGTTACCTGCCGTCAGGCTCAGCGCCTCACCGGTCAGCGTTTCGCTGCCGTAAACGGCGGTAACCCAGTGTACCGGGCGTACAAATTCGGCGCGGCTGGCGCCCCAGCGCATCCGCTTGGGAATAGGCAATGCCGCCAGGGCTTTTTCAATAACGTCGAAAATGATTGCGGTGGTTTGGGCACCCGCCTGCTCGTTTTTTACGAACAGCTTGTCTTGCTTGCCGTCGTTGGCGATATGATTTTTCAGCTCACCGATATCGAGACCATTCTTTTGGGCAAACGCCTCGGCGGCTCGGGTCGGGTTGCCTTCTTTGTCGAAGGCAACTTTGGCGGGTGGGCCCCACGCTTCCAGCGTTTGACTGGGAGCCTGTTGGTCGAGGCTGTGCAGCAACACGGCGAGGCGGCGGGGGCTGGCAAAGCGTTCGGCGCTGGCAAAGTTTAGCGCGGCGTCCTTGAGCTGTTTTTCTATGCTGTTTGCGAAGGCGTCGCGCAGGCCCTTCAGAGCGACAGGCGGCAGTTCTTCGGTGCCAATTTCGATCAATAAATCGTTCTGCTTCATGCTTTGGCCTCCTCTGCCGCTAACACTTCATTGCGCAGATTCTCTGGTGCCAAGGGAAAGCCCAAGGCTTTGCGGGCGTCAAAATAGGCCTGGGCGACGGCGCGCGCCAGCGTGCGCACGCGCAAAATAAAACGCTGACGCTCGGTAACGGAGATGGCGTGGCGGGCATCGAGCAGGTTAAAAGCGTGGGACGCTTTCATCACCATTTCGTAGGCCGGCAAGGGCAAACCTTTTTCAATCAGGTGCTGGCTCTGGGCCTCGCAGTGATCAAATTGTTTGAACAGTTCTGCAACGTCGGCTTCTTCAAAATTGAAGCGGGACATTTCCACTTCATTCTGGTGGAACACATCGCCATAGGTCACAGGGCCATCCGGACCGTTGGTCCAGATCAGATCGTAGATGCTATCCACACCCTGCAGATACATTGCGATACGCTCAAGGCCGTAGGTGATTTCGCCGGTGACTGGATAGCATTCCAGACCCCCTACCTGCTGGAAATAGGTGAATTGGGTCACTTCCATGCCGTTCAGCCATACTTCCCAGCCCAGGCCCCAAGCGCCAAGGGTAGGTGATTCCCAGTTGTCTTCGACAAAGCGGATATCGTGGATTGCCGGATCAATGCCGAGATGGCGCAGGCTGTCCAGGTAGATTTCCTGAATGGCCAAGGGCGAGGGCTTCATCACCACCTGAAATTGGTAGTAGTGTTGGAGTCGGTTGGGGTTTTCCCCGTAACGACCGTCGGTGGGACGGCGGCAGGGCTGCACATAGGCGCTGTTCCAGGTTTCCGGGCCAATGGCGCGCAGGAAGGTGCCGGGGTGAAAAGTGCCCGCCCCCACTTCCATATCAAGTGGCTGCAGAATCACGCAACCGCGCTCTGCCCAGAAATGTTGAAGCGCGAGAATCAGCCCCTGAAATGTACTGACGTCTGCCTTGCTCACGTGATATCCACCTGTCTTGTGCAAAAAGGCGGGAATTATAACGTCTGGCGGGGCCCTACGCGAAGGGCTTAAGCAAAAGGGTGTGTGGTGTTCAGTGTCAACCGGGTCAATTGATCTGCAGCTGCTGGTACTGGTCTGCCCAGCTGGTAAAGCGATCGGCGGTAATGGCGGGGGTAAAGAGATAGCCCTGAGCCATATCGCACTCGACATCTTTGAGCAGGCGGCGCTGCTCGAGCCGCTCCACGCCTTCGCCGATGACCTTCATGCCAAGTGAGTGAGCCATACTGACGATGGCCAGCACCAGTTGCCGACTCTGCTCCGATTCCTGACAGTCAGCGATGAAGCTGCGGTCGATTTTCAGCAGGTCGAAGGGGTACTGTTTCAGGTAGCTCAGTGACGCGTAGCCGGTACCGAAATCGTCCAATGCCAACCGTACATTCATGTCTTTGAGGCGGTAGAGCAGGTTTTTGGTCAGACTGTCGTTACCCATGAGCAGGCGTTCGGTAACCTCGAGTTCCAGGCAGTGCGGCGGCAGGCCACTAACGGATAGCGCATGCTCTACGGCATTGAGAATGTGACCTTTTTCAAATTGTTTGGCACAGATATTAACCGCCATCACGAAATTCGGGTTTAGCCGCCGCCACTCCACGGCCTGCAGGCAGGCTTGTTCCAGCACCCAGTCGCCAATGGGCAAGATCAGGCCAGTTTCTTCGGCGATGGGGATAAACATGTCTGGTGTCGGGTTGTCGAGCTCCCGGTTGCGCCAGCGCAGCAGTGCCTCGGCGCCAACCAGTTCATTTTGTTCCAGGGAAATGACTGGCTGGTAGGCTAAATGAAGCTCATCGCGGTCAATGGCATAGCGCAGATGGCTTTCCATGGCCAAACGGCTGGCGGCGCGATTGTCCACTTCGTGGCGGTAGCGGTAAAACCCGTCACCGCCTTGTTCACGAGCGTGGTACATGGCCGATTCGGCATTGCGCAACAGATCTGGCGCGTTTTTGGCGTCGTCTGGGAAGGTGGTCAATCCGATACTGGCGGACAGGCTCAGTTCCTGACCGCTTACGTCTACCGGCTCCGCAATTGCTTTTCGTATAGCCACTACACTGCGCACCGCGTCTTCGTCGCGCTGGTTCTGTAGCAGCACCATAAACTTGTCGCCACCGAGATTGCTGACCAAATCGTTGCTGTGCACGGTGTTGCGCAAGCGCCCCGCTATCTGGTTGAGCACCTGGTCGCCTTCGTTGTGGCCCAGGGAGTCGTTCAGTAACTTGAAACGGTCGAGGTTGATGTAAACCAGTGAAAAAAACGATTCGCGGGATTTGGCGGCCAGCGTTGCCTGCTCAAGTTTTTCGATACTGTGGCTGCGGTTGGGGAGGCCGGTCACTGCATCGTAGTGGGCATTCATGTAGAGCCGCTGGGTAAACACCTTTTCGTCGCTAATATCATCGATTAGCGTCAGCACGAAAACGAACTCATTGTCTTCGTTGAAGATGGGGCGACAGGTGGTGAGGGTGTGTTTACCCGAAGGGGGGGCTTTCTCAAAGAACAGTTCGCCGTGCCATTCTTCGCCTTTGGCAATAGTTTCGCCTACATCGTCAAAAAGTGTGTCCGGCACACCAATATCACGGTAATCACGCAGGTTTTTGCCGGTCAGGTCGTTGCCGCCCAAGCCGATTAATTCGCAAAAGTTGCCGTTGGCGTAGGCGATGTTGCCTTCGGCTGTGGTGAACAAAATCGATTGCGGACTGCTTTCAAGCCCGAACAGCAACTGGTCCAGGTAGCGTTTATAGGCGGTACCGGTGTCTTTCGCTTCCGACCATCGGCTGATCAAGTAAATGCAGGCGAGCAAGTAGATCGCTGCAATTGCGGCCAGGCCATACAACACACCGAGCTGCGAATAGGCGATTACACCGACCAGCAGAGGCGTGAGCAGTATCAAAAGCCACTGCCGGCTGCGCATAATTGACTCCCTTATGCGTACGGATGCGCGCTTGTTATTGAATTGGCCGCGCGCAAAGAAGACTACAACACCTGCGAACCTGAGTGAGAAAGTATAGCAGGCAAATCAAGCGCTTAATTCTATGGAGTTTTACAAATGACAAGCAAGCGTTACGTTAGCTCGATTCGCATTTAACGCTTCGGCGCTACGGTCGGTGCTTGTCCCACAAACAGGGTTTCATGGCGGTTGCCCTGTTCGGTATCCCCAAGCTGACCGTAGTCTTGATAGAAACGCAGGTGCAGGCCCGAGAAAACTGTCAGCAATTCGTCGCGCATCAGCAGAAAGTCGGGATTGCTGGGGCCGCCGTGAGGTTTGTCCTGATTAAAGGTCTGGTAGAACAGTAGCCCGCCCGGCCGCAGCGCACGCTGCAGCGCGGGCAGCGTTGGCCTATGTAGGAAGCGGCTTACACAAATAACATCGAAACTTGTGGGCTCTGGTGGCTGCTGCTCAGCATCACGCGCAAGGGTTTTAATGGCTAGTTGTTGATGCGCGGCTGTGTTCGCCAGTTTGGCCAGTGCACCATCGGCAATATCCCAGGCTTCAACGGCCAGGCCGCGCTCGGCCAGAAATAAGGCATTAGCGCCAAGACCGCAGGCCAGATCCAGTGCCCTGCCCGAGGCTGGCAGTAACGCGGCATTGCGCTGCAACACCTCGCAGGCTTGAAGACTGCTGGGAGCGTCGGCGGTAGCGTAGCGCTTGTTCCACTTGTCGCGCTGGTTCATAGCCGCGGTTAATGCCGCCAGAAAGCTGGTGTAAACAGTACCAGCAGGGTGAAAATTTCCAGTCGCCCGAGCAGCATGGCGTAGCACAGCACCCACTTTGCAGTCTGGGTTACGGCGCCGTAATTTGCGGAGACATCACCTAAGCCGGGGCCGAGGTTGTTGAGGGTGGCGCTGGTGGCAGAAAAGGCGGTGATGTAGTCCATATTGCAGGCCATCAGCACCAACAGAATCAGCAGAAAGGAGAACATGTAGACGGCAAAGAAACTCCATACGGCACTGACCGTTTTGGCGTCTACCCGTTTGTTGCCTACCTTGAGCGGGATGATGGCGTTGGGATGAATCAGTTGTTTCAGTTCACGCACACCCTGTTTCGAAATCAGCATGACCCGTACCACTTTCATACCGCCGGCAGTTGAGCCACCGCAGCCGCCCATAAACGACATCAGTATAAGGCCGATGGGTAGAAAGGTTGGCCATACCGAGAAGTCGGCTGCAGCAAAGCCGGTGGTGGTGGCGATGGACACCGTATGGAATATACCCAGGATCAGACTGTCCTGTGGTGAGTAGGTGTTGGTTAAACTGAGAAAGCCGGCCGCCACGACTGCAGCGAACGCCACGGCGAGCAAGTAGAAGCGGGTTTCGGAGTCGCGCAGGTAGTGGTAGAGCCGTTTGCTGCGCCAGGTAAAGAAGTGTACGGCAAAGTTGATGCCCGCCAGCATCATAAACACCGTTGCGATCAGCAGGATCATTGGGTTGTCGAAAAATCCGAGGCTGGCGTCATGTGTGGAGAAGCCACCGATGGCAACGGTCGAAAAGGCGTGGCAGATGGCGTCAAAAAAAGTCATTCCCGCGAACCAATAGGCCAGCGTGCAGGCAATGGTCAGGTAAAGGTAAATCAGGAACAGGGCTTTGGCCGTGCCGGTGATGCGAGGTGTCAGCTTGCTGTCTTTTACCGGACCGGGTGTCTCGGCTCGATACAACTGCATGCCGCCAATACCGAGCACTGGCAGGATCGCCACCGCGATAACGATGATCCCGATGCCGCCTAGCCACTGCAGCAATTGCCGGTAAAATAAAATGGAAACCGGTAAATCGTCGAGCCCGGTGATTACCGTGGCCCCGGTAGTAGTGAGGCCGGAAACGGATTCAAAAACAGCGTCACTCAGTGGCAGGCTGAGACTGTCTGCGAGTAAAAACGGGAGTGACCCGAAGCACCCCAGAACCGTCCAGAATAGGGCCACCACCAGAAACCCGTCGCGGATATTGAGTTCACTTTGGGCGCGCCGCACAAACAGCCAAAGGATGCCGCCGCAGCCAAAGCACAATACAAAGGCTGTTAGGAAAGCCATGACAGCGCCATCGCGCGCCACCAGTGCCACCAGTGCCGGAATCAGCATGGTGCCGCTGAAAATCATCAGTAGCATGCCAATGATTCGAGCGATAACTGCGAAATGCATGCTTGTAATCGCCCCGCGTTAGAAGAAAGTGAAACCAACCTGAAACAGGCGTTCCACTTCCTTGATTTTATGTTTGTCGACGAGAAAGAGAATCAGGTGATCCTCGGGTTCCACCACAATATGGCTGTGAGCGATCATTACCTGGTCGCCTCGGGTAAGTGCGCCGATGGTAACGCCTTCGGGCAGATCGATTTCGTCCAGACGGCGGCCTACCACCTTTGACGACCGACTGTCGCCGTGGGCGATGACTTCTAACGCTTCAGCGGCGCCGCGACGCAGGGAGTGTACGTTGGTGATGTCACCGCGGCGTACGTGGGCCAGTAGGCTGCCGATGGTGATTTGCTGGGGCGACAGGGCAATATCAATTTCAATGCCCTGCACCAGGTCCACGTAGGCGGGGTTGGTAATCAGGGTGATGACTTTCTTCGCGCCCATGCGCTTGGCCAGCAGTGAACTCATGATGTTGGCTTCATCATCATTGGTCAGCGCACAGAACACATCCACGTTATCGATGTTTTCGGCGGTTAGCATTTCATGATCGGAGGCTTCGCCGTGCAGTACCACCGCGCGGCTAAGTATCTCGGACAGGGCGCGACAGCGGCCATAGTTTTGTTCGATGACCTTGACCGAGTAGCGGCGTTCGATTTCACGCGCCAAGCGCTCGCCGATATTGCCGCCGCCGGCAATCATAATACGCTTGTAGGATTCATCGAGCCGCCGCATTTCCGACATCACCGGCATGATGTGGTCCTTGGCGGCGATAAAGAACACCTCGTCTCCCGCTTCTACCACGGTATCGGCCTTGGGCAGGATGGCTTCACCGCGACGGAAAATAGCAGCCACGCGGGTATCTACCTTGGGCATGTGCTTGCGCAGTTCCTGCAGCTCCACGCCGACCATAGGGCCGCCGTAGTAGGCTTTTACCGCGACCAGTTGCACTTTGCCATCGGCAAAATCCAGCACCTGCAGTGAACCCGGATACTCCAGCAGGCGGGTGATATAGCGCGTAACCAGTTGCTCAGGGCTTATGATGACGTCGATCGGTACCGATTCGTCGCAGAACAGTTTGTCGTTGAGCAGATAGGCCCGGGAACGGATCCTGGAGATCTTGGTCGGGGTCCGGAACATGGAATACGCCACCTGGCAGGCGATCATGTTCACTTCGTCGCTGCTGGTCACCGCTATCAGCATGTCGGCGTCATCGGCCCCGGCGCGGCGCAGCACATCTGGATGGGAAGCCAGGCCGGTGACGGTGCCGATATCCAGCTTGTCCTGCAGTTGTTGAAGGCGGTCGGCGTCGCGATCGACGATGGTGATATCGTTGTGTTCGCTGGCGAGGTTGGCAGCGAGGGTGCCGCCGACCTGTCCCGCCCCCAGAATGATGATTTTCATCAGAGACTCTGACTCAATTTAGCGCCGATTGTAGGCCTATTACCTGAGCTTGTTAACCCGTGTGCTTGATTGCGTAGGTGTTTTCTACTCAGATCTTTTCCAATAAAGCGTAGTAGAAGCCATCGTGGCCGTCTGCTTCGGGTAGCAGTTGGCGACCGACACTACGTCCGATTCCCCAGCTTGCGGCAATTGGCAGATGCTTCGCGCTATCGTCCTGTGCGAGAAACTGCGCTACAACACCGTCGTTTTCTTCCGGCAGTATTGAACAGGTGGCATACAGCAGCTGGCCGCCGGTTTTCAGGGTGGGCCACAGGGCCTTGAGCAACCGCAATTGGGTCGCTGCCAAAGCGGCAATATCGCTAGCCTGACGATGTATCTTGATATCGGGGTTGCGGCGGATAACGCCGGTGGCGCTGCACGGCGCATCCAGCAGGATCTGGTCGAAGGCTTCGCCGTTCCACCAGTGGGACGGCTGGCTGGCGTCGCCCGTGACCAACTCGGCGCTCAGGCCCAGGCGCTCCAGATTGTCTTGTACCCGTAGTAAGCGGGTATCGTCGATATCCAGGCAGGTGAGCGCCAACTCACCGGCTGCTGCTTCGAGCAGGTGGCCGCTTTTTCCGCCGGGGGCGGCGCAAGCGTCGAGAATCCGCATACCGCTTTGCGGAGCGAGGATATCAGCGCAGAGCTGCGCAGATTCGTCCTGCACGCTGACACTGCCCTCTTCAAAGCCCGGCAACTTGGAGACGTCCAGCGGTTTTTCCAGGCGAATGCCGTCGCCTGCAAAGTCGCAGGGGCGGGCTGCAATCTCGGCAGCCGCCAGCTGCTGTAAATAGTGGTCGCGGCTTTGTTGAAGACGATTGTTGCGCAGACACATGGGCGGATAGCTATTGTTGGCGGCGAATATACGCTCCGCCTGATCCGGCCAGGTCTCCGTGATCGCCTGATACAGCCAATCGGGGTGGGCTGCGATGTCCGCGGGTGTCAGTTGTGCGAGCAGCGTATCGCGTTCGCGCTGGTAGCGGCGCAGTACCGCGTTGGTCAGGCCTTTAGCCCAATCCTTTTTCAGTTTGCGCACGGCGTTGACCGTGGTGTTGATTGCGGCGTGATCGGCAATGCGCATATGTTCGAGCTGATACAGACCGAGACAGAGCAGCATCAGCAGGTCGGCATCTTTGTCTTTCAGTGGTTTTTTGATGGAGTGGCAAACGATCGCGTCGAGGCGGGGAAAGTGTCGCAAGGTGCCGTAGCACAGTTCGCGCAGCAGTGGTCGCTGTTCGAATTTGACTTTTTGTTCCCAGCGCGGGAGCTCGCGTGCTAGCGAATGCCCCTCGGCGACGGCTTGCAGGCAGCGGGCGGCTGCGGCGCGTACCTCAGGCATTGGAATCCCCCCCCAGAACGGTGCCTGGCGCAAAACGCTCGGCCCGCGCGTTGAGCATTTCCTGGGCAGACAGTGCCCGGGCGCCGGGCAGTTGCAGTTCAGTAATCAACAGCGAGCCCTTGCCGCAGGCCACCTGAATACCGTACTTGTCGGCATTGAGAATCTCGCCGGGGTTGCCCTCGCCGGTCGCCAGCGCCGCGCGCTGTATTTTCAGGCGGTCTTCTCCGAGCTGGGTATAGCTGATTGGAAAGGGGTTAAAGGCGCGAATTTTACGGCACAACACATCGGCACTCTCCGCCCAGTTGATGAGGGCTTCGTCCTTGCTGATTTTCGGGGCATAGCAACTCAGGGAGTCGTTTTGCGCCTCGCCGCGCAAGGTGCCTGCAGCCAATTGGTTGACGGCGTCGAGCAGCGCCGGCCCGCCTTGTGCTGCAAGTTTATCGTGCAAGCTGCCGGAAGTATCGCTGTCGTCGATTGGGCAGTGGGTTTTCAGGAGCATGGCACCGGTGTCCAGGCCGGCGTCCATCTGCATGATGGTCACGCCGGTTTCGCTGTCGCCGGCTTCAATTGCGCGTTGTATTGGCGCGGCTCCGCGCCAGCGCGGCAATAGCGAGGCGTGCACATTGATGCAGCCCAGACGCGGTGCATCGAGAATGGTCTGGGGCAAAATCAGGCCATAGGCAACCACAATCATCAGGTCTGCCCGGTGGCTGTGCAGTTCGGCGACTGCGTCATCGGTTTTGAAGTTGAGGGGTTGAAAAACCGGCAGGTTGTGGGCGCTCGCCAGCTGTTTCACCGGGCTCGCCTGGAGCTTTTTGCCCCGTCCGGCCGGTCGATCCGGCTGGCTGTAAACCGCGACAATCTCGTGCTGCCGGGCATCAATCAGTGCCTGCAGGTGGCTGGCCGCGAAATCAGGGGTGCCTGCAAAAATCAGGCGCAGGGGTTGGTTCACGCTGTGTCCTTAGGTGATCCGGCCTTCAGGAGGCCGTGCGGCGATGCTGTTTTTCCAGCTTGCTGCGAATGCGGTTGCGTTTGAGCGGCGACAGATAGTCGACAAAGAGCTTGCCTTTGAGGTGATCCATTTCGTGTTGAATGCACACGGCCAGCAGGCCCTGGGGTTCTTCCTCAAAGCGATTGCCGTCGCGATCCAGCGCGCTGACCCGGATATGTGCCGGGCGCTCAACGGTTTCATAGAAGCCAGGCACCGACAGGCAGCCTTCGTCGTAGCTGCCAAGATCTTGATCCAGAACCGTTATTTCGGGGTTGATGTAAACCCGGGGCTCGCTTTTGTCTTCGGTGACGTCAATGACGATAACCTGCTCGTGCACATTGACCTGAGTGGCCGCCAGGCCAATGCCCGGCGCGTCGTACATGGTTTCAAGCATGTCATCCACCAATGTGCGGATGCGATCGTCCACGCTGGTCACCGGTTGGGCTTCAGTGCGCAGGCGCGGGTCGGGGAATTCCAGTATTTCCAAAATCATGACGTTTGCTGTCGAACCTGTTGCTGGTGAACTTGTATCGTGGGCCCGTTTTCAGGGCGCAGCCAGTCACATGCCGGCCATTTGTGATCAAGTTGTCGTGATTTTCCAAGTAATGCTGCTAAGATTATGATCAGCAAGCATTATTGACTCAATTTGTGCTAACGTAATAGTCACGGGCTATTATATCACAGCGCGCGCTGTCGTCAGCGCGCTGGGGAACAGTAAGTTGCGCCGCCAGCGGCGTATTCAATAGAGCGTGGCGAGCCAACAGAGCCACCCGAGGATAACAACGATGAAACGACTGCTGCTTGGTCTGGCGCTTTCTCTCAGCTTCACGGCGTCTGTCTTGGCCGATGTGCTGGCGCTGAAGCAAGATCATCCACAAACATATGTGGTGAAACGCGGCGACACGCTGTGGAGCATTTCCTCTATCTTTCTGGAAGATCCCTGGCTCTGGCCCGAGCTGTGGCACTACAACAAGCAGCTGGACGACCCCCATCTAATCTACCCTGGCGATATCCTCTACCTGGTGTGGGTGGACGGTAAGCCGCGGCTGGTGAAAAACATCGTCAAGAAGACCACCGAAAATCGCGATGTAAAACTCTCACCGCAAATGCGTATTTCAGACCTGAACAAGGCGATTCCCGCTATTTCGCTGGATGTGATTGGCCCCTTCCTGAGCAACAGTCGGGTGGTGGATCAAGGGTTGCTGGAGCGTTCGCCCTACGTTCTCAGTGGTCGCGAAGGTCACATTGTGACTGGTGCCGGAGATACCCTGTACGCTCGCGGCGCCTTTGATAACGACGCAAAAGTGTATGGCATTTACCGTCGCGGGCAGATTTTCACAGATCCGTATACAGGTGAGCTGCTCGGGATTCAGGCTCGGGATGTGGGCGCTGGCAAGCGTATTGGTCTCGATGGCGATATCGCAACGCTGCAGATCAATCGCAGCAACCAGGAAATTCGTCGTGGTGACCGGCTGCTGCCGCAAGAAGACCGCTCTTTGCAGAGCCGCTTTGAGCCGCGCGCACCCGCGAGTGAAATTGAGGGCGAAATCATTGCGGTTGAGGGTGGTGTTAGCCAGGTTGGCAGTATGGATGTCGTGATTCTCAATCGCGGTGAACGTGATGGGTTGAAATCTGGCGATGTGATGGCAATCTATCAGCGCGGCGAATTGGTGCGTGACGATGTGGCTGAAGAGCTTATTCGCGTGCCGGATGTGGAAGCGGGTTTTCTGATGGTGTTTCGCAGCTACGAAAAGCTCGCCTACGCGGTGGTGTTGTCTGCGACCCAAGCCCTGAGAGTGGGCGACAAGGTTAAGAACCCCGGCTAAACATGCTTATCAATCAGCCCACGGTGTTGGACACTGTGGGCTGAACCGTTAACAGGGCGCAGGATGTGCCTGGAGTGAAACATGGATGTTGCGCAATTACAGTGGCTGCTGATTTCGCAGTGGCCCGGTCTACCCCGTCGCGCGTTGCTGCGCTTGCTACAGTACGCACCCTCCCCTGAAAAAATACTGGCCCTGCCCGATGCTGTCTGTCGCGAGGCGGGTGCTTTGCCCGAGTGGCTGCGCCTGCGATCAGACTACCTCGCCGGGTACCTGGAGGCAGCTGAGGCGCGTGCTGCGGCTCAACTCTCGGCCCTGCTGGCGCTCGGCGGCCAGATCATTGTTTATACCGACCCGGTTTACCCTGCCCTGCTCAAGGAAATTCCCGACCCTCCTCCTCTGTTGTATACAGCGGGCAACCTGGCCCTGCTGGAGCAGCCCCAGCTCGCGGTGGTGGGTAGTCGCAATGTGTCGCGCAATGGCGCGGCACTGGCAGAAGCTTTTGCGGGTGATCTGGCCAGGCGTGGTCTGTGTATTACCAGTGGCCTGGCTTGGGGCGTGGATTCGGCAAGCCATCGAGGTGCGTTAACAGCTAAAGGCGCAACTATCGCGGTGCTGGGCTCTGGCATCGACGTGGTTTATCCGCGTCGCAATCAGGCGCTTTACGACCAGATTCTTGCCGAGGGCCTGTTGGTGTCTGAATTTGCCCCTGGTACGCCACCGCGTCGCGAGCAGTTTCCCCAGCGCAATCGTGTGATCAGTGGCTTGAGCCTGGGCGTGCTGGTCGTGGAAGCGGCGGTGCGCAGCGGATCGTTAATTACCGCGCGCTATGCCCTTGAGCAAGGCCGGGAGGTGTTTGCTATTCCCGGCTCCATTCACAATCCGCTGGCTCGCGGTTGTCATCAGTTGATACGCCAAGGCGCCGCGCTGGTGGAGTCAGCCCAGGATATCCTCGATGCATGGGTTGGCTGGCTGCCGCCCGCGCTGGAGGAGATGCAAACAGTGAGCGCCGGACCGCCGGTTGTGGCGCCCGGTCAGCAACGCCTGCTGCAGGCCTTGGGCTATGATCCGCTGCCGTTGGATAAACTGGCCGAGCAGTGCCGGCTGGCGGT
>NZ_JBFJTH010000033.1:0-29176 GCF_041625495.1 Litorivivens sp. | reverse complement strand
GTTAGATTCTTGTCTTCACATATTCCGACAAAAACAGCCTAAGTCGCGTTTATCTACTAAATCAATTAGCACACTATCATATACTCAACTCCAGCCAAATCAATGACTTACGCTGACTGCAGGGATGTTATAAAGACTCAGGCTTCAGATCTTGAAAACGACCAACAACCTATTGCTATAATACTGTATATATAGACAGCGCATAATGGTGCATATTATGGACGATGTTCGCCACAGCATTCCGTCAAACCCGACCCGATTTTTAGATCAGCTCCGCCTTCGAATCAGATCCGAAGGGCTAGCTTACCGCACAGAACAAACTTATGTGCATTGGGTTAAGCAATTCATTCGCTATCATGACAGACGGCACCCAAAAGACCTGGGGGCCTCAGAAGTCGAGGCCTTCCTGAATCATGTTTCCGTTAACCGAAATTGTTCTGCCAATACGCAACGCATCGCATTAAATGCCCTCATTTTTCTATATAAGCGATTCCTCGGGTTAGACATGGATAACCTTTCCTTTACCCCTGCGCGCGCCAATAAAAGACTTCCTGTTGTCTATAGTCGCCAGGAAATTGCTGCAATACTTTCTCAGCTTAATGGCATGTCGCGACTTATGGTCGAGTTGATGTACGGCACAGGGCTGCGTAGCGCAGAACTTTTGTCTTTACGCATCAAAGATATCGACTTCGGCAGTAATAACGTCATTGTCCGATCCGGGAAAGGCAATAAAGATAGAGCGACAATGCTACCTCAGAGTCTTATTCCCGGACTTCAGCGGCAAATCGAAAATGTCGAACGTCTACACGCCCAAGATATTGAAGATGGCTATGGTGATGTTTACCTCCCCGATGCGCTCGCTCGTAAATATCCCAGAGCTGCACGCGAGACTGCATGGCAGTTCCTTTTCCCTTCCAGTCGTATTGGGCCTGACCCACGCTCAGGCGTACTTCGGCGGCACCACTTGCATCCTACCGCACTAAGCAAACAGATCCGTCGTGCTGTTCGCGCCGCTGGAATCCGAAAACCCGCTCGTGCGCACAGCTTCAGGCACAGCTTTGCGACCCATTTATTAGAAACTGGCTACGATCTTCGCACCATTCAAGAGTTGCTCGGGCACTCCGATATAAAGACCACCGAAATTTATACGCACGTGATCAATCGAGGAGGTAAAGGAGTTCTCAGTCCAGTAGATAGCCTCGGCAGTCGACAAATACCGCTGCGTTCAGAGAATGGCTAACAGCCAGTATTCGTTATGAGGTTTTCATGACGGCATATTGAATCGTCCGAGTGACCACTCTGCGCCAAGTGTGCCTTGCACACCACAGCAATTGAATGCCCACTTTGTATGGTGAAGTCAAACGATGACGGGGCTGAACACTTCAATAAGCAGGCAAGCGACATTGTCTAAAAGGGCTAGGTAGCCGCTCATGGCATAAGCGAGCGCACTAAATCAACTGATCGGTCGACGACCTACAGACCTCGACGCCCCTTCCACAAACTCGATACAACTCCTGAGTATTAATTTTCGTTCCTGCCTCCACCACGACGTTTCACAAAAAAATGGTCTCGCTCGTAAAGAGTCGCTAGCGAGACCAAATTCACTACTGAAGTCCAACGGCTTTCGATGAGGGCAGGAAGTCAAAGCCATTTTGACCAGCTGAAAATCGCCGCTGCGTATATGTAGAACCTCAGAAAGCGCGCCAAACCAAAAAGCAGATACGTTTTGAATGGAAATTTCACGAGGCCTGCGACTGTACTGGCTATGGCGTACGGAATGGGCAGCAGGGCCGCAGTTAAAATGAATACGCCGCCCCATTTACGGATAAATTGAACATGGCCGGCGTGGCGATCGGATAAAGTGGCGTGAATTTTTGGTGCATGCTCGATGCCTCTGCCCATGCCGTACGCCACAATGCCGCCAAGATACGACAATCCGGCCAGTACACCAACCATTAGATACGGCGTCTCGGGAAATCGCGCCTTCGCCCACAGCATGAATAGATCTGGCGGAATCAAGCCTAGTATCGACTCGGATACGAAGAACAGACTAAAGACTCTGACCGGCGACAATTTTTCCTGAATGAGTATCAGCAGCTCGTCCTGATAGATCTGCACATAGGGTCGCACCAGCAAGAAAACTGCCACAAGTAACGCAAGGGTAAGCAACACCTTGCGGAGGTTAGCGCCCACCAGATCGTAGAAGCCGCTGCTTTGATAATACACATGCAGCTTCTGGAGCTTGAGCCACGATGATTGTTTGTTATCGTGCTTCACGGTGCTGCCCGTAGCCTACTGTATTGCCAACCCAAGCCGGTGACGTCATCAGCGCTAGAACCTGCGCATAGCTTGCGAAGGTTGCGCAATACAGCCGCAGGCGAAACAAGCTGCCTCTCAAAATCGGAACCCAAGCTCAATTTCGTAGCTGGCTGAGGGGTATACACCACCGAAGTGCGTGCCACGCAGCCCTGGAGAATCCTGAGCTGCCGCCAGCGATTCCCGGCTTGTGACATTGTCGCCGAACAAGGTGATATGCCAGCTGTCATCATGCGCTTTGATACCCGCTTGCAAACCATAGGTCGTGCCGGGAACGCGAACATCAATCGGATCGAGATCTGTTGCCAGCGCGACCTCCGTCGTGTAGCTCGCCGTCATGCCCGCATGGGTAAGGAAGGGCCAATCTAACACCCCACCCTGCCAACCGAGAGTGAAGGTGGTTTTTAATTCCGGCACAAGGCGCAGGCGGCGGCCAGTAAGATCGCACGGTGGCGGGTTAGTATTTTCTGCCGTGCAAGCTGCTCGAGGAAAGCTGGAATACTCTGATTCGGTCAGAGCACCGTTCAGGCCAATTAGAATCGAATAAGGCGTCATCAGCATGGCTTCGTACTCGAGGCCGTAGATGGTTGCTGATGCGGCGTTTTCCACGACATAACCAACACCATTAAAGGTGGATACCTGAAGATCTTTGAAATCCGTGTAAAACAAGGATGCGTTCAAACGTGCCGCACCGCCCAGCCATTCTGACTTGGCGCCAACCTCATAGGTCAGCGCAGTCTCGGCGTCGAACTCCAGATTGTCCGGGTTCACCGGCTGGCCCGTATAGCCACCAGATTTATAGCCTTGGGCAACCGTCAGGTACCCCATCGCCGAATCGGTAAAGTCGTATTGCACCGAGGCTTTTGGCGAAAAGTCCACGCTGCTTCGCTCGCGCTGAGCGTCGAACTGCGTGTCACCCGCAATGATGAACGGGAAAATGGTCGCGCCGTCGGGGTTGTCGCCCAGACAGTACCCACCACCAGTTAGCAACCGGCCGTCACAACTCGAACCGGATAAGAAGGCATTACCACGGCCACCAGTTCGGTTATTGACCAGTGTATGGGCAGTGTATAGCGTTTTATTTTCGTAGTTCAGTCGGCCACCCAGCGTCGCCGACCAGCGTTCGGCGAAATGCCAGGTCGCCTGCCCAAACAATGCGATGCTGTCGGTGACTTGCTCAAAGCGCGTCAATGCTGTTTCGACAGGTGCAGGTCCGCCTTCCGCCTGCTGTCGGTCCTGAATTGTTTGGCCCGCCAATCGCCCCGCTTCTGCATTGTTCAGCACCTGATCTTGGCATTCCCCGGGGTTGGAGGATCGCAAACAGGCCATACGTTCGCCTTCGCCAGTTACCAGCAGCAGTTCGGATAGTTCGAGAAATTGCCGAATGTTGTAGTCGGCTTGTATATCGGCCTTCATGTAAAACAGCCCCGCGACAAACTCAAACGCCCCCGGAGGCGAAGTCACTCGCAATTCTTGGCTGTACTGACGAAGTTCCTCATTATTGTCCAGGATGAGAAATGGAATTGGGGAGAAGTCGGCGTCCATCCGCACTTCTTCGTCAAGCCAGGAGTAATTGGAGATACTGGTTAGTGTGTATTCATCTCCGAAAATCCATTCTGCTTTGATCGTAGCATCGTAGGCGTCGCGAACGACGCGCCCCTGCTCATTCTTGGCGGTCAGTTCGTCGTAAGGGTCCGCCGATGTTTGCGCGTCGAACACCTGCATCGCCGCTAAATGGCGAGGACGGGCACGAATCACTTGGCTGCCCTCACCATGCTGCCCCATAAGCGTGGCGTTCAAGGTCAGGCCGAGCGTAAGATCATCCCGAGCCGCCCACTCCAAACGCAGTCGCCCAGCCTGATTGTCGATATTTTCTTCGTCGATGCCGATTGTGGTGTTGTACACACTGCCGTCGCGCGTTTGACTCATCAACGCGGCCCGCCAGGTGAGCCTATCGGTTACCGGCCCGGTAGCGACCAATCGATAACGTTGCTGATCACGGTCGCCCAGCAACACGTCGCCTTTCAGGCCGAACTCCTGTTCAGGCATGGCCGTACGGAAATGTATGGCACCTGCGGAGGCATTTTTGCCAAACAGCGTGCCCTGAGGGCCACGCATAACTTCGATGGTGTCGAGATCAAGCAGTGCCTGATTGATGTAGGATGCCCGTCCGTAGTACACCTCGTCGATCAACAGGGCCACCGACTGTTCAAAGCCACGATTGTAGCTGGAGCCCAGACCGCGCATGTAGATACTGGGAAACGACGGCGTGGCTAAAACATCCAGATTGGGCACGTAGTTCGCGACTTCGTTCATATCTCCCATATTTTTTTCGGCGATGTCGTCGCCGCCTATGGCAGTGATAGACAAAGGTACCGACTGGACATCTTCTTCACGCTTTTGTGCCGTGACCACAATTTCTTCGAGCGCCGGGCGTTCGCGTGGCCGACGAGCTTGTTTGGATGCATTTTCTGAGGAGACTTTGGCCTTGCTGGAAGACGCCTCATCCGCAGATGCTCTAGATGGTCCCTCTTGCGCAACTGCGTGGTTCGCTGTAAACATCGCTGCCGCACAAACCGTTGTTGCCGTCAGGCTGCGAACAGCACGAAAAGACGCCTGCTCATGCAGTGCGCGTAATACCTGAAATGATGCTTGCAGCATGGTTTTCTCTGTGTCCGGTTGAAAATGTCGTGGTCGCGCTTGCAATGAGTACGACGACCACGCCAGTAATAGCTGCAGCTGCGAAGAGCTACGGCGTGCGCATGTCAGCTTAACTTATGGGTTCAGCGCAGCAAACCGTGAACGTTATGAACCGTCGGTGACTTCTCGACTGACTTGATATCGGGTGCGGTACCGAGCAGTAGGTCTCCCAAACCGGTCGATACCCCCCACCACAGTGTTTCATCTCGGTAGTGATGCAGTCGGTGCATGCGCTGACGCCGGCGGTAATAGTTAATCGGCGGACACCAGGCAGTATGACCGATGAAGTGACAAAATTCGTAATGCAGAGACAGCACGAAGAATGCCGCCAGAGCCCCAGTTGCCAGCTCCACTGTTGGAAACAGCCAATACGCCAACACAAACAGTAGAGGCACAACCGTTGGAAATACCTCTTTGTTAATGGTGATATCGCTTAGATCCGCGGGGTTAGCATGGTGGGCGCGGTGCGTTCGACCAACACTAAGATCGAAGGTCTTACCAAAGAGCGTGAAGGGTTTCATGTGCAGCAAACGCACATGAATCAACCACTCCAGTATCGGCCAGAACGCTAGAATAGCCAGTGGCGCAATCCAGTCGGCGTAGGTCCAGTTACCAAGGTAAATGCGCAGGCCAACTAGGCCAAGCACAAGAACCGTAAGAATTCGAGGGCTCAAATGCCCGTAGAACGCCTTAATAAACTCTCGGGCGGTCTTCGGGTTAGGGTGTTCAGCGCTCTGGTCGTTTGGGCTGGCGGGATTCACTTTGCTTGTTCTCCACTAGGCTTGTTCGGACTGTTCTGAGTATTGCTTTCATACAAGTCCAGAAATTCGTAGATTGCTGCACTACTTTCGTCGATGTATTCCCGCGCACAGCGAGCCGCTTCATCTCGATGACCCTCACGCACCGCCACTGCGAGCGCATGGAATGTTTCCAGCTTTTGTTGTTGAGCCGATAACATCTGCGTCAAAAGCCCCCAGAGTGGCTCGTAGGTTTTGCGCAATGAGTTGAAGGCGAGACGGTAAGCGATGTTGCCGCTGCCCTCGACCAGGATTTCCCAGAAGAGGAAAGCCAGTCGCTGTAATTCTGTGGATCCCTCGACGGTCCGCATTTGATCAATCACGCCGTCCAGTCGATCGGCTATTTCCGGTTTACACTGCGTGGCCGCGTCTGCAGCAATCTCGGGCGACAGCACTTGTCGCATGCGAACAATGCTGCGAGCCACATCTACCTGGATCTGACTGTGCCTATCGAATAGCAGGCTCGGCAGAAGGTCAGCCCCCGCCTCAGAGCGGTAATCGAGAACTGTGGTTAAACCACCATGCTTCACATCGACCAACCTTGCCTGCTGAAGCCGCTTGATCGCTTCTCGCACCGCATTGCGACTAACGCCCAGCATTTCGGATAGCAACCTTTCTGAAGGCAGCTCTTCGCCGGCTTTCAGCTCCTGACTCACGATGCGGCTGCACAGCTGGTCGTAAACCTCATCCGAAATTGAGCGTTTGTTGACTTCCTGGAACATGAGCGCAGCTCCTGACCGCATGAGATTTTTTATCTGTCACACGCAAACGCATCACGAAGCGCAGAGTGGTCACTTATCCTACCAGTCAACCAGTTGCTGTCAAGCGCCTTGAAAACGCTGAAAAAGCACCTCTATTTCAATTGAGAGAGTTGGTTTTGGTATGGATTCGAGGACTGGGTAGATACTGCGGTGGCTCGCGCGCGGCAATTTAAGCTACGGCAGAAGCGGCTTTCAGGCGCCAGCCAAGCCGAGCGCCCAGCAAAACTGCCGCACAACTCAGACCTGCCACCAGCCCAATCCAGAAACCACTCGGCCCCATGGCCGGGACCAGAATATCCGTCATACCCAGCACATAGCCGACCGGCAGCCCCAAACCCCAATAGGAGAGCAAGGTAAACAGCATGGGCCAAGCCGTATCTTCAAAACCCCGCAAGCAACCGCTGGCCCACACCTGCAAAGCATCAGACACCTGATACAAGGCCGCAAAAATAAGCAGGTAGGCGGCCAGATTGCGCACCGCATCGTTGTCGGTATAGATAACCGGAATCCAGTGTCGGCCCACCAACAACGCAACCGAGGCTACCACACCAATCAGTATGCTCACCTGTAGCGACGTACGCACCGCAAGCTTCAACCCGTCTGCGTCACCGCGCCCCCGGGCGCTGCCAACCCGTACCGTTGTCGCCAAAGAAAAGCTCAGGGGCACCATAAATATCAGCGCCGTAAAATTCAGCGCTATCTGATGACCGGCTACGGTTTCTGCACCGAGCTGACTGATAAACAGCGCAATCACCGAAAAGATGCTCACTTCGAAAAAGATGGACAGCCCTACTGGCAAACCCAGCCGCAACATATACAGCAGATTCTCTGGCTCCCAGTGGCGCTCGCTGAGCCGCATCCGCACCCCTTCGTACACTGAATTCAAAGCAATATAAGTGCCCATCATCAACGCCATCAGCCACAGCACCAAGGTTGTTGCCCAGCCACAGCCAACACCGCCCATCGCGGGAAAGCCCAACTTTCCGTAGATCAGAACATAGTTGCACGGAATATTGATCAGCAGGCCAATCACACTGATCCAGAAAACCGGCCGTGTGTGAGACATGGCCTCGGTATAGCCGCGCAAGGCGAGCCACAATGCCGCACCAGGCATTCCCCAGCTGAGCGCATCGAGATAGGCGGCCACCAGCGGACGGATCGCCATATCCACATCCATCAACTGCAATACTGGCGCCATGCTGCGCAGCACTAGCGCGCCCAGTAGTCCCAGCACCAAAGACAACCAAAGAGACTGCTGCGCCAACGGATTGATACGCTCGTGCTGACTGCCACCCATATGCCGAGACAGAATGGGTGTGGCACTCATCAAAACCCCGGTCATAAACAGGTAAAGCGGCACCCAAACGCTGGCACCCACCGCCACAGCCGCCAGATCATTCGCACTGACCCGCCCTGCCATCACTGTGTCGACAAAGCCATTCGCGGTTTGCGCCAGCTGCCCCCCAAGAATGGGCAGCGCCAGCGACAACAGCGATTTCAGTTCAGTGCGGGAGGTATGCGCCATGGGTTGCTTATGATCAAAAGACGTGGATGATACCGATAGCGACGTTGGCACGCGAGACTTGTGCCACAATCGAGTGTTTTGTACCCAGAAAGGATAATTTCATGCCCCAATTCGGCCCCGACATCGTGCTTAATCAACCTGCCTACATTGATGACAGCGCACGCTTATTCGGCAAAATCACGTTGGAAAAGGATGTTTCAGTCTGGCCAAACGCCGTTATGCGGGCAGAAGTGCACGATATACATATTGGTGAAGGTACCAACATTCAGGATTTTGTGATGATCCATGTCGGCACGCTTACACCGACGCGTGTCGGTAAATACTGTTCTATAACGCACCATGTTACCCTGCATGGCTGCGAGATCGGCGATAACTGCTTGATTGGGATAAACGCCACCGTTATGGACGGCGTAAAAATTGGCAACAACTGTATTGTCGCCGGACAAGCTATCCTCACCGAAGGCAGCGAGTTTCCAGACAATGCGATTATTGCTGGCGTTCCCGCCAAACAGGTGGGCAGCAAAGACAACAGCGAAGCCAACCGGATCAACGCCGCCTTCTATATTCGCAATGCACGCAACTATCAGAAGGGAATCTATCGCCTAAGCGATGAGGATATTGCGAAAGCCTTTTCTGCCACCGAACTAGAACAATAGGCACCTGACCTCGCAATGACTGAACTCTACCTCAAATACGAATACTGGATCGCCTTCACTCAACTGTTGCTGGCCATGTTCGGTATGGGTGCCACCCTGCGCGTCGTCGACTTCATCAACGTTGCCAGAACCCCTCGCGCTTTCGCGACGGGCATCAGCCTGCAGTTATTGATGGTTCCGCTCATCGCCGTGCTGTTTTTGGCAATATTCAATTTGCAGCCTGGCGTTGCGGTCGGTATCGCCATACTCGCAGCGATACCCGGTGGCACAACGTCAAACATCTACACCCACTTTGCCAGGGGCAATATCGCGTTGTCGATCGCCATAACTGCAGTGACAACTGTCGCCTGTCTGGTCACCGTGCCCATTATCCTGAAGCTGCTGATCACCGACTATGTACCTGCCGATTTTCGACTACCGGCAGCGCGGATCGCCGCTGAAATATTCTTTTCAATTCTAGGACCACTGGCGCTGGGCATGCTGACACTCAGGCTGCTACCAACGCTGTCAGCTCAGATTGCAAAATGGTCGATACGAGCAAGCTTGGCGCTGATCATAGTCATCATCCTGGGTGCGTCGACTTCCGGCAGGCTCGACTGGGCAGCCTTTGGATTGGGGAATGTTCTGGTCGTCACCGGCTTTACCATATCCCTGCTTGCTGCAGGCTTGGTTGTGCCCTGGCTGATGCGCGCACCGCGGCCCGATATCGTGGCCATTGATATGGAGCTAACGGTGCGCAATGTGAACCTCGCGGTGCTGATTATTGCCTCGCTGTTTCCCGCAGCCAACGCGGCTACCAGCACACTGGGCAGTATGGCCTTGTTCACTGTACTGGTGTACGGCGGGTGGATGTTGATGCCGGCGCTGGTATTGATTATCGCCAGCCGCGTGCACAAAAAATCAGGCGATGCGTTAGCTGAAGGCGACGGATAATGCTCGTCTGATTGGACTTGCACAATTCCCCGAGACATAGCCGGCCTATGCTAAGCACGAGATAGAAAGCAGGCAGTAAGCGGCAGTTACAAGTTCTTTTTATAGTCTGCTTTTACTGCGGCGTCTACAGCCATTGTAATGGCCGCTCGCCCGACTCTGCCATGCGCTGCGTTTCTTGCGATCTGCTTGCCAAAATTTATTTTCAGTGGATCGCGCCAGCTCTCAGATTGCCAAGCTTTGCTGCGTTTAAACGCTTTGGCACAATGAAAAAAACACTCTGTTACCTCAACCTGAATGAGCAGCAACGCCGACTTCCCATTCGCGGCCATCTCCTTGCAAAGATCTTCGTCCTGGTACAGCCTCGCTTTGCCGTTGACACGAAGTGTTTCCTCGGTCCCTGGCACAATGAATAACAAACCAATACTACCGGTCTCAAGGATATTAATAAGGCCATGAAGCAACTTGTTTCCTGGTCGCTCTGGAATGATCAGCGTACGATTGTCGACAACACGGACAAATCCGTCAGCATCACCCTTCGGCGATACGGTCACGTTTCCGCCTATCCCGGTAGTAGCTAGAAACAGCAAGGGGCTTTTACCAATAAAATCCAGCGCTTCCTCAGTTAACGCTTCAGAAATTTTTTGCTTGACGAGATCGTGCGGCTGGCCAAGTAACTCTCTTAATGCTCTTTCTGATTCAATACGCTGCATATCGATTCCACCGATGTGACTCGAGACGAGCCCTACACACTCAGACGACGTTGGCCGGCACGGTTAAACGCCATTCACGTTTTGAAACGCATCCCCGAATAGGAGGCCGGACGCAGCCTGAATCACCAATTCTGAAAACTACCAGAAGATTATCAGCAATGCGTTTTTAATACCGACAGAACGTGCTGATATCGTCGACAACGTACAGCGATCAGCTCCAACGCAAATCGTGGGTTCTAAACGGCGTGGTGCGCACCCGCTTACCGATGGCCTGGTATATGGCATTGCCAATCGCTGGGCCTATTGGGCCCACTGGCGCCTCACCAATAATCGCAAAACGGTCGTGACCAGAGAGAGCCTCAAAGTGAACTCGAATATCAGGAATATCTGACATCTTGAGCATGGGGTAACTGTCAAAGTTACCTTCAATGACCGCCCCGTTTTCAATCGTCAGGCCTTCGTTGAGGCTCATATTCAACCCAAAGATAATACCACCCTCAAGTTGTGCAAGGACGGCATCTCGGTTAACGATGCGACCGCAGTCAAATGTGAAATCAATACGGTGAATCTTCAGCTCGCCGGACTGGCTTACTTCGACGTGGGCGACCGCACAAACAGTGGCGCCAGCCTGCGGCTTACCGGAGTGCGGCCAATTACTTATCGCTATGCCACGCCCTTGCCCCTTCGGTAATGGCCTACCCCAATCTGCTTTTTCGGCTGCCACTTTCAAGCAGTTTGCCCACGCAGGATCCCAGCCGGAAAGCAAATTCAATCGATAGTCCAGTGGATCGATACCGCCAGCGACTGCGCACTCATCGATAAAGGTTTCAACGGTGAATGCATGAGCATTGTAGCAAGGTGCGCGATATGCTCCTGTCATGATATGCATAGGCAGACTACTGGTGGCCAGCCGTACATTGGGTATGTTGCCTGCAGCTGCGTATGGCATGTCGGTGTAGCCAATATTCAATGCCATGCCGCTGAAGCAGGTTTCGCCCTGCAATGCCTGCAATGTGCCGTTCTCATCCAAACCGGCTTTAAAACGCGCAGCTAAGGATGTTCGGTAAGTGCCTTGGCGCGTAGTTTCTTCGCGCGACCAGATAACTTTTACCGGCACGCCCGGGTACTGTTTGGCAATGGCGACCACCGTACGCACATCATCGCCGATAACGCGTCGACCAAATCCGCCGCCTACCAAGGTCTGGTGGATATCGATTTTGTCTGGATGCACCCCGCTTTCATCTGCCGCCACCCAAAAGGCCTGCTGCATATCCTGGGTTGGATGCCATAGTTCCAGCGAGTCTGCCGTGTACTTTGCCGTGCCATTAAGCGGTTCCATCGTGGCGTGCTCACAAAATGGAATGCTATAGGTCGCCTCGACGGTTTTAGCCGCCTCAAATTTCTCAACGTCGCCCGCTTTAGTCAGCGGCGTTCCGGCCCACTTATCTAATACCTGATGCTGGCGATCACGAATCTTTTCATTCGATTCCCAAAACTGCCCGAGCCCGAGCTCCCACTCCACCGGCAAAGCATCCAGTGCTTTCTTTGCCTGCCAATAGTGGTCAGCAATAACCGCGACACCGCTGCGTAATTCCGAGCCTTCCAGGCCAAAGGTGGCATCGGCTTGCACCGGCGAACCGGGAGTTTTAGACGGATCGATCACGACGACCGCACGCACACCCGGCATGTTCATTACGGCGTCAGCATCATGGCTTTTCAGCAAACCGCCATGCACCGGTGCCTGCAGCAAGGCCGCATACACCATTCCAGGCAGTGTCACATCTACACCAAAAATTGCACTGCCATCTACACCCGCCGGCACTTGTAACTTATGCGGCTGTTTTTTGCCCAGCAAACGCCACTCACTTTGCGCTTTAAGAGCTGGCTCTTGCGTCAGCTCTACGGAGGCGGCCTCCGCCGCTACGTCACCAAAGCGCAAGGTTCGCCCAGTAACAGTGTGCGTAAGCACGCTGTTGCGCGCCTCAATGTCGCTGGGGGGTACGCCCCAACGTTTGGCGGCCGCAAGTTTCAGTCTCTCTCTCGCGCTGGCTCCAAGCTGAAGGGTGTAGGGCATTCTGTCATGGTCGGTGCTGTGGCCGCCAAAAAAAGGTTGGAGGCCAACTGCATAACTGCCCGGTTGTTTGTATTCCCGCGTAAAGGACGCAAATTCGACCCTCACCATGTCCCAAGCGCATTCCAGTTCTTCTGCAATGTTCATCGCTTGTTGCGTAGATGCGCCGTTTCCAATCTCAGGAGTGGGTACGGTGACTACTACGGTGTCATCCGCATGAATCGTCAACCACGGCGAGAGTTCGCGAGCCGCTTTTCCTGCGGGTGCGGCGGCCAGCTCGGAGGGTATCAATTGCAACGACAAACCACCTGCAACGGTGGCGGAAGAGATCAGAAATTTACGACGAGACAAGACAACCTGGTTCATGCCTGAATCTCCTTCGCCGCGCGATGAATCGCCGCCCGAATTCGTGGATAGGTTCCACATCGGCAAATATTAGAAATGTGGCTATCAATATCCTCGTCTGTTGGATTCGGCTTGCGCTTGAGCAAGTCTGCGGCCGCCATCAACACCCCGGCCTGGCAGTAGCCACACTGGGGGACGTTCAGTTCCACCCAAAGCTTTTGCAAAACATGATCCCCAGACTCCGACAGCCCCTCTATCGTCGTAATTTCAGCACCCTCTACCGACTGAACCGGTATCAGGCAGGATCGAGTAGCAACACCATTGAAATGAACTGTGCAGGCTCCGCACTGCCCTACGCCGCAACCGAATTTGGTCCCTGTTTTTTTGAGGTGGTCCCGCAGTGTCCACAGCAGTGGTGTACTCGGATCTATATCAACAGACTGCGACTCGCCGTTAACCTTAAATTTTATTGAGCTCATAACCCGGCCCTCTGTTTAGCCAGCGCCTCAAACTCGGCGTCCATACTGGCCAGCTTTTCATCAGTAATCGTTTTGCGATCAAATTTTTGCATAAAGGAGAGGGTAAAGCCGCGACCTTGGTCAATATCAGGGTTGGTGGAAAATCCCGGCAGATACTTATCAACGATGGCAATGGCTTCTGGATCATCAAGCAACACCCCCACTAGCGTAGAACTTGTGGTGTAGACCACCACGCTTGAGCCCTCAATGTCACCTAGCGCTAGATCCAGCGCAGCCAAACGTTCATCGGTAATCATCTCAGGATAATAAGGCTGGATATCCGGCAGTGTTAGCGGGCGCGCAACCGACAACTGACGAATATCAGCAATGCCTGGAATATGGGTTTCCAACACATCACGTGTATCTGATGAGTCCAGCAGCACGCCCACACTGGATTCGGCGACGGAATAGCTGATACCGGGAAGTGTCACCGTCGGCCCCGCTGAGGGCATAAGAAAGTTCCACAACACCGCGCCAACGGCTATCAGCGCAACTACGCTGACGCTAAGAATACTGAGCTTGAATCGGGACATGGGCAGTACGGCTCTGTCTACAAGACCACCGATTATAATAATAAACCAGTGTGTTTCACAACTGGGCTGCGCGGGCGCCCTCAAACTGCGCCAAGGCAAGTTTTCCGCTGCCCCTAAGCGCCCTCTAAATACGGATATCACGTTGATAGCAGTACGGATTTTGCGTCTTTCTTAAAGATTGGCCAGAAGGCCAAACACTCTAGTGCTAGCGGTTAAAGCGTGGACAACCATCGTAAATAAGAGTAAAAAACTCCTAAACGCCCACGTTAGGGCAATTACCAATAATAACAATTCAAGGTGTATCACTATGACTGCGCAATCCCGCTGGCTGCGTCGCTCGCTTGCACTTTCGCTTTCCCCTTTGGTTCTTGCATCTTCTGTGCAGGCAAAACCGGTCCTCGAAGAAATTGTAGTCACAGCCCAGAAGCGCGCGGAATCACTTAGCGATGTCCCCGTGTCTGTCACCGCAGTAACCGGCGACAAGATAACCAAAGCGGGCATCAGCAATTTGGCCGACCTGTCGGAATACACCCCAAATTTCAAACTGGTTCCCGGTGGACTCATACCCAATGTTTATATGCGTGGTGTAGGTTCGGGCTCTAACCAGGGCTTTGAATTGTCGGTGGGTATCTTTGCCGATGGCATTCATCTCGGCCGCCCTCACCAGACCCGAGCGGCTTTTTTGGATATAGAGAGGGTGGAGGTGCTGCGCGGGCCACAATCCATTTTGTTTGGCAAAAACGCCATTGCTGGTGCATTGAGCATTGTCTCGGCCAAACCCGGCGAAGAGCTGGAAGCCATGGTTAGCGGTCTGACGGGGGTACCAAGCGGGCGCGACAATGACATTAAAGAATTTTCCGCCATGGTTTCGACGCCCATTACCGACAATTTTGGCGTACGCATTGCCGGCCGCATGCGTCAAGAAGATGGCTATCTCTACAATGAGGGTGTTAAACGTCTTGAACCCGAAGTAGATGAAAAAGCGCTTAGGCTGACCTTTGGCTACCATCCGCTGGATTGGATGGACGCTTACCTGAAACTCGAAAAATCTGAACGCGAGCAAAACGGCCGCACTTTTGAGTTCACCCATGCCAGCGCCCTGACAGGCTGTAGCGGCGAAGATATTGTGCTAAACCGGGTAAAGAATACAGATGCCGAAGAATACGCCGAGATCGACACCTACAACTACACACTCAATGTCGATATGAATTTCGAACCCGGCACGCTTAGCCTTACCAGCGGTTGGTCTGGGTTCGAATCGGTAGATCTTTTTGATGCTGATTCAAGCAGCTTTGATACCGTCCCACTACTTGGCGCAGAAGATTACGACCAATTCAGCCAGGAAATCCGTTTTGCTTCAGCCACGGGCAATTTCGCTGACTACATCGTGGGCGCATTTTATCAAACCAACAAATTGCAGTTTGATGAATCGGCGCCTCTGAATGTCAGAAACGGCGCGCTGCAGGATTCTGGGCTTTGCCCCATCAATACACTGGAAAACGTTAAAGCCGACCTTGAGCGAGATTTCAGCATAGACAGTGATGCATGGTCAGCCTTTGCGCAGGTGACACTCAATTGGCTACCAACGCTACGTACAACTCTCGGTGTTCGTCACGTAGTTGAAGAAAAAACCGGCTTCCGGGATTTTAATGTTTACCAATCTGGTACTAAAAACGATGCCGACCCAGCGACTGCTGCAATCCTTAATGCCCTACTTATTAACAAACACACACTGAGCAGCGAGCGAGACGTAGCCGTTACGCTGCCTTCAGTTAATATCCAGTGGGACGCGACTGACGACATCATGCTCTATGCAGGCTTTACCCGTGGCGCCAAATCGGGGAGCTACGACGCCCGCAATAACAACGACGGCATGGGCCCCAATGGCGGTGGGACCAACTTCGAGTTTGAAGACGAGATGGCCGATGCTGTGGAGATAGGATCCAAAATGCGTCTGGCAGATGGCGCTGCCGAACTAAATGTGGCGATTTATCGTGTGGAATATGAAGACATGCAGGTAAGTGTGTTTGACGGCGTTGCCGGCTTCACCGTAACCAATGCCGGTAGCGCGTTGACCCAGGGTATAGAGCTAGATGGACGCTGGTTGCTAACCGAGAAATTCATGCTTAGCGGCTCACTCGCTTACCTCGACTTTGAGTGGCTCGACTACGTAGACGGCCCTTGCTACGAAGGCGCACCAAATGAAGACCCCGACGCAGGCACCTGCGACCTTACCGGCAGAGAGAACCAACACACCCCGGAGTGGACTGCCAGCCTGTCCGGCACATATACGCAACCGCTGTTTAACGCGCTGGTTTTAGAACTCGGTGTTGATGTGAGCTACAAGGGTGAGCATTTCACCTCGGGCGATCTGGACCCACGGGGTATCCAGGACGCAGTAAACAAAATTAACGCCCGCATCGGGCTTAGCTCGGAAGAAGAGACCTGGAGTGTTGCTCTCGTCGGTAAGAACCTCACAGATGAAACAACAATTGGTATTGGTTCACCTTCCGCGCTCGATGCCGGCGGCTATCGTGCAACGATAGAACCCACCAAAACCATTTATCTTGAAGGCCGCTGGCGTTATTAACGGAAGGTTTTAAAAACAAATAGGGATTCTACGCTTCACGGTTAGAATCCGGATGGGCATCAGCAAACGCCGGATGTTGGTTACAGTGCCGGGCAATTTCGCGCAAGGTAGGCCAGTTCTCATCCGGCACGTCAAATCGTTCTGCGTTATATAGCTGAGGAATCAGGCAAGCGTCAGCAAACGTAGGCATATCACCCACACAGAATTTACCGTGAGTCTCTGAAACACGTTTTTCCAAGGCGGTAAGCCCTTCCCTAACCCAGTGTCTATACCATTGAAGTTTAGCGTCTTCATCTGCCCCCAGCGTCTCTTTTAGATAATTAAGTACACGCAAGTTGCACAACGGATGAATGTCACAGGCGATCAACAGGGCGATCTGTCGAACCGTTGCTCGGTTACACGGATCAGCCGGTAGAAGTGGTACCTCAGTATACATGTCCTCAAGGTATTCCAGGATGGCGAGCGACTGACTAATGTGTGCATTTCCATCAAACAAGACAGGCACTAAACCCTGCGCGTTAATCTCAAGGAATTCTACACTGCGCTGATCTCCATCGATCAGAGAGACATGTTTTGTCTGGTAGTTTAGTCCTTTTAAGTTTAACGCAATCCGAACCCGGTATGCTGCCGACGAACGCCAGTATCCATATAACACCATCGACATCAGTGACCTCCTCTACGAAACTTTTTTACTTATCTGGCCGTTACCAAACTCATCAAGCACCCGGCTAACAATCACTCCCGGCTGGCCATCGTCTGACTTAAAAGGCTCTAGCTCAGCCACCAATGCAGCCGTCAGATGATGCTGACTACCGAGCAGACAAAGTAACTCACAGCGTGCAAGCCACTCCTTAGGAAAAGCCTTTAGCTGACCGTAAAGCCTCGATAAGTCATCATCAGCGGGGCTATCCGACCATATGTTCAACTGATCATAAATAGTCATTAACGCGACGTCCTCATCTTTCTGAGTACCGTTTGGTGTGCTTTCGGTTGATGGCTTGGAATACAACGGATAACGCTCACGATCAGCCGCACCGCCAGACACAGACGCGATCCGCTCCCCGATAGCCATATCGTAGCGCCCCCAAGACGGCTCAAACAGTACCTCACCCTGAGCGTTGTTCACCGTGCAATGTGAAAAGCTAAACAGAACATTCCTATGGTTGCGGCGCTCAATATGCTCCAGAACACCAGAAACTGTAATTCCAGATACAAAGTTTAGGCGAACAGCCCTGCCACGCTTTATGCCCTTTTCGGCCAGTTCGTCCACCGTATAATCTGACAGGCAGTGCGTAAGGTTCTGCACTTTTCCTATCGGTGAACCAAACCCCTCCGGATGCTCTTCAAGACCCTGCCCTTCAATCTCGCTTCCCCGATGTGAAAGCTGAGTGGGCCCTTGAGTAGACAGATAGATAGGGTTATCCATTGCATCGGTAAGGATATTATGCACTCTACCGCTAACCTGCAGGCCTGATGAATACTCAGCTGTGGCCACCGATTCTGAGGCAATTGCTTTGCGCAAGGCGGCCGAACCACCCTGGCGAAAGGCCATTCCCTGACTGAACTGATCCAGCACTTGAGAGAGATGGCGACAACTTGAGGTGACGAATAACTGAGGTTGCTGCGAGGTAATATCGTAGTCCGTGTTGATACAGTCTACCGTTAAAGGCACTTTGCGCACGCGCTGATCATCGAGGCAGCTAGCGCTTTCACCGAGTGACGACAACAATCCGGCTCCAAACAAATGATATTGCTCAGGCTTGCCCACCAAACCATATTCAACCGTCCACCAATGCAATCGGGATAGCAAGGCTGCTTCGGAAGGTTCACCCTTTTCGGCCAAGCTTTTCTCTAGCCGTTGCTCTGCATCTTTAATATCTGCGCTCGTCGCTGAAGGTGACTCCTTGACTATAGAAAGGTGTCGGATGGCTTCATAGACCTCGTAATCTGCCTTGGTTGCCAACGCTTTCATCCCTATCTCGCCAAATGACTGCAGATACTCAGCGTAGTCATCATCGACTATAAATGGAGCATGACCTGCTGCTTCGTGCACGATATCAGGGGCTGGCGTATACAACAGATGCTCGGCTGAGCGCATATCTTGCGCGATGGGCAAAATTCGTCGCGCCTGGAACTCCATGAAAATGGCAGGGGGAATAAATCCGTCGACCACGACAGCTGCCCAACCAAGCTGCGAAAGCTTTTCGTTCATCCCTTCGATCGTAGGGATACGATCTAACGTGATACCCGTCTTTTCCATACCTTCGAGATACACTGGGTGCGCCGACTGCGATAACTGCCGGGTCAACATCCGCATGAGAAATCGCCAGGCCGTATGATCTTTCGGTGAATACTGTGCGTAATCCTGTTCTTTGACAAAGAGGCGAAGGTGGGATGGCAAGTTATCAATCAGATTCTGATATGTCATTTGCGATACCTCCGCACTACAAGACAGCTACCAACGCTTCAACAAGCCGAGGTAGATTGTGTTGGTTTATTCCTGCGACGTTGATTCGGCTGGAATCGACCATATAGATGGCATGCTCTTTACGCAATCGAGTTACCGCATCAACCGGTAAGCCTAAGTAACAAAACATACCTAACCTGTCTTCCAGATAGGTAAAGTCGCGTTTGTTTGTCGCAGTACCCAATGACGCAGCCAGGGAGCTGCGTAACCCATTAATGCGTTCACGCATATCGCCCAGCTCTCTTTGCCAAAGGCTGGTGAGCTCGTTGCTGTGAAGAATGGTCTCAACCAGCGCACAACCATGGGCCGGAGGCATGGAATATACACCTCGTGCTATACTCCCCAAGTGAGAGGCAACAACTTTTGCTGTCGATGGTTTTTCTGTCACCGCTATGAGGGCACCGGCGCGCTCGCGATAGAGACCAAAATTCTTGGAAAACGACACCGCGATCAGCATTTCTGGAACGTTTTCCGCCATATGCCGTAATCCGGCAGCATCTTCATCAATACCCATCCCTAATCCGAGGTAGGCAATATCGATAAAAGGAACCAACTTTCGATTCGACACGAGCTCGGTCAGTGTATGCCATTGAGACAATGAAAGATCTGCCCCGGACGGGTTGTGACAACAACCATGGAGCAGAACCACATCGCCGGCGGAGGCCGTTGCAAGCGCTTTGCAGAGACCATCAAAATCTAGGGAATGTGTCGTAGAATCGTAGTATGGATATTCCTTGAGCCGCACACCCGCACTGCCCAATAGGTGAGCATGGTTGGCCCACGTAGGATTACCGATCCAAACCACAGCATCTGGCGCGCTGGTTGCGATCAGCCTTGCGCCAACATGAAGCGCGCCACTGCCACCGACACTCTGTAGAGTAGTGACTCGTCCAGATGCCAATACACTATTTTCGCTGCCTAGCACCAGCCGGGCCACTGCCGACTGAAAATGCGGCGTTCCACTGGGCGGAAGATAGGCTTTAGTCGCTTCCTGCTCGGTTAGCAAAGCAGTCGCTTCCCGCACTGCTTCCATAATCGGTGTTTCGCCACCCTCAGAGCGGTATACCCCAACGCCAAGATCAATTTTTTCGCCGCGCGAATCTTCGCGAAATTGCGCAGAAAGACCCAATATTGGGTCACCACGAAGTTCCGCCAGAGTGGAAAATACTGGCATCTCAGCTTCTCTCTACCGATTGTTCGATGGCGCCAAAAATCGTATTTCCCTCAGGATCGTGCATTTCTATCTTGATGCGATCACCGAATTTCATAAAAGCGGTTTTAGGTTGACCCTCGGCGAGTGTTTCTACCATTCGCACTTCAGCAATACAGGAGTAACCTGCGCCACCTGCATTCACTGGCTTACCCGGCCCGCCATCTAGCTTGTTTGAGACTGTGCCCGAGCCAATGATGGTGCCGGCACACAAGTTACGTGTTTTTGCCGCATGGGCTACCAACTCAGGAAAGCTAAAGGTCATATCAACCCCTGCATTGGGTTTGCCAAATGGTTCTCCATTAAGATAGCTGAGCAAAGGTAAAAGTACCTTACCATCACGCCATTGCTCACCCAGCTCGTCGGGTGTAACAGCTATCGGCGAAAAGGCACTGGAAGGTTTCGCGTGGAAAAAGCCAAAGCCCTTGGCAAGCTCTCCGGGTATCAGATTTCGAAGTGATACGTCATTCACCAGCATCAGCAATTTAATATGCGCCGCAGCATCTGCCGGCGCCACGCCGCAAGGTACATCATCGGTAACAACGGCTATTTCGGCCTCAAAATCGATGCCCCAGTCTTCAGAGGCCATGACAATAGGATCGGTAGGTGCGAGAAAGTCGTCGGACCCGCCTTGATACATGAGCGGATCTGTCCAGAAAGACTCCGGCATTTCTGCGCCCCTTGCCTTACGCACCAGCTCCACATGGTTTACGTAGGCTGAACCATCGGCCCACTGATACGCCCGAGGTAATGGCGAATCACAGTTTCCAATTTCAAATTCGCTGGCATCAAGTTGGTCTGCATTCAACTGCTCGTAAACTGTTTGCAACCGCGACTCTGCTTCCGACCAATTATCTATAGCCGACTGCATGGTTTGAGCTATATCGGGCACGGCAATACAGTGCTTTAGGTCTTTCGAAACAACAACCAGTTGGCCGTCGCGACCATGCTTTAAAGAAGCTAGTTTCATCTGTTACTCCGTTATTTGGCAGTAGACGAGGTTTGCCACGATTGCGCATAACCGGTCCATTCGCACTGCTGCGCAGACTCAGTGACAGTAAGCGCATCGCGTGTATCCACCATCACAGCAACCTCATCAGTTTCTTTATTGACGTGCTTTGCACCTTTGCGAAACGCGCCGGGGTGAGGCCCATGAGTAAAACCGTAAGGGTGATAGCTCGTCATACCTGGGTGAATATTGTCACGGCTAAAGAATTCGCCTCGGTGATAGAAGATAAATTCTTCAAAATCATCGTTACTGTGGAAAAAGGGCACTTTCAGTGCACCGGGGTCACTTTCAATGGGCCGCGGGCAAAAGGTGCAAACGACAAAGCGATCACTCAAAAAGGTTGTATGCGCCGATGGGGGCACATGATAGCGATGGCTCATCACCGGACGGATGTCACGCCAGTTAACTTTTACTACTGACAAATTCCCTTTCCAGCCAATGGCGTCTAACGGATTGAAAGGGAATGTAATACGGGATATCGCATCCAACCGCTTCACTTCAACCAAGGTTTCATTATCGTGTTGCTGCTCGAGAAACCGATCATCAATGACTGGGGTATCCAGTACCGCCGGATCAAAAATGGCATTAGGCCCCAGCATTCCCTTGTCAGGTAGCCGATAACTGCTATTAGTTGCTTCAATCATCAACAATCGAGTCGCGGCGCTCGGTTCTAATCGCCACAGTGTACCGCGCGGCAACAAAATGTAGTCGCCATCGCGATATGACAGATGTCCATAATCACAGAACAATCGACCCTCACCCGCATGCACGAACAGCAAATCGTCGCCATCGGCATTTCGGGCTAGCTGCTTCATTGGACTATCACACTGCCAGATACGTATCTGGCAATGGTGGTTTTTCAGCAATACCGGCGCAGTCCAGGGCGAACCACCTGTCTCTAGCTGATTAGTATCAAAAGCACGTGGACGTATAGAGCCTTCTATATGCGTCCACGATGTGGGCGGGTGACGGTGGTAAAAGTGTGTCGCCGGGCCGAAGAATCCTTCCTTTCCTACCTCTCGCTCAAACGTGCCCTCCGGCAAGTCGCAATGCGCTTGCCGTGAATAGGTACCCTGACCGAGAGAAAACGGTATCCACTGCTTCATTCCCCACCTCCCACCAATGACTTACGACGCAGCACTATCGGCGTCTGGCGCAGAAATCACTCCCCGGCGAATCTGATCAAGCTCAATCGACTCAAATAACGCCTGGAAGTTACCTTCACCAAAACCATCGTTGCCTTTGCGTTGGATGATTTCAAAAAAGATCGGCCCGATCACGTTGTTCGTGAATATTTGCATCAAGTATCCTCCGCCTTGGGCCTCACCACCATCGAGCAGAACTTTACGCTTGCGCAGTTCCTCTTCGTCTTCTGGGTGATCCGGCAGACGGGTCGACAGCTGTTCGTAGTAAGTATCTGGCGTATCTTGAAAGCTGATCCCGTTAGCGCGCAACTGGTCGACAGTTGCGTAAATGTCATCGGTATCCAGCGCTATATGCTGGATGCCCTCGCCATTGTATTCACGCAGGTATTCTTCTATCTGGGACTGATCGTCAGAGGATTCATTAATTGGTATCCGGATTTTACCGCAAGGGCTAGTCATTGCTTTGCTGACCAAGCCTGTTACTTTACCTTCAATGTCGAAGAATCGGATCTCACGGAAATTGAAGACCTTCTCGTAAAAGCCAGCCCACTTTTCCATATTCCCCTGGCGAACATTGTGCGTTAGATGATCAATGTGCAGCAGACCTGCAGATCGCTCGGCTTTGACATTCGGCAGCGGCAAAAAGTCGACATCATAAATTGAGTGATCCCCATAACGATCCACCAGGTACAGGCGGCTGCCGCCAATACCTTCTATAGCTGGGATATTCAGCTCCATTGGACCGACTTTTTCCTCAACCGGGGTCGCTCCCGCAGCGACAGCCTTCTTCAATGCTTCGGCAGCGTTGCGTACGCGAAAAGCCATGGCACAGGCGCAGGGTCCATGTTTGGCGGCAAATTGCTGTGCGAATGACTCGGGCTCCGCATTGATAATAAAGTTGATATCCCCCTGCCGGTGCAGCGTAATGTTTTTAGACCGATGATGGTGTGTCGCCGGGAATCCCATCTTGCTAAACAAAGACCGCAGCAGCTCGGGATCTGGTGCAGCGTATTCCACAAACTCAAAACCATCGGTACCCAGCGGGTTTTCAAACAGATCTGCCATTGCTTTTCTCCGGATCTCACAGTGCGTCTGGTGGTGGCCAGTACGTGGCCAATCAATTACAGCCATCTTATGCCCTGCAAACTGGAGAGATATTTCTTTCTATGCCCAAATCTGGGACTATTTAGGTGAATTTAACCCATTATGACTATTGGTTAGGAGGTATTAACCCATGAGCCTGGGTAGAAAAGAAAAAGACATCCTACGCATTCTCCAGCGCAATGGCCGGATCTCCAATGCCGACCTTGCCCAACAAGTGGGCCTTTCGGACTCGCCTTGCTTTCGGCGTGTCAAACAGCTTGAAGCGAATGGACTGATCAGCGGATATGCCGCCATCGTCGACCAACGCAAGCTCGGTCTCGAAGTGACAGCATTTGTGCAGGTAACCATGGAGAAACAAACCGACTCTGACACAGAGAAATTCATTGCCTGTGTCGAAGCCGAAGATCACATTGTGGAATGCTTTGCCACAAGTGGCTCACACGATTACCTAATGAAGGTGGTTGCTCGCAATATCGATCATTTCTCAGAGCTCACCATGCGAAGGATTCTAAAATATCCGGGTGTGAAAAATGTTGAATCGAGTTTTTCCTTGTTAGAAATCAAGAACAACCGGGTATTGCCGACGGATTAGGAAAAACAGGCCATATTCTGATGATCCCTACAGTGGTGGCGGTCAGACATTAGAATCAGCTCCGGTGGGCCACGCGAGTTTTAATACTCGCCGTATTGATATCAAAAGAAACATTTTTTCACCCTTGCTTTTCCCTGAAAGCGGGGTAGTCTTAGCCTATGAAAAATATTTTCTGCATGTTCACTTCCAATGCTGCGAGCACACAGGTTTCTTGTCCTGTCAGTGCCTTCCTCACTGTGGGCGGTTAAGTCGCTTTAGCTTAACCGCCACAAACCAAATCAACCATTGAACGCTTCGCGCAAGGTTAGCGCGGGGTTTTTACGCATTCGTCCGACGCAACTGCGTCGCGTGAGGGTTTCGCATGCCAATCGAAATGAATAAGGGACTAATTGTGTCCGAATCTGATTACCAAAAACTTTCCAAACTAGTGGAACGTAGTCGGTCAACCGCGACATATGATCTGGACGCTGAACTGGCCAAAGCAGACATCTGCCCGGACGTCTCGCTGCCTGAAACCGTAGTCGCTTTGTATGACAAGGTGATATTCCGCGATTTAAAAACCAACGCTGAGCGTACGGTAACCATCGTTTTGCCATGGGAGTCCAGTGTGCCCAAAATGCGCATCTCTATCCTGTCACCGGTCGGCACAGCTCTCATTGGCGAACCTCTCGGTGCCGTCATTAATTGGCCTCTGCTAAATGGTCGCTCTGCCCAACTAGAAATTGTAGGCATTAAACGCGACTCGAAGATTCGCAATGATGGATAACCTCAGTTTCTGGAGCTATCGGCAATTAAAGCAGTCACTTCGCAGAACAAACGCGACGCAAATCGCCAGGTAAACGAAAAATATACGTGCTGTTCAGCTATTATTAGGCCACTCCAACCTGGATAGCACAGTAAGGTATCTGGGTGTTGAGCTGGATGACGCGCTACAGCTAGCCGAGAATACCGAAATTGAACACTCCGGAATCTTCGGCTAGATGTGCTATATCAGCTCAATGGAGCTGAGTGAAGACCTCCGGATGTTGCTCTGCAATGCGCAACAATGCCACGGCAGGGCCTTGAGGCTCACGACGCCCCTGCTCCCAATCTTGCACCGTTCGCATACTGACACCGAGCAACCCGGCAAAGGCCGACTGCGATAGCTTGAGTTTCTTCCGAATGACTTGCGGCGGTGAAGGCTCTGACAACTCTGTCGTTTTTAACTCAAGCTCACCTTTTTTGTACTTCTGAATTTCTTTAATACCATCCAGAATTTCTGCACCGATATCTCGTTTACTCACTATCGATTGCCTCCGCTATTTGCTTCAGGACGTGCCCGGGTATCGTGGACTGCTCCGATTTTGAATATATCGTCAGCATCCATATTTCGTGATCGGGTCGCTTCCAATAGTAAATGACTCGAACGCCACCACTCTTGCCTTGTCCCTCAGGCGCCCAGCGAACTTTCCTGACCCCACCGGAGCCGCGAACGATATCCCCCGCTCCGGGCCTCTGCAGCAGAAATGCCTGCAAAGCCCGATACTCCTCGTCCGACAGGTAACTCGGGAGGAGCCTGGTGAAGTTGCTGGTTTCAATAAATATCATGCCCGATTATACGGCAATGCCGTATAATCGGCAAGCAGAGGGAAAACCTTCGGGAGCTCCTGGTTAAGCCGGATAAGCGGACATTTAGCTTCCCAAATTTAAGTCTGCTTACCGACTGAAGCCGCCACTCCTGCAGAAAACCGACGGTCCGCTTTGTATATGAAAATTGAGGGAGTAGAATTGCTGAACTATTCGACCCGCTCAACAATGATCGCCGGAGCCTGCCCGCCACCTGCGCACATGGTTACTAACCCACGCTTCAGACCACGTCGCTCCAACTCGTCAACCATGGTGCCAATCAGGATAGAGCCCGTTGCGCCAATGGGATGTCCCAGCGCCATAGCACCGCCATTAACATTGACTTTGTCCCGATCGAGATTCAAATCACGAATGAATTTTTCGGCAACTACAGCAAACGCTTCGTTAATTTCGAAAAGGTCAATGTCTTCCAGCTTAAGGCCGGCTTTTGCCAATACCTTTTTAGCCGCCGGCACAGGAGCATTGAGCATCAGGGTCGGGCAGTCTCCCATATTCGCCATGGCGATTATTTTCGCACGCGGTTTCCACCCCTGTTTCTTCGCGTAGCTTGGTGAGCTCAATAAGAGCGCCGCCGCACCATCGACAACACCGGAAGAATTACCCGCATGATGCACATTAACGATATCGAGATCAGGGTACTTTTGGAGCACAAGCGAACGGAAAGTGGCGCCTGTTTCATCGAACGCGTAATCCATCATCGGCGCGAAAGATGGCTTGAGTTCTGCAAGGCCTTCCAATGTCGTTTGCGGGCGAGGAAATTCTTCGTGATCCAGCGCCAATGACCCGTCGTCGTTATATACCGGCACGAGCGCCCTATCAAAGTAGCCTTTCTTAATAGCATTATCGGCGCGTTTTTGACTTTCTAGTGCCAATGCATCCAAATCACTGCGCGAAATTCCCTCAAGGCTCGCGATAGCATCTGCACAGATACCTTGGTGCGTTTGCGGGTGCAACGCACGCAAGTGCATATTGCCGTTATCCATGGTGTAAGACGCTGTGCCATTTTCCGGGTCGCCAAATCGAGACATCATTTCGGTACCGCCGGCGATCACACAATCTTCCATGCCAGACATCAAGGAAGCTGCAGCAAAGTTCACGGAACTAATGCCCGAACCGCAAAAGCGGTCCATCGTGATTCCGCTGGCCTTAACGTCATAGCCTGCATCCAGCGCTGCCATGCGACCGAGATCGCCGCCTTGAAGGCCGCGTTGCATGCTTGTGGCCCAAATAACGTCATCTATCTCGGCAGTATTTATACTGTTGCGCTCGGCAATCGCTTTTAACACCGTGGAGGCAAGCCGCTGAGGATGAATATGGCTCAACGCGCCCTTGCCCTTTTTGCCAATCCCACGTGGAGTGCGACATGCATCGATAATCCATGCTTCGCTCATCAATTAGTCCTCTCTGAAAAAAATGGATGCTTTTTTGCTACACCTAACGGAGTTGCTAACCCCGCAGGCGATAGCAGCGGCAATTAATAGCTAATAGCCCGTTACTTTGGTGGCATACGGATACCACCATCCATCCGAATCACTTCCGCATTCATATAGGGGTTCGTGATGCATTCCATCACCGTAAACGCCAGCTCTTCACCGTAACCAAGGCGTTTCGGAAATAATACCGACTTACCCAAGTTGGCTTTAAAAGCTTCAGCCGCCTCACCTTCACCGTAGATAGGCGTGTTAATTAGACCCGGAGCTACGGTATTCACGCGAATCCCCACAGAGCTTAGATCGCGCGCGATCGGCAAGGTCATACCTACGATGCCACCTTTTGAAGCTGAATAGGCCGCCTGTCCGATCTGCCCATCAAAAGCAGCAACAGAGGCCATATTAACAATGGCTCCGCGACTGCCATCCTCATCCATCGGCTCAGTTTTGGCCATCGCTGCTGCCGCTCTGCTTAATACATTAAAGGTGCCTATCAGGTTAACCTGTATTACAAAGCTGAACCCATCAAGATCCATTGGGTCATTGTTGCGGTCAATCGTGCGCGCAGGTAAACCCAGCCCCGCCGAGTTCACACAGGCCCGCAACGGGCCCAGCTCACATGCCGCTGCCACGGCCGCATCAGCATCTTCGGTTTTGGTGACATCACACTTCACGAAGACACCACCAATCTCTTTGGCAACCTGGCTACCGCGCTCTTCATTCAAGTCGGCGATCACCACCTTAGATCCCGCCTCTGCGAGCTGCCGCGCTGTGGCCTCGCCAATTCCCGAAGCTCCACCCGTCACTATGGCTGAGCTTCCCTGAAGATTTACTCTAGGCATAATCATTCTCCCTTCTGTCGTATTTTGCTTTTAATTGGGTATATTGAACCAACATCGTATTCGCGGCAGTCTAGGGCTGCCAATTCACAGCTTTATAATGTCATTAGCGCTGATAAATTATGTGTCTGCCGGTGTCAGCGTGCACATACACTGGATTGCACAGCATCTTATAGCCGTAACCGCCATGCAACTTCAAGTACAGGTGATGACGTTTTCGATACTGCTGTTACTGAACGTGCCGCAGACGGGGAAATGACCCGTTTCATGGTAGGCTATGTAAGATTGCAAAAGCATAGTCGAACTCAACAAAGCAATGAATGCCACCCTAACGCCAAACGCTCAATGGACCGTCAACAGCACCAGCATCAACGGCGTAGTGCAGGCTGCCCGGGCGCTTGGAGCTCCGGTCGACGACCTGCTCGAAGAAGCAGGATTGCGTCTTAAGCAGCTGGCTGAGCCCGAAGCAAGGCACAGTGTGGCGGCGCTGTACAATTTCTATCAGGCTGCAGCAAGCCAAACGACGGAAGATATTGGCCTGCACGCCGGACGTATTCAGTACATCAACCGCCTGAACCTTCAGTTATACACCACCCAGGTTTGTGCTACGTTCCGGGACTATCTAAACCTGATGCCCAGTGTACTTCGCTTTGCCGGTGATCTCGGTGAAGTAAAAATTCGACGAAACGGACAAGCTATCTGCCTTGACTGGATCCCGCTCTGGCAACCCCATGCCGGCTGGCGCTACCAGTCCGATGAAATGCTGTCGGTCTCCGCCCAAATCGTGAACTCTCTGTGTGTAAAGCCTATCCTTCCACTGGAGGCCCACTTCACCTATCCAGAACCGGCAGATTCCACACTTATACAGCGCCTGCTCGGCCCCAACCTGAAATTTGATCAGCCGGTCAGCTGCCTGCACTTTGAGCGAGAAAGCCTGGATTATCCCCTCATCCAACTTGATGCTGATTGGGGACGCAGTATTGGGCAAACCACTCAGCACTTGTTTACGCCTGATAGCCGGGAGCAGATACTGCAAGATCTGCGCGGTACCCTCATTCGACTGCTGCCCGCCGGCGGCGTAACGCTTGACAAAACCGCCAAAGCCCAAGGTATCTCTCGTCGCACCTTGCAGCGACGTCTCGCCGAATGTGGCACGCAGTTCGCTCAGGTACTGCAAAATCTGAGAAACGAACTCGCCATCCAATACCTTGGCGATGAAAGACTCAGCATCACTGATATTGCCTTTCTACTTGGGTATTCCGAGCACAGCTCCTTTTCATCAGCCTTCAAACAGCAAAT
>NZ_JBFJTH010000032.1:0-29467 GCF_041625495.1 Litorivivens sp. | reverse complement strand
TTTGCCCGCCCCCGGCTTCTTAAGCTTAACTTTCCCTCCGCTGAAACTAGGCGTGTTCCGCCACGCCATTCTCCCGACGCACAAGCACCGGCTCAAAAGGGACATCACGCATCGTTAGCGGCTCAATCGCTGAGCGTGTGGCGAGAAATTCCGGCCGCTCCTTCTGACCACAAAACGGCTTTTGGACAGTATTTTCTATACTGTTGTACACAAAAAACAGATTCGACCGCGCCCACGGCGACATATTCATATTCGACGCATGCAAGGTATTGCACTCAAACAGCAACAGCGAACCGGGCGGCCCTTTCGGTGCTTCAATACCGCCGCGATTGGCCAGCCAGCGCAACACCGATTTTTCCGGCACACCCAGTCGCTGCTTTTTCAGCGAGTCTTTCCAGTTCTCTTCTGGAGTCGGGTCAACACAGGGCGCAAAGTACTGGTGCGATCCCGGAATCAGCATTAACGGCCCATTAAACTCGTTGTTTTCGGTTAACAGAATTGACGCCGATACCGCTCGCATACGAGGCATGCCATCTTCGCAATGCCAGGTTTCAAAATCCGAGTGCCAGTCAAACCCGCGCCCCTGAAATCCAAACTTGTCGTTGATGCGTGACTGATGAATATACACGTCGCTGCCCAGCAACTGCTGCACCATACCCAATATGCGCGGGTCCCGGGTGAGATTAGAAAAGCGCTGGGAAATTTCGTGCATGGAAAATACAGACCGCAATTCACCGCTATCCGGGTCTTTGATCACATGGTCTGCGGCCATCGCCTCGGCATCGCGAGACAACTCCGCCAGCTCGTCAAAAAAAGGTTCTACCCGCTCGCGCCCAAAAAAACCTTCAAACCAAAGAAAGCCATCGCGCTCATAGCGAGACAAGGCACATTCGTCGAGTGGACCGTGCCAGCGAAAGCGTGCACTGGAGTGAACCACGGGATCAAGCCGGGGAAAGGGCTCCAACGACTCGCCGCGCCGGGTAGGATAAGCGTCTTGCATAGATTCTCCTTGTAAAATTGTGCTGTAACCCTCCTTGTAATAACCCCACCAGTGCAGCCAGATTGCCGAACTGTAAAATCGAGCCTGGTTAATTTTTATCGCGTATTGCCGACCATCAAAAAGGGGGAGCACAGCTCCCCCTTTTCAGCGCCCTACATAACTACGCGGCAAACTTAAACTGCGACACCGCCTTCTCAGGGTGTGAAAAATTGTCTTGCACAAAATCCCAATTCACCACTTTCCAGATAGCGTCCAGGTAGTCGGGGCGAGCATTGCGGTAGTCGATATAGTAGGCGTGTTCCCACACATCAACGGTCAACAATGGCACATAGCGATCACCGGCGATTGGTGTATCAGCATCGTCAGTATTAATGATTTCTAGTTTGTTTTTCTGACCTGCCACCTTCACCAGCCAGGTCCAACCCGAACCAAAGTTGGCCGCAGCCTTGGCATTGAAAGCCTCTTTGAACTTTTCAACCGAGCCAAAGCAATGCTCGATACAGGCTTTGAGCTCACCGCTCGGGCCTTCGCCTCCCGCCGGAGTCAGACAATGCCAATAGAAGGTGTGGTTCCAGACTTGCGCCGCCTGATTAAACAGTTTGCCGTCGGCGCGCTTAACGATGTCTTCCAACTCGCGCTTTTCGTCGTCTGTACCTTTTACCAGATCATTGAGTGTATCCACATATTTCTGATGGTGCTTGCCGTAGTGATACTCCAAAGTTTCTTTGGAAATATGTGGTTCCAGGGCATGTTTTTCATAGGGGAGATCGGGCAGTGTAAAGCTCATCGTGTTCCTCCTTTTCTGATTCGATTTTGCTCTGTCGAGACATATCACTAAGTCAATCGGCAGACGTCATCTCGATAGAATCAGAGGCTACGCATCATCGCGCCGAGTGGCCAGACCACTGCAACGTAAAAGTCAAAATTGCCTATTTTTTCCGATAAAAATGTGACGATTGCACATGGCGATACCATGTGTAGCGCTCAGCCATTGTGTAATGGCAAATCAATAATTTCTATCACATTGCCGGTGGGATCGCGCACAACCATACGCTCAATACCGTCTACTGCGCGGGCGGGACCAAATACGATGGCGTCGGTGAGTGCACTGATCCGTTGGCAGGCTGCACTGAAATCGTCGCAAGCTACGGCAAAATGCGGCCCCAACGGCGATTTAAGCGGTGTAAACTCCGGGTTTTCGACCACGTGCAATTCTGCGTTACCCAGCAGATACCAGATACTGCGAAACTGTTCGGCCACGGCGCTGGGGCGCGGCAGTTCAGTCAAACCCAGAATGTCGCCGTAAAATTGCCTGGCCGCCGCGATATCTGTCACGTTGATTGCCAGGTGCTGCACTCCGATAATTATTCCATCAGCCATCGTCTTTCCTCTGCGTTCGCGGATGATCAGGGGTATCATAGCCAATTGCTAATCTATAACTGTGAACGTCCGGTAACCCCATCTGTGAAAACTGACCTGAATTATGAGGCCGTCATCATCGGCGGCGGCCCGGCGGGATTGATGGCCGCAGAACAATTGGCGGCTGCCGGCAGGCGTGTCGCAGTTTTCGAGCAAAAACCCAGCGTAGGAAGAAAATTTCTCCGCGCGGGAATTGGCGGATTGAACATCACTCATAGCGAACGCCATGATATTTTTTGCTCTCGCTACGCAAACAGTGCCACGGCCATCGCCCCCTGGTTGACGGCTTTCGGTCCAGACGAGCTTGTTCAGTGGTGTCATTCGCTCGGCATTGAAACCTTTGTCGGCAGTTCGGGACGAGTCTTTCCAACACAAATGAAAGCGGCACCGCTTCTACGTCGCTGGCTGCAACGCTTGCGCACTTCCGGCGTTATTGTTCACACCCGTCACCGCTGGTTAGGCTGGGACAATAACGGCGACGTTCTGTTCGAGCATGCTGGCGACAACCGCACCGTACAGACCAAGGCAACGATTCTCGCCGTCGGTGGGGCCAGCTGGGCCGCCCTGGGCTCCGATGGCAGCTGGGCCGAGATCTTGTCAACTCTCGGCATTGCCTGCGAGCCGTTTAAACCCAGCAACTGTGGTTTCAACTCACCCTGGCCAACCGCTTTCGCCGACGCTCTGGCCGGACAGGCGCTGAAGAATATCGGCCTGCAATTGACCAGTGGCAAGTACCATCGGGGCGATGCTCTGGCCAGCCACTACGGTGTAGAAGGCAGCCTCATCTATGCAGCATCTCGAGACATCCGCGACACCATCGCACAGCAGGGAAACTGCACCATTTACTGGGATTTGCTGCCAGACACACCGCACACTGAACTTCGTGCGTCACTGGCGCGCCGTCGGCGCGGGGATTCAGCCAGCACTTTACTGCGTAAACTCGGTATAAAGGGCAGCAAACTTACCCTGCTCAAAGCGCTTACCCGCAAAGCTGATATGCAAAACCCCGATGCTCTGCCGTCGTTGTTGAAAAAGCTGCCGCAGCAGCTGAACAGCTGTCGTCCCATTGATGAAGCGATCAGCACCGCCGGCGGAATACCGCTTCGCGCGCTGAACGACCGGCTGATGCTGAATGACCTGCCGGGCGTATTTTGCGCCGGTGAAATGCTGGATTGGGATGCGCCTACGGGCGGCTATTTGCTAACCGCCTGCTTCGCCAGTGGGCTGATCGCCGGCCGTGGGGCGCACGATTTCTTGTGCAACCGGACTTGATGACACCTGCCACCAGTGTGGCAATAGTGCGGTGATACCCGGCAAACGGTAGCGATCGTCAATCAGCTCAATGACCCCGCGATCTTCCGGCGTGCGTATCAGACGTCCCGCCGCCTGCACCACCTTCGTCATGGCCGGATAAAGGTATGCATAGTTGTAACCGTTGCCATAGCGCTGCTCCAGTATATTTTTAAGGTATTCGCGGTTTTCATCGTTAGGCGGCAGGCCTAGCGTCGCAATAAATACACCTATCAACTGCTCACCCGGCAGGTCGATACCCTCACCAAATATACCGCCAAGCACACAGATACCAATGCCGGGCTGAGCATCGCTGACGTACGCTATAAATTCCCGGCGCTGGGCATTAGTCATGGCGCTGTGCTGCCGACGTATTCTCAATTCCGGGAAATGCAGGCGGCAGTAATCATAAAAAGCATCCACATAGGCCAGGCTACTGAGAAATACCAGGTAGTTACCCGGCACCGCCGAACATTGCCGTTTCACGCGAGCTGCCAACAGTGGCAAACTGCGATCGCGGCGATCCAGTCGGGTACTGATATTGGTGACCAGCCGCAGATCTATCTGCTGACTATTGAAAGGACTCGGAACGTCCTGCCAACGCGTGTCCACCGGCATTCCCAGCAAATCGCGATAGTACTGTGCGGGATTGAGTGTCGCGGAAAACAGTACCACCGCGTGCGCAGTCTTAAACCGCTCGGCAATGTGGTCTGCAGGAATAAGGTTATCAATGCTCAACACACCGCTGCCGGTCATGTTCTGTTGCCCCCTGGCGGCGTGCTCAAAACCCAAGGTGCACAGCGAGTGGTCACCGAAAGATTCTGCCAGACGTAAGAATCCGAGCGCGGTAAACAGCACTTCCTGAATGTCTCTGGCACGATGATTGTCACTGAGATATTCAGTGATGGCGGCAATGAGGCCATATAGCGCGTCGTTAAGCACATCCGGCACGTCCTCAAGGCGATAGTGGGGCGCCGTGTCTTCCTGCTCAAGGTAGGGCTTGATCAGTTCGCGCCAGGCGGACTCCAACTGTCCCAGCGGCTTGCGCAGCGCCGCAGGCGGTTTGCGAATCGTGTAGAGCAGTGCCGCCTCGGACAGCCGGATGCTGTACATGGCCCGCGCGCGGTCAATCAGGTTGTGCGCCTCATCGACCAATGGCACCACACGCCAGTTATTTTGTTGCGTTAATGCGTACAGTAAGGCGTGCTGATCAAAATAGTGATTGACGTCCGCCACCACCACATCGCACCAGTGCGCCATTTCCTGCGCCAGGAAATACCGACATAGACTGTGTCGACGGGCAATGGTCCGCAGGGCATCAGAATCCAGAAAGCCACAGGCTATCGCCTCTTCCCGCGCGGCGGGCAATTTGTCGAAAAAGCCATTTGCCAGCGGACACGAATCACCATGACATGCCGCCTCCGGATGATCGCAACTTGCCTCGAGTGCACTCAGTTCAAGCACCCTGATGGGCACCGGCTCGGACTGCGCCTCCACGATTCGCCGCATGCCGTCCAGCGCCAGGCTTTTACCGGTATTGCGGCAGGTCAGATAAAACACTCGATCAAGCTGCTGAACTGGCAGCGCATGCAGGGCGGGAAACAAGACCCCAAGGGTTTTTCCGATCCCGGTGGGGGCCTGCAACAGTAACGAATTGCCACCGTGCAATGCCTTGTACACCGTTTCGGACAGCAGCCGTTGACCCGCACGAAACCCCGCAAAGGGAAACTGCAGCATTTTCAGGGCGTTATCGCGCGCGCTGCGATGGACCTGCTCCTGCGCCAACCAGATCCGATAGCGCTTGCAAAGCTCTGTTAGAAACGCCCAGAGTTCGTCAGCTTCGAGAATCTCGTCGTCGTGGGATTCCTCTTCCCGGCGAACTTCAAAATAGGTGAGTCGCAGCCTGATATCGGCCCTGCTAGTCTGTCGGCAAAACAAGGCGCCATACACTTTAAGCTGCGCCCAGTGCAGCGCGCGCTTACCGGGACCAATACGGGTCAGCTTGCCGCGATGGGTTTTGATTTCTTCCAGGTAGCAATCGCGAACATTGGCATAGTAGCCATCCACCCTGCCGGAAACCTCCAGCCCTTCACACTCTGCTCGCAATGGATACTCGGCCACATAGGGATCCGGGCGACGTTCCTGCACGGTACGGTGACCCACAATACCTTCCACAGCACTGGGCGCAGGCGTGTATCGAAATTCAAGGCTGCCGGTGCGCGCTGCAAATTCGCACAGTGCGTTAACGGACACGGAATTCATACGGGCTGGTAGCTCACATTCAACACCGACACTTCCACACCCATGGCCGAAAATGCCTGCAGCCAAAGCGTCTGATGATCCTGCAGGCGATCGCCCGGCCCTTTCACTTCAATCAGGCGGTAGCTCTGAGCTGCTGTGTCGAACTCAATCAGATCCGGCATCCCGCTGCGATGATGACGCAGATCACTCAGCAGGTGAGCGAAAATTTGGCGCAGATCGGCTACCGGTATCAACGCTAATGCCAGCTCCAGCAGCTCGTCGCTTAGCGCCGTCCAATTCACCAATCGGCAGGCCGTTCCGTATTTGTGCTGCCACACAGTTCTAATTGTCGATTGATAGACGAGGCTGTCCAGACTACTCAGTCGCGCGGCCAAAGCCTCACGCCGACGGTCGACAAAATCTGGCCGGAATAAATCTGCCGGGCCAGCCTGAAACGGATGAAAGAATGCCCCGGGCAAAGGGGAGAACAGCTCATCCCAGCACAACAGACCCAGCAAGCCTGGGAACAACGCATTCTCCACATAAAAGACTTTGATGCCCGGTTGCGCACTCAAATGCTGCACCACCGCCTGCTCCACTCGCAAGCCAGCACTGTGGGCCGAAGCCGGCAGACACAGTTGCGCGCAATCTATTTGCGGTTTTTGTTTGGGCGCGGACGCCGCATTCACACGGCGCATTACTCTGGATTCGATGCGCTGCAGATGGAGTTTGCTCAGGGGTAGCCTGCAGCTGCTCAGCGCCCGCTCAAGCTCCGCGACCAGCACGCTAGTCTCGGCCGACTTTTCCAGCAGGCGCAAGCGTCGAATACAGGCCTCTTCCAGCCGGCTGGTGCGGTACAAGGCCACAGCCAGTGCAGAATCACCTGCCCGCTCGGCCTGTAATGCAAGCTGAAAAATTACTTTATCACGCCGATACGCAAGCCAATCGCTATCGATCGGAGGGGGCAAGATTGCCAGCGCCTGTCGCACATCACCACTGCTTTCCAGCGTCTGCTGACAGGCCGCCAACGCCAGCGCCGCATCTACCTCACGGCGCGTGCGAAAGGCCCTCGAAGACGGTGAAAACTCAACCGGCTCATAGTGCTGATGACCTAGCTCCGTGAGCACAAACTCGGACCAATCCTGATAGACATTTCCGAAAAACATCACCCGCAGACGATCAAATAAGGCCTGGCAGGCCAGCGCAACAAGGGAAAATGGTGCCTGTGGCCACCAGACTTCGAGCGTTTGCCCAGCGCTTTCCAACGCGCTCAAATGCGATAGAAGTTCTGACTTTTTCAGGTTTGTGGCCACCGGTGTAGCCCGCCCTGCAAGCAGCTGGCGCAATTCTGCAACGCGGCAGAGCCGATGCAGGGTTGCGGCGTCGCAGTGCGGCTGCAGATCGACAAAGCCCGCTCGACTCAACTCAGCCAGTGCATCACGAACATCGTCAATTTCAGTGTATTGCAGGGCATCGCTGCGAAAATGTTCGCCTTTACGCAGTAGCATCCGCGCCAGCAACGCCCGTGCCGGTCGCGACAGGTGCAGATAATGTGTCAGCTGCGCAGATTCTTCCGCCAACAACAAGTCGCTGTGGTGCTCGACAACCCAGCGCACCACAGTTTCCATATTGCGCAGGTAATAGAAAGGGTCTTCCAATGGCGCCGCCAGCGGGCGCACGGTTTCAGTCACGACGACGGCTCATCCAACCTCGCGCCGGATACGCTGTGCTCCTCACACGCAGCCGGCAACAATACATGTATATTAATACAGTATTTATACGCGATCTGAGTGCGGATGAATAGCCCTGCCCGTACTCTGGCGATATTCCGCTAACCGACCTTATTCGGCGCGGCTGACTAGCGAGCGGTCAGGCGGGCAAAGCCGCCAGTGAGATCCTGTAAGGATTCGCTTTGAAGGAAGGCAGCGGCTGCAGAATCGCTGCGTAAATACGCATTCAGAAAGGCGACACTGGCTGCGTTGACCATTGTCAGGGCATCTCGCTGAGGCGCCTCCTCGCGTTCGGGGCGGCAGATCAGATTGCCTAGGTAATGGTCTGCTCCCTCTACCACCAGAGCGAACTGCTGGCCACCCGGCGCGGTTTCATGGGACATAAGGTGCATGCGCCAGTCAGGCCAGAACTGAGGATTCGTGTCCCAGGTACCGGTCGTCACCAGTACCGGACCACGCATGTTCAGCCAACTGCGCTCATGAATAACGTCAAACATCGGGCCCGGTGGCGACAGTGCAATTACCCCCACTACACGGGGGTCACCCGCCCGCGAAACAGCGCCTTCGTCAGACGCTATCGCGCCCGCAAATTGCTGGGCCGTGAAGGCACCAAACGAATGCCCAGCCACCACCAGTTTGTTAACCTGCAATGCAACCCCCTGCGGCAGTTGCGCTTGGATGCTACCGAGGTTATCCATCAGGAATTGAAGATCGGCAGCGCGGGCATCGATCAAGCCAAGCTGGCCGAAACGCAGACTGTTGAAAATTCCACGCGCCATACTGCGACCATCCAAGTGGGTCGGTGCAATCACCGCGTAGCCATGGCTCGCCCAGTGCTCCAGAAGCCGGTCGTACTTGTGACGATCAGACCAATTGCCGTGTGAGAAAAGCACAACCGGTATAGCACCCTGCGCATCTTGCGGCCACCATACCCGCAACTCGATGGTTTCGTTTGCCAGCTCGGGTGCCGCCAACGTCAGCCCATCAACAACTTGAGGTTTATAAGGCCCCGCCAGATATCCCGGAATGGATACCAGTGCGTCGCGTGAAGCCGTCAGCGGCTTTGCATCTGCTTGTGGCAGCGGCTCACTGCCGCAGCCGAACACCATCACTACCAACACCATGACTAGCCTTCTCATGGCGCGCTACCTGCCTGCAGAAATTCGCGTGTTAATCGCGCACTGAGCCGCGGTTTTTCCAGCGGCAGCAAGTGTCCCGCCGCGGGGATGATATGACTGACAACGCTGGGAGAAGACACTAGCAGTGTCTCAAAGCGTTCAACATGGGTGACCGGCAACTGCGGGTTTTGCTCACCCCATAGGATTAACACGGGCGCTTTTACCGCCGCCAACACAGGCGCGGGTTCGCCTACATCAAAACTGCGCATACGGTTCATCTCCGCTTTGCGGTTTCCACTATGGCGAAACATGTCGTGAAACTCCTCAACCAAGGCATCACTGACAACAGACGGGTCGTAAACCATCCATTCAATAAATTTTCGATAAGCCATTTCCGGGACAAAATAGAACACCCGATGAAACCAATCGGGAATCGCGCTGGCATTGCGCCTGCTGCTCTGCTCACGCTTGAGCCCTCCGGAATTGACCAAAACCAGCTTTTCAACCTGATCGGGATAACGCGCGGCATAGTGAAACGCGATATTGCCACCGAGCGATGAACCCACCAGGGCCACCGAGTCCAACCCTAGCGCGTCGAACAAGCCCGCTAGCAAGGTCAGGTCGCGCTCCATACTGTAATCGTGCTTTGCATCCGGACCCGTGAGGCCGTGGCTGGTCATATCAAATCTCAGCACGGTGAAATCATCAGCCAACTCGGGCAACCAGCCATCCCACATACGGGCATTGAAATAATGGGAGTGAATCAACACCACTACTGGTGCCGACTTCAGCGGCAAACCTTCTAGTCGATAGGCCAACCGCGTGCCATCTACGGTTTCAAACCGCAGGTCGCCACCTCGGTATTTCTGGGTCAGGGTTTCGGTGGGGATATCGCGCCATGCAATTGCCGCATAAAGCCCATAAGCCACCACCAGCGCAAATAGGCCGAGCAAAACGCGCCCCAGTATGTGAGCAAACTTCCGGAGCATCAGGTGCTCATCATGGCAGCAAGGCCTGCGGCCATTTCATCAAGTACCTGTGAAACCGGGGGACGCTGGGCGGCAATCTCCCACCAGGCTTTTAATGTCGGCGTTGGTGCCAGGATATCGGGCTCTCCAAAAACGGCAGGCACCTTGACCACGTAAAAAAGGATCGGCGCCAGCAGGCAATCCAGAAAGCCGAAATCGTCGCGGTTTACCGCGTGCGGCTGCGCGAAGAATTTCTCCAGCACCGCCAGTTTCTCTTTCATGGCTCCCAGATTTTTAGCAATCGCCGCCTTGTCGCCACTTTTCAACTTCAACTCAAGAAACAGCGGGAACAGTGCCTGGGCAAGGTCGAGGTCGGTATAGCGCCCGACACTGCGCAGCCACGCGCGCTGCAGGCCATCAGCCGGCAACAGCGCCTTATCGGAAAAACGCTCGTCCAGAAACTCCAAGATCGCACTGGATTCCACCAGATAATTGCCGTCAACTTCCAGTGTCGGCACTTTACCGGTCGGCGTAAGCGCCTTAAAAGCTTCTGAAGCCAGGCCATACTCAGGCGCGACGACGGTGACTGGCAGCGCCCCTGCGTTGATCTGGATACGCACACGCGCAGCGTAGGGGGAATGAGGAACACTAAAGAGCTTCATGATGATTATCCAATCAGATGAATTCCAAGGGCCGCATTGACAAACAGCCCCAACCAGATGGCCCATACCCAAGGGCGGCACCGCGCTACCGAATCAGCCATCGTGTCATTTACCTTGTCGCTGGGCCCTTCGGTCATCAATTGCAGAAACGCAGGCACAAAGGGTTTGAGATTGATTCGAATCGCAATACCACAACCTACCAGGGCCGCAAACACGATGATCTTCCACGCTACCCAGTCGGCATGAATGGGCGCATCACCGGTCAAGCCCAGCACAGCAAATAGCAACAATGCAGTCACCACCACGATCCGGAAGATAAGATCGAATTGACTCAGGCGCGCGGTAAACGCCTTCCCTTCATTGAAATACAATACCAAGACATTGCTGAGCCAGACGGCAGCCAACAACCAGACAAGCGGGAGCCCCCAGGCCGGTAGTTCGAGCAGCCCCATCAATACCGCCATATGCAAACCGAGGGGCAGAATCAGCGGCATACTCATTTTCGGCCCTTGATCGCAGGCCAGCATGATCTTCAGTGCAATGGCACGTGCTTCAACACCTATGTCGCGATTCACTACGTAGCGGCTGGCAACAAAGGTACCCAGGTCGCCGCCCAGCCAGTAGACAAATGCGACGATATGGGCAAACTGCAACAGTAGAAATTCAGTCATGCGGAGTATGTAGCCTCGCTAGTTCAGCCGTGATTGCCGGCTAAGTTTGGTTGCCACCAGCCGAACTGGAAGCCAACAACCATAATAAGATATATTATATTATCTTTATATCTTTTGAAGCACAACACAGAGGGTAACCCCCGAGGCGTCTCACATCATGAGCAACCAGCGCTTAAAATCCTTGCTCCCCGCAGCGATACTGATCGGTGCAATGGGCGCCGCGACGATTATCGCAACAGCGCGATCGGCACCAGAACCGACGCCACCGCCAGCGCCACCACCACCGCGCGTTGATACCATCACGATGATACCCGCGACCGCCGTATTACAGGTGCGCGCCCAGGGCACCGTGGCGCCGCGCCGACAAATTGATCTGGCGGCACAGGTTGGCGGCCGCATTGTGCACGCATCCCCATACTATGCACCCGGCGGCACCTTCGCAAAAGATGAGACGCTTATTCAGATAGAAGCCGCTGACTATGAAATTGCCGTCGTTCGCGCCAAAGCACGCGTGGCAGAAGCCCGCCAAAATTTGGCTACCGAGCGCGGGCGCGGACGTCAGGCCAAACGCGAATGGCGCGACCTTGGCAGTGCTGAGGCCAACGACCTGTTTCTACGCAAACCTCAATTGGCAGCCGCAGAGGCTCAACTTGCCGCCGCCGAAGGCGAGCTTCGCCAGGCCGAGTTGAACCTGACACGTACCGAGATCAAAGCGCCTTTTGCCGGCAGGATACTCAGCATCAACGCCAATCTCGGACAATACGTCAATGCAGGGTCAGCCGTGGCCAGCGTTTACGACGCTGAAGTGGTGGAAATCGCCCTGCCTCTCAGCGAACGTCAGCTCGGGTTACTGGATCTACCGCTCGGCGACCACCTCGAGCTGCCGGTAACAGTACACGCCACCCTGGGCCAGAAATCCTGGCAACGTCTAGGTGTCATCACACGCACCGCAGCAAGCATCGACGAACAAACCCGCTTTGCTCACGCCATTGCTGAAGTGCGTAATCCCTCCGGCAGCGAAGCGCTGGCTATCGGCCAGTTTGTCAGCGTTGATATACCCAGCCGACCACTTGAGAATGTATTGACCCTCCCGGAAAATCTGATCCATCCTCGCAATACCCTGTGGGTTGTTGATGAGCAGAACCGGCTGCAGCTGCATACCGTGACAGTGCTACAAGCGATCAATGGTAAGGTCGCAATTCAGGCTGACAGCAGTAATCCGCTGCGGATTGTAACGTCCTATCTCGCTCGACCGCTCGACGGCATGGAGCTGGCGCCGAATCCCGATCAAGCGCAAAGCGGAGCGTTGCTGTGAGCGCTATTGTACGCTGGTTTATTCACAACCCTATTGCAGCCAACCTCGTCATGCTGCTTGTTTTTCTGGGTGGTTTGACCACCCTGCCACAACTCGACAAAGAGTTTTTCCCCCAGCGCAAACTGAATCAGATCTCGGTAACCGTGACCTATCCCGGCGCCAATCCCGGAGAGGTCGAGAATCAGATTATTCTTCGCATAGAAGAGGCTATCGCCGACGTTGTCGGTATCGATGAAATGCGCTCCACTGCGCAAGAGGGGTTGGCCACCGTGGTCGTCGACGTTTCAGCTGACGAAAATGCGCAGCGTATTCTCAACGACATAAAAACCCGCGTGGAAGGCATCAACACGTTCCCCGCCGAAACCGAGCGCCCTCTGGTCAGCGAGCGTCTGTGGCGCGATCGCATGATCAGCCTCACGCTGTCTGGCGACTTGCCCGAAGCCGAGCTGAAAACCCTCGGTGAAGTAGTGCGCGAGGAACTGACCGCTCTGCCGCAGGTATCTCTGGTAGAACTGCGCACCCCACGCAACGATGAACTCTCGGTTGAAGTCTCAGAACAACACCTGCGTGAACATAACCTGCGGTTTGAAGATATCGCTGCGGCAATCAATCAGTCGTCATTGAATCTACCGGGCGGCAAGGTGAAAACCGACGACGGCGACCTGCAAATACAGATTCGCGGTCAGGCCTACGCCAGTGACGCCTTTGCCAGCCTGCCGGTAATTTCCAAACGCGACGGCTCCGTATTGCGCCTCGGTGACATTGCCACCATCAACGACGACTTTGAGGAAATCGACGTTATCGGTCAGTTCGATGGTCGCCGCTCGCTGTTGGTAGATATATACGTCACCAGCAATCCTAATGTTATGCGAACCAGCGCGGCGGTTCGTCAGTACGTTGCACAAAAGCAACCTAATCTACCCGAAAGCGTCGAGCTGCGTATCTGGCGTGATTCCTCGATCCCGTTTGGGGATCGCATGGATACGTTGCTCAGCAATGGCTTTGGCGGTCTGGTGCTGGTGTTTATCCTCCTGCTGTTGTTTTTACGTGCTCAGCTTGCATTGTGGGTATGCTCGGGTATTGCGGTCGCTTTTCTCGGGGCAATCTGGCTGCTTCCCGTTCTGGGCACAAGCCTGAATATGGTGTCGCTGTTCGCCTTTATTCTGATTCTAGGCATCGTGGTAGACGACGCCATTATCGTCGGTGAATCCATTTATAGCGCACAGGAGAAAGGGCTCGCAGGTACCGAAGGCGCCTTTATCGGCACCCGCGCTGTAATGAAACCGGTGTGGTTTGCTGTGCTCTCTACCATGTTATTTTTCGTGCCTTTTTACTTCCTGCCCGAAGAAGTGGCTGAGCCTCCCAACTTGGCAGACGTGGTTATGCTCGCATTAGCCTTCTCGCTGTTTGAATCGATGTTTATCCTGCCGGCGCACCTGGCCCACATGAAGCCAGAGCAACCCGGTCGCCATCGATGGCTGGCGCCACTTGAAGCATTGCGATCTCGGTTTTCCAGCGCACTCACCCACGCTGGAGACAAGCTCTATCGACCGCTGCTAGAACGCTGCATTGCTTGGAAAGGGACCACCATCGCAACGTTCTTTGCGATGTTTTTGATTATCCTCTCTATCCTCTTTGGTGGCTGGATGAAAGCGAGCTTTTTTCCGCGCGTACCCGGCGACCACCTGCTCGCCAATATTACGCTGGAGGAAGGTGTTCCCTTCGCCGAAGTTGAGCGCACCATGCAACACATCGTCGACGCTGCGGAAACGCTGCAGGCACAATTAAACCGCGACACTGCATTGCCGTTTGCCGGCAGCATCGAAGCCGCGGCCTACAACAACACCGTTCGAGTTACACTCGAATTACTGAATGTTGAAGCACGCAACCAACCGGTCTCCGAGATCAGGGATCAATGGCAACAACTCATCGGCCCGCTCTATAACGCTCGCGCTGTCGATATCGCCTTCACCATCATCCCACTGGGCAAACCGATTGAACTGCAGGTCATCGCGCCAGACCTGGCAATGCTGCGCCAGGCCACCTCAGCGGTTTCCGATGAAGTGTCGCGGTATCCGGGCATCTTCAATGTACGCAACAGCCTTGCCAACCCGCAGAATGAAATTGAAATCCAACTCAAGCCCCATGCCGAAACGTTGGGGATCAGCCTGGCCGATGTTGCGCGACAGGTAAGACGCGGTTTTTACGGCGAGGAAGTGCAACGCATTCCGCGCCTGCGCGAAGATGTAAAAGTGATGCTGCGCTACCCGGAAACCGAGCGGCAATCCCTCCACAGTTTGCAGGACATGCGGATTCGCACCAACGATGGCCGGGAAATCTCGTTTGATGCGGTTGCGCAAGTTAAGTTTGTCGACGGATACAGCACAATCGATCGCATAGATCGGCAGCGGGTAGCCACCGTTACGGCAGACCTGCAACCGGGCTTCAGTGCCGGCGAAATACTCGGCGCGATTCTGCGACAACCATGGACCGACAACTTCCCCCAGGTAAAGGTTCAGAAAGAAGGCGAGCAGGCGCAGCAGGCGGAATTTCTTGATCGCATAGCACAGTTGATGATGCTGTCACTGATTCTGATCTTCGGCCTGATGGCGATTGTTTTCCAATCCTACTGGCAGCCCATAATCATCATGACGGCGATCCCATTCGGTTTTATGGGAGGCTTACTCGGCCATCTCCTGCTGGGACAGGAGCTTGCGATGTTTTCTGTACTCGGCATGGTTGCCTGCGCGGGCGTTGTGGTGAACGACAACCTGGTACTGGTAGATCGCATTAACACGCTGCGCGGCGATGGGCTCGACCCACTCGAAGCGGTAATGCAAGGGGCTCGCGACCGGTTCCGGCCAATCATTCTGACATCGCTAACCACCTTTATCGGACTTTCACCGATCATGCTGGAGAGTTCCATTCAGGCCCAGTTTCTCAAGCCAATGGTCATCGCGCTGGCCTTCGGGGTGGTTACCGCGACCACCATTACGCTTGTGTTTGTGCCCTGCCTGTATCTGCAGGGAATACATGCTCGCAACACCATGGTTAAACGCTTTCGCGCTCGATAGCCCCTTCCACCGGGGCCTTCCGAGCCCCGTGGTTAAAGCGCACTTATGCCGAGCACATCAGGCGTGCGAAACCACTCAACCAGCCAGACGAAGGGATGGACTTGCCACGCCCTACTCAATTCGGCTTACCCCTCATCATTTCCCAGTATTTTATTTGACACCTACGGTAATTCGACGCTATAAAGTAAACGTTTACATTTAATAAACCTAAATCAACCGTAGACAACAGCCTGCCTGAAGGGTGCCCAATGAAGCACAATATTCCCCTGAAGCCCTGCGCCACTGCGCATTTCGGCATATTTCCAGCCACGTTCCGAGCAGGCCGCACGCTGAGTTTGACGATACTGTTCAGCGTCTTTTTCGCGGCCAGCATGAGCCTGCAGGCCGCCGCCCAACCTAATGTGGTCTTTATTCTGACCGACGATCAGCGCTCTGATGCGGTGGGCTACCATCCCAAGCCCTTGCTGGGGATAAAAACCCCGAATATCGACAGACTTGCCCAGGAAGGCGCCCGTTTTACCAACATGTTTGTCACTTCATCACTGTGCTCGCCCAGCCGCGCCTCCTTCCTGTCCGGCACCTACGCCCACACCCATGGCGTGCGTGACAATTTCACCGACTACCCGCGACAGCTGCAGAGTTTCCCCATGCTGCTGCAACAGGCCAACTACGAAACCGCCTATATCGGCAAATGGCATATGGGCGAAGATGATGATTCAAAACGCCCCGGCTTTGATTACTGGGTGACCCACAAAGGCCAGGGCAAGTACTACGACACAACACTGAATGTCGACGGCAAACGACAGGTCGTAAAGGGCTACTACACACAGCGCGTCACCGATCTCGCCCTGAACTGGTTGCAGCAACGCGACAGCCAGCGCCCCTTCGCCATGGTGCTTGGCCACAAGGCTCCCCACGGTCCCTTTATCCCCGAACCCAAATACGAAAAGACCTATGACCATGTGCGGGTGCCCTACCCCACCAGCGCCTTTGATTTGAAAACCAAACCGCAGTGGGTTACCGAGCGGCTGGATACCTGGCATGGCATCTATGGGCCTCTGTACGGTTTTCGCAAGGAGTTTCCGGATACCAGCGCCAAAGCCATGCTCGATTTTGAGCGCTTTGTGCGCGCGTATACCGCCACCATCAATTCCGTCGACGACTCGGTTGGCCGGGTGTACGCCTATCTCGCCCAGACAGGTCAGCTGGACAACACCATTTTTGTATTCAGCAGCGATAACGGTTTTCTGATGGGCGAACACGGCATGATCGACAAACGCACCATGCACGAAGAAAGCATTCGCGTACCCATGGTTGTACGCTACCCAAAGGCCATCCCCGCAGGCACGGTTATTGACGAGCAGGTGCTCAATATAGATCTGGCGCCAAGCCTGATGGAGCTTACCGTGGGCGCGAATATGCCCAGCGCGCAGGGCCTGTCTTGGGCAAAACTGGCGATGGGCAAGGCTTCGAAGTGGCGCGAAAGCTGGCTCTACGAGTACAACTACGAATCCCAGTTTCCCTATACCCCCAATGTTCGCGGCGTGCGCACAGACCGCTGGAAGTACACACAATATCCCCATGGGGACGGCGGCCCGCTGCGTCATATGGAAGAGTTGTACGATCTAAAAAATGATCCGCAGGAACTCAACAATCTCGCGCACAACTCCGGCTTTAAAAAACAATTGAAAAAAATGCGTAAGCAGCTGGCCGCCCAGCTCGCACAAACCAACGCCAACCCCGACCACATGCCGATTGACCAGGGAATCAAGGAAGCGCTTCCCGAAGAATCCATCCGCTGACAACCGCACCACATCACAGGAGTGTCTGGAACATGAATAACGATAAGACAACCAAAGCCCTGATCGCAGCGCTGGCTGCCGGCCTGCCGCTGTCGGCCACATCGGTACTAGCCTCAGAGGCAAGATTAGAGGAGGTTATTGTTACCGCCCAGAAGCGCGAACAGAATCTGCAAGATGTCCCCATGGCCGTGACCGCCCTGGGCCGCGAAATGCTGCAGGACAATGAGATCAACAGCGTGGAAGATCTGACCAAGCTGGTTCCCTCCATGCGCTTCTCTCCCGGCGACGACCCGTCAAACAATTCGATCCGGATTCGCGGCGTCGGCACCGATGTCTTCAGTATTGCCGTCGAACCCAACGTATCGGTTGTGGTCGACGACGTACCGGTCGCCAGAACGGAAATGGCCAGTTTTGAATTCGCTGATCTGGAGCGGATTGAGGTACTGCGCGGGCCGCAAGGCACACTGTTCGGCAAAAACTCTACGGCCGGGCTTATCCATGTAATCTCCCGCGACCCGGCACCTGAATTCGAAGCCTTCACCCGAATTAGCGCCGAAGACCGCGACAGCTTTCCCGGCCACCTGATGAAAACCCAGGCAGGCGTGAGTGGCCCGATCACAGACAACCTTGGAATGCGCGTGACCGGCTTTTACAAGCAAATAGATGGCCATTTGGTTGACATCCTTCAGGACGACAACCTCCCGGACTCGGAAACGTTCGGCGGGCGCATAAAACTTCTCTGGGATTCAGGCAGCGATGTGATCGTTCGCTTGAATGTTGAACAACAACGCAACGACGGCGACTCTTCACCGCTGGTCTTTCGCAGCGCATCACCCCAGAAAACAGAAAAAAGCCAAGATGTCCCCTACGGTGAAGAAAACCGCACTGTCAAAACCCTGGGCAACAATATTGCAGACAGCATCAACGGCGGCGTGACCCTGAAAGTCGACTGGGACCTGGGCGACTACACACTGACCTCAGTCAGCGGCTGGCGCGGCTTTGAAATCAAGCGCAATATCGACCTGCTCGAACTCGACGGTGAAAAATACAACGTCACCTATAACGGCGGGGAAAGAAAAATCGAGACCCTCACCCAGGAGTTGCGGCTGACAGCAACCAGCAGTGACACGCTGGAGTACACCCTGGGAGCCCTGTATTTCAATAACCGCACCTATAATTTCTTCGAGCGCTACGTGGAAGATATTCCCGTCGAGGCAGTCTTCAATACCGTTAGCCCGCAGGATATTCCACCAGAACTTCAGCTCCTCGGTCTAGTGCCCGGCGGCTCCCTGACCCAGTACGGCTTGACCGCCGGTACCGCCAGAACCGAGAACCTCGGCATTTTCGCGCAGGGTACCTGGCATATGACCGACCGCTGGCATCTGACCGCAGGCGCTCGCTATATCATCGAAAAGCTGACAGCGGATGTGAGGCGTTTACAGTACACCGACCTGGATCTCAGCGGTGCTCGGATTGCTGAAACCCGGGTAAACATACCCAATGCAGAAATCGACGACCGCGCTGTGACTGGCACAGTCTCCCTGCAATATGACTGGAGTGATTCCAGCACAGTGTATACGACCATCTCTACCGGCTACCGCGGCGGCGCATTTGACTACGCCAACAGTGATCTGGAATCTGCCTTCCGCAACCCGGTCGCACCGGAAAAAGCGCTGGCGTTTGAGATTGGCAGTAAATCGCGACTGCTGGATGACAAACTGGAGCTGAACATCGCCGTGTTCAGCACCGTCTTTAATGATTTTCAGGCACAGGTTATAGAAGTTGGCAACGAGGACTCTACCAACCTGGTACCCAGCACCCAGATCCGGCTGGACAATGCCGGGGAGCTCGAAACCCAAGGCGTTGAAATCGAGTTCAAGGCGAAACCACTGGCGTCCCTGTTCGTAACCGGTTCGCTGCTCTACAACAAAGCCGTGTTTAATGAGTTTGTTTCCCAGTGTTTTACTGGCCAGCAGCCGGGTGAAAACGGCGGCCGAGACGTGAATGGCGATGGCACCTGTGACAATCAGGACCTCGCTGGAGAGAGCCTGGCCAATGCCCCCGAGTGGAGTGCATCGCTCACCGGCCGCTACGAGCATCCTCTCAACGGCGAGGGCAGTATTGCCTACGCCCAGCTGACCTCACGCTGGCAAGACGATGTGCAGTTCACCACCGTGCAACACCCGTTGACGATTCAGGAAGCCTACTCGATCACCGACCTCAGATTTGGCTGGCGTAATACCAGCGGTCAGATGGAGCTCGCGGCATATGTAAACAACGTATTTGCGCAGCACCATGTGGTCAGTTTCTTCCCGCTGAGTGTCGATAATAGCCGGGAGGACGTGACCCACTTCGTTCCGCCGAGTGCAGACCGTATCTTCGGTTTCTCTGCCGGCTACCAGTGGTAACAAAGCGCAGACACATCTTATGAAAAAACTACTCTTTGCGGTGTTCGGCATCATCCTGGTACTAGTGATAGGTGTCGTCGCCGCCTTTTTATTCGACCAACCCCAATTCATCAGCGGCCCGGAATTCGACCACGCGCCACCGACCGTCGAACTGGATGCGGAGTCACCAGCGCTGCTGGTATTCAGCAAGACCAATGGCTTTCGCCATAAAGAAGGCATTCAGGCAGCGCAGACTTTCCTGCACCATCTCGCACAGGAGCGCGGCTGGCAAATTGTTACAACGGAAAACGGCGCCGTTCACAATCCGCAGGATCTGGCTCGCTTCAACGTGGTTATCTGGGCCAACGCCAGCGGTCCCCTACTGTTGCCCGAACAGCGCGATGCGCTTAAAAGCTATGTCGAAAATGGCGGCGGATTTATTGGCATTCATGCCGCCGGTGACGGATCTCACAAGGACTGGAGCTGGTATCAGAATACGATTCTGGGCACCGCTTTTATCGGTCACACATTGATCCCGCACAAGCAAAACGCGACGATTACGCTGCAGCAGGAGCACCCGGTCGTGCGCGGCCTACCCGCAACATGGCAACACTACGATGAATGGTATGCCTTTGATCGTTCGCCTGCAGTGTCCGGTGCGACCGTGTTGCTGAATGTGGATGAAAACAGCTACAAGCCCGGCAAATTCACTATGACACCGGACCACCCGGTGGTCTGGGTGAAAACGGCGGGTAAGGGGCGCACGTTGTATTCAGCACTGGGACATAGTGCGAAAAGTTTCGACACCCCCGAATATCAGCAGTTGCTGACCCAGGCCATACAATGGGCGGGCAAGCTGAGCCCACAGGAGAGGTAAACAATGAAAAGACGAGAACTCATACAGCATCTCGGCCTGATTACCGGCGCCGCACTGTCACCGTCGGTGGTACAGGCGATGATCAACGGCATCGATGGCCGCGTCACTATTCAGAACCCTGTGTTAAGCGACAGCCAACGTGCCACGTGCTCGGTTCTGGCTGAAATGGTGATTCCGCGCACCGACACCCCCGGCGCACTCGACGCCGGCGTCCCCCACTTTATCGAACTGATGGTGTCAGACTGGTATACGCCTACCGAGCGACAGATCTTTCTCGACGGACTCGCCACCCTGGACAGCCACTGCCAGACACAGTTCGGCAACCCCTTCCTGTCGTGCACAGAGGAAAACCAGATAGCCGCACTCACCCATATGGAAACGCTTGGCGCAGACTACAAAAGCCAGACATCGGCCGCCCCTATGTCGAAAGAGGTGGATGAGAACGTACCCTTCTTCGGAAAACTGAAAGAGCTGACCGTTATCGGTTACTACACCTCCGAAGTGGGTGCAAAACAGGAACTGATCTACCAGCCCATGCCCATGGAATATCGCGACATTGATTTCCGTGAAGTCGGTCGCCAGTGGTCCAGCTGACAGGAATATAACCATGCCATCAACAGAAAATAACAGCTTCGATGCCATCGTAGTCGGCTCCGGCATTTCGGGCGGCTGGGCCGCCAAAGAGCTGACCGAAAAAGGTCTGAAGGTGCTGATACTAGAGCGCGGCAAGCCCATTCGTCACGGACTGGATTACAAAGGCGAGCACCTGCCACCTTGGAAGTTGCCCTATGGCGGCAAGCCGCTGCGCGAGCTCTACAAAGAAGAGTATCCGATTCAGAGCAAGGTATACGCCTTTAACGAAACCACACGTCATTTCTTTAACAATGACAAAGACAACCCGTACGTCTACAACGCAGACAAACCCTTCAACTGGAAGCGGGCCGACGTGCTGGGCGGCCGTTCCCTGCTGTGGGGGCGACAGGTGTACCGCTGGAGCGATCTGGACTTCAACGCCAACCGGCAAGATGGACACGGCATCGACTGGCCCATCCGCTACAAGGACATTGCCCCTTGGTACAGCTATGTTGAGAAGTTTGTTGGCGTCAGTGGCGAAAAACTGAACCTGCCCCACCTGCCCGATGGCGAGTTCCAGCAGCCGATGCATCTCAACACCGTTGAACGTGCAGTAAAGGAACGCGTCGAGAAACATTATCCCGAGCGGGTCATGACCATCGGTCGCGCCGCCGTGCAAACTGAAGCAAAAAACGGGCGCGGTGCCTGTCACTATTGCGGCCCCTGTGAACGCGGTTGTTCTGCCGGCGCCTATTTCAGCAGCCAGAGCTCCACCCTGCCCGCCGCCGAGAAAACTGGCAACCTCACGATTCGCACTGACAGTGTGGTTGAAAACCTTGAGTACGATCCGGCCTCAGGCAAAATCAGCGGCGTAAACGTGATCGACGCAAATACCAAGGAACGCATACGTTTTACCAGCTCGCTGGTGTTTCTCTGCGCCTCCACCATCGCCAGCACCCAGATTTTACTGAATTCAACCTCAGCACAGTTCCCAAATGGTCTAGCCAATCGCAGCGGCGTACTGGGCCGCTATCTGATGGATCACACTTCGGAAGTCGGCGCCTTCGGTGTTATTCCCGGCTTCATGGATAAGTACACGGTCGGCAATCGCCCTAACGGCATCTATATACCGCGATTCCGCAACCTGGAAGGTCAGGATAAGGACGCGGACTTTATTCGCGGCTACGGCTTTCAGGGCGCGTCCATGCGGATGAACTGGGCCCAGATGCACCAGCAGGTCAAAGGCTTTGGGGCCCGTTTCAAACAGGCGCTGCGGGCGCCGGGTCCGTGGGTATTCTTCCTCGCCGGGTTCGGCGAACACCTGCCGGACAAAAACAGCCGCATGATGCTCTCCACCACCCAGCGCGATCGCTTTGGCATCCCCCAGGTCGAATTCGACAGCGCGTTTGGCAACAATGAAAATCGAATGCGCAAAGATATTCAGAAACAGGCAGAAGCCATGCTAAAAGCCGGCGGCGCTCGAAACGTTATGCCCTTCGATGGCAACAGCCCGCCCGGTGGCGCCATTCACGAGATGGGCACGGCGCGCATGGGCGATGATCCGACTCAGTCTGTGCTGAATCGCTGGAACCAGGCGCACGATGTACCCAATCTGTTTGTGACTGACGGTTCCTGCATGACGTCGTCGTCCTGTGTGAACCCGTCGCTGACCTATATGGCATTAACTGCAAGAGCCGTAGACTACGCCGTCAATCAACTTCAGGCCGGTAATATCTGATTCAGGGGAAATACGATGAAAGAACTCAAATGGGTTAAAGCGATGCTGTGGATCAGCGCTATCGGCACCGTTGTGGTGTCACTGTGGTGGGCCGCCGTGTTTTATTTCGTCAGCAATCAGACCGGCGAGCCTATGGTCTCTTTTGCATTGTGTTTATTCGCACCTACCGCCGAATGCAACCTGCTGCGTGGCATGGCGTGGCTGCAGGGCATCAACCCCTATGAACCCATCGCCTTTTTGTGGATGCTGTCGCTGACGGTGTTTGCGTGGTGTGTCAACCGCTCGTTGAAAACATCACCGCAATCGCTGTAGAACCAGCCGCTGCAAAACCAGTTACTGCAACACAACGAGAGGGAGAAACCGGGTGCGCCGCATAGTCCTGTATCCAGTCAAACTGCTACTGAACGCACTGGTGCTCGTCGTTACACTGGCGATCATTGGTGTGGTCGTCGGTGTCATCAAACTCGCACTGTACGAACAGCACACGCAAGAAGAACAGCTTGAAAGCAAGCGGGCCTATCTAGCCAACATCAGCAAACTCGGCAACCAGCAGAGTGAACAGCACCCGAATATTGTGTTTGTACTCTACGATGATCTGGGCTACGGCGATTTCTCCTTCACCGGCTCCCGCACTATCGATACACCCAACATCGACAGTCTGGCTCAAGGCGGCACAGTCATTAACCAGTTTTACTCCCCCGCGCCGGTTTGTACGCCGGCTCGTTTTGGCTACCTCACCGGTCGCCATGCCGAGCGCGGTGGCCTTTCCCATGTGGTATTCCCGGAAGGGCACCCTCTGGATCGTTTTCTGCGGCTGCGCGGCGCTAATGTCGGCATTCCACCATCGGAAATCACACTCGCCGACCTGCTACAGGCGGCAGGTTATCGCACCGGACTGGTAGGCAAGTGGCATCTGGGTGATCAACCGGGTTCTCGTCCCAATGATATGGGCTTTGAACAGTTTTACGGCGCTTTGTACAGCAACGACATGAAGCCCTTTGCGCTGTACGAAAACGAAGACGTAGTGGTGCCCGCGCCAGCGGATCAGACAAAACTCAGTGAGCACTACGTTGAAGCCACCAGCCGTTTTATCAATGCGAACAAAAATGCGCCATTTTTTCTCTACCTGGCGCATAATTTTCCACATATTCCGCTGTATGTTCGCGATAGCAAACTCGGCCGATCCGACGCGGGACTATACGGCGACGTGGTGGAAGAGCTGGATGAAGGCATCGGGCAATTGATCGATACGTTGAAAACGGCTGGCGTGTATGACAACACCCTGATCATCATCACCTCAGACAACGGCCCCTGGTTTGAAGGCAGCCCCGGCAACGATCGCGGCCGCAAAGGCAACACCTTTGAAGGCGGCATGCACGTGCCCTTTATCGCGCATTGGCCAACAAGCCTGTGTCAGGGTTGCAGCCTCGACGGCATGGCTTCAGGCGTGGACCTGATGCCAACAATCCTCGACATCCTGAACCTTCCGCCCCCACAAGACCGGATACTGGACGGCCGCAGCCTTTTGGGCTATCTGCGCGGTGAAGAAACAACCCCTCATGAGCACCTGTATTATCTCAGCGGCAAAGTGCTGGGCGTGCGCAACGAGCGTTTCAAATACATGCCGCGCCGACCGCTCATTCACAGCCAGGCCGGTACAAACTTCGGGTTTGGAATACCCCAGGGGCCGTGGCTGTTTGACCTAACCAACGATCCGAACGAATCCTACGATGCCAGCGCACGCTATCCCGAGGAGTTCAAGCGCTTTCAGCAGGTGTACGAGAGCAAAGTCGAAGCCATGCAGAAAAATCCGGGCGGCTGGCGATAACAGAGAAGAACTGAAGGGAGACGAGCGACCTGCCGACAAGCCATCGTCCGCAGGTCGTTAGCAACAGCTGAGCTGCGTTACCCCAAAATATCTCGCGAAATAACCAGCCGTTGAATCTCGCTGGTGCCCTCGTAGATAGACGTAATACGCACATCACGCGCCATCCGCTCCAGCGGATATTCGCGGTTGTAGCCATTACCGCCGAGCAACTGCAGGCCGGTATAACAGGCTTTATTGGCCGCTTCGGTGGCAAATAATTTCGCCATCGATGCCTGCGTGGCAAAGGGTTTACCTTCTTCTTTGAGGCAAGCAGCTTGCATCAGCAACAAGCGCGCGGCTTCCATCTCCGTGTAACCGTCAGCAAGCATCCACTGCAGTCCCTGAAAGTTCGACAAGGGCTGACCGAACTGCTCGCGCTCCTTGATGTAGTCGCGACCATAGTCCAGCGCCGCTTGACCAATCCCCAGCGCTAGCGAACCTATGCCGATACGTCCACCGGCGAGCTCGCCCAGCGCCACTTGCAGACCGCGGTTTTCTTCGCCCATCAAGGCGTCGGCGGGAATACGGCAATCTTCAAAATAGACCGCATTAGTAGCAGAGGCCTTCTGCCCCATTTTTTCCTCAGCCGGGCCCACCACCAACCCGGGGATACCGTTTTCTACCAGAAACACGGATATTCCTTTGCCGCGTTTGGCGGTTTTATCGGTCACTGCCCACACCACAAAAACACCTGCGTATTCGCCACTGGTGATATAGGCTTTGGAGCCGTTCAAAATATAACTGTCGCCATCCTTCACCGCGGTAGTGCGCATGCTGGCCGGGTCAGAACCAGCACCCGGCTCGGTCAGGCAAAAACCACCGGCAGCGTATTCGCCTGAGGTAATCTTGGGAAGATACTTCTGACGTTGCGCTTCGGTGCCCATGGCCTGAATCACTTCCGCCACCATATTGGTAACCGACGTGGTCACCGCTGTGGACGCACAGGCTTTGGCAAGCTCCGTAATGGCCAGGCTGAAAGCTACCACCCCTGCCTCGGTGCCGCCGTATTCAGCTTTTATATTCAACCCCATAAACCCCAGTTCAGCGAGCTTACTCAGGTTGGTCATAAAGGCTTCTTTTTCTTCACCCTTATCAAATTTCGCCGCCAGCGGTGCCAGTTCGCTTTCGGCAAACTGAGCGGCGGTGTCGCGAATCATGCTTTGTTCTTCGCTGAGTTCAAAATGCATTTTTGTCACATCCCGTTTTGTGTAGACCCAAATTCTCGATATAGTGGAATTATTATTTAATAAACAGGGCTGACAATGGCTACAGAACTCAGTAAGCAGGACATTACGATCCTGAACATTCTGCAGAAAGATGCCAGCAAAACCTCGACTGAAATTGCTGAAACACTGAATATGTCGCAATCGCCGTGTTGGCGCCGCATTAATCGTATCGAACAGGACGGACTGATTCGAAAAAAAGTCGCCTTGCTGGACCGTGAAAAACTTGGCATGGAGCTGGTGGTGTTTACCACGGTAAACCTGACTACGGTGGGCCGCCAATATCTGGAAGATTTTGAAGACGCCGTTCGCACGCTGCCCGAAGTAATTGAATGCTACACCATGACCGGCGTGTGGGATTATATGCTAAAAGTTGTGGCCAAAGACATTCGCCACTACGAGACTTTTGTGCGTGAACGCCTGCTGTCTCTGCCGATGGTGGGCGAAACCCACTCTCATATCGCCGTAACGGAAATCAAAAACACCACTGAACTACCGCTCGACACACAACTCTAGTCCCGTGGCGCAATGTCAGTTGACTCGCGCCACATACATTGTATTTCACGCCAGCTTGCGGTTGTCAGTGATCACATCCGAGTAGCGTCCAGCGATTGAAAACAGCGCCTGCAACATGGCCGACGTGGTATCTTCACCCAAGGATGCCGCTGAATAGTTCTGGCCATCAATCACCGCACGAATACAGGCCAGCGCATTAGCGTTGGTTCCACCTTCAACGGCAAACTCATTGTATTCGTCGATATCAATCGATTGACCCAGCTCGGCAGTCACCGCCTGTACAATGGCTTCAAGCACACCTTTGCTCACACCCCGATATTCACGCCCACTGCTGAGAGTAGCGGTGGCAGAAATGCCACTGTCTCCACGGTGCAAATCATAGCGCTGTAACTGCCAGCCATCCGGCACAGCCAGGTAATACTCCTCGAACAGACGTCGTATGGTGAGCGAATCAATTTCGCCACCCTGGTCTTCCGCTTCCTTTTGCACCAGCCGAGAAAACTCCTGCTGCAACCAGCGCGGCAGATCAATGTTGTAGTCGCGCTCCAATACATGAGCAACACCACCCTTGCCGGACTGGCTATTGATTCGCACCACCTCTTCATAGCGACGACCAAGATCATGGGGGTCGATAGGAAGATAGGCAACGTTCCAAACATCACCGTCCTTGCGTTTCACCAGACACTTGCGAATCGCATCCTGATGGCTGCCAGAAAACGCGGTAAATACCAGCTCACCAACATAGGGATGTCGCGGATGGGTGGCAATATCAGTACAGCTTTCCACCACCTCGCGAATCTCGGCCATATTTTCAAAGTTCAGCTTGGGATCGACACCCTGCGAATAGAGGTTCATCGCCATCGTAATCAGATCCATATTGCCAGTGCGCTCGCCATTGCCCATCAGCGTGCCTTCTATGCGATCAGCGCCTGCCATCACGCCCAGTTCTGCCGCTGCCACCGCGCATCCGCGATCATTGTGGGTGTGCAGACAAATGGTGATATGTTCACGATGCTTTACGCCCTCGCAAACTCGCTCCACCTGATCCGCAAACACATTCGGGCTCGACATCTCTACCGTGGCCGGCAGGTTGATGATCACTTCCTGCCCCTGCTCCGGCTGCCATACTGCATTAACCGCATCGATGACCTCTATGGCGTATTCAGTCTCGGTGCCGGTAAAGCTTTCAGGCGAATACTGGAAAACCCAGTCAGTCTCCGGGTATTTTGCCGCTTCCTCTTTGACCAGCTGGGCGCCGTTAATTGCAATCTGCCTGATGCCCTCTTTATCCAGACCAAATACCTGCTCGCGCTGCACAACAGATGTTGAGTTGTATACGTGAACAATGGCGCGACGCGCGCCCTTCAGGGCCTCAAAGCTGCGGCTGATCAATTCAGGGCGGGCCTGAGTAAGCACCTGAATGGTCACATCGTCTGGAATCCGGTTTTCGTCAATCAGCTTGCGGCAGAAATCAAAATCCGGCTGACTGGCGGAGGGGAATCCAATTTCAATTTCCTTAGCGCCTACTTTTATTAGCAGATCGAACATCCGCTGTTTCTGCGCAGGGCTCATCGGTTTTACCAGCGCCTGGTTGCCATCGCGCAGATCCACCGCACACCAGCGCGGCGCGTGATCGATACGGTTATTTGGCCACTGCCGATCGGGCTTATTCGGCACCTCAAAGCGGCGGTATTTGCGATGGTCAAAAGACATGGCTGACTCCGGATATCTGGTCTTTGCTGGCTTACAGGTTTTTTTTTGCCAGCAGGGCTCTCTCTTTGTGGGAGCGAGCCCTGCTCGTCTATCTGCAACAGTGAAACTCAGGCTTGTGGCCATTGCTCCCACACCCGCGATGTTTGCGCCAATGTGTCTGCCAATTCAGATGACGCCCACTTTACGCCTTTTACCGCGCAATTTTATTGCTAAGTTGCGCTCAAACTGCAATTTATGAGATAAATATTCCAATATCTACACTTTCTATGGAATATAAATTCACACATGAGTGAAAGACTGGTCAAACTCGACAGAATCGACCGTAATATCCTGGCCCAGTTGCAGGAAAATGGTGATCTCAGCAACACCGAGCTCGCGGACAGGGTCGGATTGTCTGCCTCACCCTGTTTGCGGCGGGTCAAACTGCTGGAGGAAGCCGGGATTATCATGAACAAGGTGACGAGACTTGACGCGCGCAAGCTCGGCCTGTCGCTGACCGCGCTGGTGCAGATCGGGATGGATCGCCATACACCAGACCGCTTCGAAACCTTCGAACAGACGGTGGCCAGCTACCCGGAAGTTCAAGCCTGCTATCTGATAACAGGTCAGGATGCCGATTATTTACTGCAGGTGATTGTGCCGGATATGGATGCCTACCAGTCGCTGCTGCTCGATCGCATCACACGCATACCCGGCGTGACCGGAGTGCACTCCAGCTTCGTCATGCGCAAGATCGTAGACCGTCAGGCACTGCCGCTCGACTATATCTAGCCGGGCGCCCACTCTTTCAGCAGTTTCATCATATCCTTTGCCTTGCGTGGCCCCAGCATAACGCTGGTCGTCATCAGCCCTCCCATCACCGCCCCACCCACACCGGCGGTAACCACATCAGCGCCGGTAAGATAGAGATTTTTGAGCGGGGTTTTTGGGTGCAGTCCGGGGTGATCAAACCGCTCCGGAAAGTGGTCCAGACCGTAAATTTCACCCTGCACGTTACGCTGATAGAAGCGAGTCGAAAGTGGCGTGGATAGCTCGTGAAAAGCGAGCGCCGACTCCAGCTGAGGCATACGCTGAAACAGGATAGCCAGCAGTTTTCTGGACAGGTCCGCTTTTTTCGCCTCGTAGTCATCACCCCGCTGCTGCCACGTAGTGTCCTGCCAGCGGGCGAACCATTCCGGATTGGTTACCGTAACAATCTCTACCGTAGACTTATCCGGATAACGCTCAGACCACTGGGGATCCTTGGCCGATGGGAATGAGATATACACCAGCGGAAACGGGTT
>NZ_JBFJTH010000031.1:0-29666 GCF_041625495.1 Litorivivens sp. | reverse complement strand
ATAACCAGTTCGTCACCGACGCCGATATTCTGTTGAATTGAGCGATACGATACTGGGATAACCGGCTTAAGCGAGGTGCACCCTACTAACGCAAACAGCATAATAATGACTATGATCCGGTCGGCAACTGGACTGCCACGAAACCTACGACATCGATCAGGCGCGCAAGATCGGCTTTTCATGCTATTAGCTCTAGGGACAGCAATTCGGGGTCAACCATACTTATATGTGACACAATTTCCACCCAACAATTTGATGCCGGTGCAGCCAAACAACCGCAAATAAACCTCCAACGCTGTACGATTCTCTAGCAGGATCTCGACGTAATTTTTTTTGTAAGAGCATCGTCTAGCGGAATTTTTTTGGGTTTCGGTTAAAAAGTAAGAGGCGTCACATAATGACGATATAAGGATAAAAGATAAAATAATGGCAGGACGGTATATTGTTTTTACTTTGTGAGAAGTTATAGAAAACCGAACTTTTTGTTGGACGACCCCTAGCATGCTCCCCTCCTTCCTTAGTGAGGACATCACCGGCAAACCCAATATCGGCCGCCAACTTTACACTTAACATGACCATTATTTGACGCGACGAAGACACACTGCCATTTTCTACGCCACGGTCCGCGTGAGTATCTTCCGGTAGTTGTATTTCAGTCAACAAATATTTTTTGGCCTTCGCTGAAATAAAAAAAGGCGCAGTTTAGCCAGGAAGCAAAAATTCATACTTTGGCCACTATAAGCATCCTGATATCAGTCGCTCAGGACTCGCCCGCAATCGCGGCCCCGGAGCGTATAGCGGTTCTCAAGAAAACAGATTCGGTAGTAACTAAGAAAGACTCATTTTGGCCGCGATGACAATCCTTATCGAACCACAATCCGCACCCGCGCCAGATTATAGATACGCGCAAAGGGCGTTTCTGAATCTCCCTCGCGCTGTGAGGCCACTCGCAGTACCGCAAAGTGCGTACCCGGTTCGGTGTAGCGATGAATCAGCGATACTACCGTGGGGCCATCATCTGGGTTGGCAATCTCTGCGGGTATCGCAAACTGACCACTGCCATCCAGATCCCACGCCGCACTTACCAGTGTGCCAGCCCCGCTTGGCACATCAACGGTTGCGATCAGGGCAACATCATCGCCGGCACTGATCACCGCCCGCTCGCCGCCGTTGGCATTCAAGCCAATGGTCGGCTGAATACCGTGTCGTTGGTCGGCATTATCCGGAACGATTACCTGCCCATTGCGGATGCTATAGCGAGTTGTACGAGCCGGCGCAATGCCCTGCTCCACCCAGGCGCTCACATCACGCAGCGCCTGCTGCAGCACACCGATGTAGCTAACCGTATGCCTTGGATACGCTTGTTTGGAATGGTCGTTGTGATTGGCGCGGTCAGTAAACCACAGACGAAACTGCTGATCCGTATTCTCGCCGAGATGTTCCACCACCCGCTGCCGGTACCAATCGCCCTGCCAAGGATAGGCCTCTGTATCAAACAGATTTTCAACCAGAATCATCTTGCCGCCGAACTTGCCCTGAGGCACGGTGCCAGCCGCCGCCATCGTAAAATGAGGACCCAGTATCATCGGCCGCTGGGGATAACGCGGCTTGCCATCCGTATCGCGAAACTGGTCCCATGCCGGGTATTCGTCACCGGGAACCTGATGCCGATGGTAAGTTTGGGCCGCGAGGAAATTGCCGTTATCCAACAGGATTTCATCACCGGCCTGCATCTGCTCTACCAGCTTCTCGCGACCGAAGCCCAACACCACAATATCGCCCTTGAGCTGAATCGCCGGCACGTATTGGCCGCTGGCCGGTCCACTGAGAACTTGCATATCCAGACCGAGAGAAGACTTTGCCGGTACAGCGGCCAACTGCAGTGCCACTGCACGGTTGTCCTGCAAGGATTTCCAGGCAGTGTCGGCCAGGTTTTTCGCCGTTCCGGGCTGATGTTCTGCCAGCAAATCCTGAACCTCTTTGACTGACAATAGCGCTTTCACCGACGTTTTATGCTGCACCCGCGCGTTCAAAAGCGAAGCAGGAGCTCTGTATCCCTCATAGCCGGGCTTAGTCCAGAAATCCTGAAAGTAACCGGGGTCCGCTGCAAGAATCCCGGGATAAAGCACGGCAAACCCGTGCAAACCCAGAGACGGGTAGACAGGCCAAGCCTGCAGCGGAAATCCCATGTTTGTAACTTCGTCAAATGCGCGGCGCTGCTCATCACTTAACCCGGCGTAGGGATCACCGCCACCGACATCCACCGCGTCGGCAATCTGCGCCAGTGTGTCACCCAGCACTCGCATGGCGTACATCCGCACAGTAAACACATTGGGAATGGCCATAGGCGAGCCGATAACGAAAGGCACCGCGCCGTCCCATACACCATGGGTATTCTCCATGCCACCTATGGTGCGATAGCCGCCGCCGCTGCCGCCAAAGGCATAGCCGTAGGGGCGGCCAGATTGATACAGCGCCTGTGCAATCACGCGGGAAAACTGCGCCACGGCCGCGTTGGCACGATAGGCGCCTATGGTTGGATCAATTCCGCTGCCCGGCATGGCCGTTGCGTTGCGACCGCCGCCATTGGTTTCTATAAAATACGCACCACTGGCAATCGAGAAGCCGATCTTGTCGTCGGCACCACTGCTGCCCTGCGACAGAGTTTCACTGTCAGGCACCGGCGTGATGTATTGAAAAAAGCGCCCTTCATATTGAGCTGCCGGCGGGAAGTACAGGGAAAAGCGTGTATCTGTCCCCGTGAAACCGCCGTGTATGTAGCGATGACGCACCGGCTCACTACGCCATTCATCGACATCGATATAGGGCTGATTGAAATGCGTATCGCTATTGCTCTGCTGCCAACTGTTCACAAGCACAGTTTGGGTAAGCACAGCGCTTTGTTGTTCCGGATTCGAGCTGCAGGAAACGACACCCAGGCAGCCCGCAATACACAGGGCTATCCACTTTTTCATGCTGACTCCTTTGCTCGTTACCATTGATATTCCACCGCTACGCCGTAGCTTCGATTCGCATCTGACGAAACGTTATGCACCAGATCGCGTCGGTCGTTAACCAGACTCAGCGGTACAATCGAAGCAACGTACATTTCATCGAACAGGTTTTTTACGTAGGCGGCAATCTGAAACCTGCTTGCACTGCTCAACCATCCAACGCGTAAATCCCAAATGCTGTAGGCGTCGTGGATGGTCAGCGGATGCTGATCATTGGAGAACTGAACCTCATCCTGCCAGCGACCGGTGAGCTGCGCATACAGCGTTTGTCCCAACTCGCCATAAACGTGGTCATACCGTGACGTCAGCGATGCACTCCACTGCGGCGCGTTCGCCAGTGGTTTGCCCGCAACATCCTGCGCATCGCAGGTACCGTCACCGTCGCGGTCAATCGCGCCGCCTTCATCTCCGCGTTGCCCCTGAAAACACTGAGTAACAAATTCTCTGTAGACCGCCTTGTTGTAGAGCACGGAGCCAACCAGTGTCACCGGATTAACCGGCCGGGCCGTAAATTCAATTTCCACCCCTTTGGTTTCCAACTCACCAGCGTTATCAAGCCGGAAGGACGCCAGCGAACCCGGGCTGTCTAGGTCTGTGATCTGCGCCTGAAAATCTTCAAATGTTGTATGAAAGGCAGCCACATTCAGTTCCAGCCGGTTGTCCAGAAGACGGCTTTTCAGACCCAGCTCGTAGGTCAGTGCGGTCTCCGGGTCCACCGGGTTATCAAGCGCCGACTGACTGTCCGACGCATCAAGATCAATTGCCGACCCTCGATAACCCGTCGCCACAGTGCCATAAACCGTGCTGTGCTCGCCCCAGTCGTATTGCAGGGACAGACGACCCGTCGCAGCGGTATCCTTCACCGTGGTGCCTCCCGGCCCAAACCGGCTCGACATCAACTCGGTGTCTGTTGCCGTGTGTGCCACACGCGAGAAACGCTCCAGCGTATCGACAATTACTTCGTCGCGTATGTAACGGGCTCCAGCCGTCAGATGCCAGCGCTCATTCAGATGCCAGGTCGCCTCTGCGAAAACACCGAGATTTCTTGTTTCAACAATCTGGAAGCTGTCCTCTCTCTGATTGAACGCATCCGAGCCTCCGAGCATGGCCGCCGGCACAGCTGGCAGCGGCACGCCCGGCGCCAGTACCGTCGCAAAAAATGCCGCGGGCAGATCGTCTACCGTGCGGGAAAAATCGCGTTCGATCCGGTTGTCGAACCAGAGCACACCAGCGGTGTACTCAAGCACCTCGCTGTCAGCGGATGTAACGCGAAACTCTTGAGTAAAAGTGTCGATAGACTGCTCAGCGCCGTTGCTGGTCAGGTCGACACGCTGACCATTGAGCCCGTCAGTACTGATATTGTCGCTGGTGTCGGCGGAACGGAACGCGGTAATTGACGACAGAGATACCGCACCAAGCTCCCAGTCCAGCGCCAGGGTCGACGCCAGGCTTTCGGTGTCATAGCGGTTGGTTCCAAAGGTCTTGCCGCGCCGGTTTTCCTTACTGGGTTCGATTGGCTGCAGTCGTTGCGCCAGCTCTGGGTGGGCACTGCGAAATACCACCGGTGGCGTTTCGCCATCGGTGCGTTCGAGCTCCAGATCGAAACGCACCATCAATTCGGCAGAAGGATCCCAGCGCAACTTGCTGCGCAGACCATAGCGCTTGACGTCCGGGAGATTGCTATCGAAGTTGATGTCTTCATAAACACCTTCGCTTTGCTTATAAAACCCGGTCAATCGCAGACCAATGGTATCGGTCAACGGACCACTGACCGTTGTTTGCACCTTGTAAAGGCTGCCGGGCCAGTCTGCATTTTTTTCGGTATTTACTTTCAACCGAGCTTCAAACTCCGGCGCCGGATCACGGGTGATGACGTGAATCAGACCGGCAGAGGCATTCTTGCCGAAAAGGGTTCCCTGCGGTCCGCGAAGCACCTCAATGCGCTCGATATCCGCAAAATCAAAATTCGCCAGACTGTTGCGCGCCAGCGGCACACCGTCAAGCATTACCAAAACATTGGGCTCTACTGCCGAGCTGAATACGTTTGTACCCACACCGCGTACACGTATTGAACCGCCGCTGGGCGAACCGTCGGGAGTCATGCGTACTGACGGAACAACCTTGGTAAGGTCTTCGATCGTGTTGATTTCATTGTTTTCTATGAAGGCGCGACCCACAGCGGTCACTGCCATGGGAACGTCCTGCAGGCTTTGCTCCCGCTTCTGGGCAGTAACAATCACTTCTTCAAGCTGCGCCAGTGCCGATGGCGTCAGCGCCAGCGAGACCGCAGCGATTGCGCTGGGCAATAGGTGGATTTTCATGGTGGTAACCTGCATGTTCTTATGGAATCCCTCGATTCTGCGCCAGTATCCACTGAACAGGAACAGACCCTTCTGCTATATTGCAGTCATTTCCTGCTACGCAGGTCGCCGGATTGCTTATGCTCGCAGTGCCATGCCCAGCTCTTCACTGACTATCTTCGCCGCCATGTGCTACCGGCTGCTGGCAGCCGACGGCAATGCGCACCCTCCTGATGAAACCGAAGTTGCAGCGGTACGCGATGTGGTGGGTGGGCATTTCAATGCCGAGGAGCTATTGCAGCTCAGCATGAGCATTCGCGCCGGAGCCGCTTTTACTCGCCAGCGGCAGTATCTGTTATCGCGCTGGCAGCCGGTAATGGAAGACGAATTCGGTGACGCCGAAGCCCAAGCCTTTCTCGACGATTACTTCAAGAATCCGGATTTTCCGTTTGAGTCCAACGGCATCTTCGATAACGGTCTGGTCACCAGTCGCACCCGCACCTTACGCGGCAATTTCAGCGACAGTGAGAGCGCCTATAGCGGGAATATGCCTTGCTGGACCTTGCACCTGACTCTGGAAGGGCGGGCTCTATTCATCAGTGAAGACCGCGAGTGGGAGGCAATACCCGGAGATCTGATGCTGTTTCGACCCAACGCCAGCTACCGCTACGGCCGCCATCCGGCCGCCGAGCTCTGGGATCACTACTGGGTTCTGTTCCAACCCCGCAGTCACTGGCAGGGCTGGCTTGAATGGGACGATGGCACGCCGGGATTGCAGCAGCTGCGACTTACGCAGGCCCATCAGCGCCAGCAGATCCTGAGCGCGTTTGAACGCCTGCTTGCACTTAAAGATGATGCTCCCCCCTTCCTCAAGGATCTGCAGCATACGGCACTGGAGGAAATACTGATTCGCGCTGCGGGCATCTGCCAGAACCAGCCACGACACCGCGATAGCCGGATTGATCTGGCCTGTCGTTTTATGGAAGAAAATCTCGCCACAGCCTTTCGCATTGAAGATGTAGCAGAAGCTTGCAATCTGTCGGCCTCTCGTCTGGCTCACTTGTTCAAAGATTATATGGGCATCAGCGTCAAAGCCTGGATTACCAGTATGCGGCTGCAGGAAGCCCGACGACGCCTCATCTACTCAGACGCCAACATTAGCCAGATCGCCTATGCCGTGGGATTTGAAGATTCCAACCTGTTTGCCAAAAACTTCAAGAAGAGCATTGGCTGTACACCGCGCGAGTTTCGCCAGTCGTTTACCAATCGTCCAGACTGATCGCTGCTGACAGCTGGACATCCCCCGAAGATCGGCCCACATGCACACGGTAGTCGCCCGCTGTTCGCACCCAGCTCACGCTGATCTCATCGTAGTGCGCAAGCTGATCCAACGGCACCTCAAAATCGAGCCGTCGCCGCTCTCCCGGCGCCAACCGCACTTTGACGAAACCCTTGAGCGCCTGGGGCGGGCAGGATTCCACCGGGCTACCGATATAGAGCTGCGCCACTTCCGAGCCCGCACGCTGCCCCGTATTGGTCAGCTGACAGCTTATCCGCAACACCTCATCGTCAGCGCCCAGTTCACAGAGGAGATCACTGAATGCAAAGCGGGTATAAGTCAGGCCGTGACCAAACGGAAACAGCGGTGCAATACCGGCATAGTCAGCGTAGCGGTAGCCGACAAAACACGCTTCGTCGTAGTGAACCACATTGTTTTCTCCTGGAAACGTGCGCAGCGATCGGTGCGCGGGGCTGTCGGCCAGACGCGCCGGAAAGGTGACAGGCAGTCGGCCGCCGGGTTCAGCATCACCAAAAAGCACCCGGGCAATGGCGCTGCCTCCTTCCATTCCCGGATACCAGGCCATCATCACGGCCGCCACCTCGTTTAGCCACGGCATGGCTACCGGGGCGCCGCAAAGCAGCACCACCACAGTGTTGGGATTGACGGCTGCGGTCTTGCGGATCAGGGCATCCTGTGCGCCGGGCAGGGCCAGTGCCTTGCGATCTACCCCCTCCGAATCCAGCCCGGGCCTGTGACTCAGGCCCGCAAACACGACAGCGACATCGGCTTCTTCGGCTGAACGCACAAACGTGTAGCGGCCCTTATTTTCCCGGCGCATTCCGGCCAGCGGAGTAACTTCGTAAGGAGGCCATACCCCGGCGCTGCCGCCCCACAGGGGAAAGCAGTTGCGCGAGGCCAGTTTAGGGCCCAGCAGGGCAATTCTCAGGCCGCACCGCGGTGCCAGGGGCAATACTGCATCCCGGTTTTTAAGCAGCGTAAAGCTTTCCTCGGCCATTGTCCGCGCCAGTTGCTGATGAGCCGGGGTGTTGCGACGCCCCGCTGACGGCGTATTGTCGAGATGCCCGGTCAGCGCCATCACCCGCAACAGATCGGCTACGCGACCGTCGAGTTCCGCCTCGGTCAACTGACCTGCAGCCACGGCATTGCGCAGATTGCGCGCCTTCAAGCGGCTTCCCTTACCGGGCATTTCCAGATTCAGCCCGGCGCGTAGACAGGCCTGGGCGCTGCTGGTGCGGCGAGCGGCAAACCAGTCACTCACCACAAAGCCACGAAACCCCCATTCGTTCCGGAGCTTGTGTTGCAGCAGGTACTCGCTTTCACAACAGGGAAAACCGTTAAGCGCGTTATAGGCAGCCATTACTGACCAGGCACCGCCGGTTTCGACCGCTGCTTTGAAGGCGGGCAAGTAGCTTTCTTCCAGCGCCTGCTCCGAAACCTTCGCGTCCAGTCGGACACGGTTAGTCTCCTGATTGTTGACCGCCAAATGCTTGACGCAGGCCGCAACACCACGCTGCTGTATGCCCCGGATAATGGGCACCGCAAGGCGGGCATTGAGATATGGGTCTTCACTGAGATATTCAAAAGTACGGCCGTTAAGCGGCGTCCGGGTGATATTGATCGCCGGCCCCAGTAGCACCCGCGCGCCGACGGAGCTGGCCTCATCTCCAACTGCCTCGCCATAGACTTGCAGCAGGCTTTCGTTCCAGCTTGCCGCCTGTGCAATCCCGGAGGGAAAAGCCGTACAGCGGTGCAGCGCTGAGTGAAAGGCGATGCCACGAGGACCGTCCGTCATCTTCATGGGGGCAATACTCAGTCGGGGTACGCCTTGGGTTTTGAACAGGCTTTTGCCGGCACACAACGAAACTTTCTCTGCCAGCGTCAGCCGCTGCAGCAGATCACTAACACGTTGTTCAAGCGGGTCCGATTCAGACATGAGGTAAGGGCCATAGCGTATGATTGCACGGGCCCACCCTATCCGGGAACAGGACACCATAACAGGTGTATAACTGCTGGATCACAGCGCTTTTCTGCTGCAATTCAGTCGCGAGTGGTAGGCCGCACCAGCGCACGCAGCCAGTTCAGGAACCCGTTCCCGGTGAGCACCATCCGGTCTACATCGTCGAAAAAACGCTCCAGTGCCGCCGGGTCTTTAAAATAGTCCGCCCGGGTAATCATCTCACGTTCGGTATCCAGCTGTTTTACCACCTGCGCCGGATTGCCGGCGACAATCACATTGGCTGGCACGTCACGGCTCACCACTGCGCCAGCTGCCACCACCGAATTTTCGCCGATCGTCACCCCTTTGAGCACAGTGGCGTGATCACCCAGCCAGACGTTGTCAGCAATGTGCACGGGTGCCACGCGATCATCGCGTTTGGTACGGTCGTATACACCGTGCCAGTCGCAGTCGGTGATATAAACACCATTGGCCATCATTACGCTGTGCCCGATTTTGATCTCATCGCTGGCTGAAATTCGCGTACCAGGACTGATCATCACGTAGTCACCTATTTCAATGCGTCCCGCATCTGGCTCTCGGCCCCACACGCCTATTTTCACCCGATTATCAGGCTCGCCAATGATCGTTGCGCATTTACCAATGGATATATTCGGCCCGGAAATTGAAATGTACCAAGGCTTCATACACGTGTGATAATCCCCCAGGTAATCGCAAGCAGGCTTTAGAAAGTGATTGGTATACCAGCGCCGAAAGCGCAGATAGTTCTTTTTCACCCAGTATGGGCGTCGGTCCTGACGCATGCCTTTTCTCTTTATGTAAATAATCAGTGCGGGAGGCCGAAAGTTTGACAAGCCAGACCGCAAAGGGCAACTCGGTACGTGCAGTTACCAGTAATCAGTCTGGTATACACGACAAATTAGAAGAAGAAGTGCGCAAACACCTGCGCAGTAGGTTTTTAAAGCCGTACGCTGAGCACAATGTAACCGCCTTTGAGCACGCAGGCTGCTGGCTTGAGCAGCAACGCAAACCGCTGCTGTTAGATTCCTATTGCGGCACCGGGGAAAGCTCCGTCTGGCTGGCGCAGCAACACCCCGATTGCGCGGTGATTGGTATTGATAAATCGTCTGCTCGGCTGAGCAAACAAAAACGCCTGCCAGAAAACTGTCTGCTGGTGCGCGCCGATACCGACGACATCTGGCGTCTGGCGCACGACGCAGGCTGGCAGCCACGGCAGCATACCCTGCTTTACCCCAATCCCTGGCCTAAATCCGAACACCTGAAACGTCGGATTCACACATCTCCTCTCTTCCCCACCTTACTAGCGCTTGGCGGCAAGCTGGAGCTGCGCACCAACTGGCGTATCTACGCAGAAGAGTTCTGCGCGGCGTTAAAAATTGCCGAAATTCCTGCCCATGCGAGAAAACTGGAGATTAATCAGCCAATTACTGCTTTTGAACGGAAGTATGCTGGTGCCGGTCAAACTCTGTGGCAAGTGGCTGTGCGATTGTCATCGCCCCCACTATCCCCGCTATAATGCAACAGTACACATCGAGGAAGGGATCATGAGCGCCGAACCGTTCAGAGCCGCGAGCACCACTGACAGCATCTGGCATTCCATCCGCAACGAAACTGCGGAAGAGGTAAAGCACGAGCCCGTGTTGGCCAGCTTCCTGCACGCCACGATTTTAAATCATGACTCACTGGAAACAGCCTTGAGTTTTCACCTGGCCAACAAACTGGATTCGCCAACCGCATCAGCCCTGCTGGTGCGTGAGGTTATTGAAAATGCCATGGCGGCCGACCCGACCATTGGCTAGGCCATGCGCGCTGATATTGCCTCGGTCAAACAGCGCGATTCTGCCTGTGACAGCCTGTCTATCCCCTTTCTCTACTTCAAAGGTTTTCACGCCCTGCAGTCGTACCGGATAGCCCACTGGCTGTGGAAACAGGGCCGCGAATCGCTAGCACTGTTTTTTCAGAACCGAATTTCCTGTGAATTCGGGGTAGATATTCACCCGGCTGCCAAAATCGGCCGCGGCATCATGCTCGACCACGCTACCGGCGTGGTAATAGGTGAAACCGCCGTGGTAGGCAACAACGTGTCCATCATGCAATCCGTGACTCTCGGAGGCACGGGCAAGGAACACGGCGACCGCCACCCGAAAATTTCAGACGGCGTACTGATCGGCGCCGGTGCCAAGATCCTCGGCAATATCCGTGTGGGCGAGGGTGCCCAGATAGCTGCCGGCAGCGTTGTATTGAAAGACGTCGAACCGCACACCACGGTAGCCGGCGTGCCCGCCAAGGTGGTCGGCAAACCGGACTGTGACCAGCCTGCGCTCGAGATGAATCACCGGGTGTGTTGCGGGGATGATTGAGCGGCGCTCTAGGCACCGCTCACGATGCGAACTTTCAGGGCGTGCAGTTAGGCCTGTAACCAGCCGAGCGCGCCTGCTTATAGATCTGCTGCATTTCTGGCATTAACGCCTGCAAGTCAGAAATGCGTGTTTCATGGGAGGGGTGAGTCGACAGAAACTCGGGCGGCTGTCCTTGAGAGGCCGCCGCCATGTTGTGCCACAATTCAATGCTGGCCTGCGGATTAAAGCCCGCCTGCGCCATTAATTGCACCCCGATATTATCTGACTCAGATTCCTGCAAGCGCCCATAGGGCATCAGCACACCGTACTGCGAGCCAAGACCCAACGCGGCCATCACCGTCTGCTGGCCCGCACCTTCACCTATTAATGCACCAATGATCTGCTGGCTGGACTGGGATACGAACTGCATCGACATTCGCTCAGCGCTATGTTGTGCCATCACGTGACCCACTTCGTGGCCAATAACGGAGGCTAGCTGATCCTGATTCTTAGCGACTTTCAATAGCCCGGTATGCACGCCGATTTTCTTGCCCGGCAAGGCAAACGCGTTGGCGCTTTTCTCGTCAAATACGACCACCTCCCAACCACCGCGATGTTCTGCCGGCAGCGTATTGGTAATAGCATCGGCAACACAGGTGACATATTGATTGACCTTGCCATCGCGCTGCACCGGTGTTTGCTGCTTCATCTCATCAAAAGCGGTGGCGCCCATCGTCGACATTTCGGCGTCGGAAAAAATTACAAGTTGCCGTCTGCCCGTTGGTGAGGTGGTGCAGGCTGCAATCAGTAAACCCACAAAAACCATTATCAGCGTGCGCTTCATGCCATGTATCCTTGAACAATCAATGCGGATTCGCATGGTATCACAGCCAAAAGAAACAACATGAAACGGGTTCACGATGGCCACAAAAATTCAGCGCTGCAGCTGGTGCGGCGACGACGAATTGTACTGTACCTATCACGATGAGGAGTGGGGCGTGCCGCTCAGCAATGAGCAAAAGCTGTTTGAATTCCTGGCGCTGGAATCAGCCCAGGCGGGTTTGTCTTGGATCACCATCTTGCGCAAACGGGAAAACTACCGCAAAGCGTTTAAACAGTTTGAAATAGCGACAGTCGCCAGGTTCACGAAAGCCAGCGTTGAGCGCCTGATGCTTGACCCGGGGATAGTGCGCAACCGCGCCAAGATAGAAGCCACCATCAACAATGCCCAGCGCTTTCTCGAGGTACAGGCGGAGTACGGCCGCTTTGCACTTTACCTGTGGGATTTTGTCGATGGCTCACCGCAGCAACCCGCGCGCCGCGCCATGAAAGACATTCCCGCCACCACCAGTCTCTCGGACAAAATCGCAAACGACCTGAAAAAACGCGGGTTTAAATTCCTTGGGAGCACCACGGTCTACGCCTTCATGCAGGCTACAGGCATGGTTAACGATCACATTGTCACTTGCCATCGTCACCCCGTATGCGTTGAACTGGGCAAAAGGTTCACAGTCTGAATAGATAGGCGACAGGGGAAAGAGCATGAAACACACATTTTTACTGGGTATGTGTCTTTGGCTGACCGCCTGTTCATCCGTGCCGGTTGAGACTGACTTCAACCCCACCGCCCCCTTCAACAGCTATCAGCGCTACCACTGGCAAAGTGAAACCAGCGGTGGTGACCGCAGTGTCAGCCCTTTTCATGTTGAGCGCGTGCGCAACCAACTACAAACCCTGCTGCAACAACAGCGCTATCAGGAAGCCGGGCGAACCGAAAAGCCGGATTTTCTATTGCGTTACTATCTTAGTGAGCAGATTGAGGGCCATGGTCGAGGCCGTAACACCCGTGGCTCCGTTGGCCTGGGCAGCGGTCGCGGGGGTTTTGGTCTGGGTGTATCGGTAGGTTTTCCGCTGGGGAGCAGCCACCCGGAACGAAAACTGCGAGTCATCGTGGATATTCTCGATGGCCATAGCAAGCAGCTTAGCTGGCGTGGTATTGCAGTCGTAGACGCGGATGATTCACCGGAAAAAGTAGGGGAAGCTATTGAGAGCGCGGTCAGCGCCATCTGGGCAAAATACCCGCCAGGCCGTTGATGACGACAGCTGACAGCGCCCCGCTGTTACTGATGATACTCAGCAGACAGTTCGCGGACACACTCAATAAATGCTCCGGCGTGTGCCGGATCAACTTCTGGTGTAATGCCGTGTCCCAGGTTGAATACATGACCTGTGCCGTGACCAAAGCTTTTCAGAATGGTAGCCACTTCCTGACGTATACGCTTAGGTGAGGCGTAGAGCATGGTCGGATCCATATTGCCCTGCAACGCGACCTTGTCGCCGATACGCTTGCGCGCCTCGCCGATATTGATCGTCCAGTCCAGACCCACCGCCTGACACCCGCTGGCGGCAATGCTTTCCAGCCACAGGCCGCCATTTTTGGTAAACAAGATACAGGGAACTTGCCGACCCTCATGCTCTTTAATCAGGCCATCGACAATCTTCTGCATGTAGTGCAGGGAAAATTCCTGATAAGCCGCAGCACTCAGGGTGCCACCCCAGGTATCAAAAATCTGTACCGCCTGAGCCCCGGCCTTTATCTGACCGTTTAGGTAGGACACTACCGATTGAGCCAGCTTGTCGAGCAGACCGTGCATCAGTTCCGGCTGGTCATACGCCAACGCCTTGGTGGTGCGAAAATCCTTGGAGGAGCCGCCTTCAACCATATAGGTGGCCAACGTCCACGGACTGCCCGAAAAGCCAATTAGTGGCACTCGGCCATTCAGTTCGCGGCGAATGGTGCGCACGGCATCCATCACATATCCGAGATCTTTCTCTGGATCAGGTATCGGCAATGCATCCACATCTGCCTGAGTGCGAACCACTTTTTTGAAACGTGGGCCTTCGCCAGTTTCAAAGTACAGCCCCTGCCCCATGGCATCGGGTATGGTCAGAATATCGGAAAACAGAATAGCGGCATCCAGCGGGTAACGCTCCAATGGCTGCAGGGTTACCTCGCAGGCGAGCTCCGGATTCATACACAGCGACATGAAGTCACCGGCTACCGCTCGGGTCGCGCGGTATTCAGGCAAGTAACGCCCTGCCTGACGCATCATCCACACCGGCGTATAGTCGACGGGTTCACGCAGCAGAGCGCGAAGGAAAGTATCGTTTTTTAGGGTGCTCGTCATTACTGGCGCTCCGCCTGCAGTGTGGGTGACTTCTGGGAAGCATCGGACGTCAGGCTCCTGACGCCCGATGAGAAGCTCAGACTTTCAGGTAATCCAGAATACCTTCAGCCGCCTGTCGACCTTCCCAGATCGCAGTGACCACCAGATCTGATCCGCGCACCATATCGCCGCCAGCGAATACTTTGGCATTGCTGGTCTGGAACTTGTATGTCTGCTCTTCCGGAGCAACTACGCCCTGCCAGTCATTCAGGTTAATGCCAAACTCACCGAACCAGTTCGGCGGGCTGGGGCGGAAACCAAAAGCGATCAGCACCACGTCGGCGGGAATCACTTCTTCGCTGCCGGGGATTTCCTCGGGGCGGCGACGGCCATTCTCATCGGGCTCACCCAGACGCGTGGTAACCACCTTAACGCCTTCTACTTTGTCACCACCGACGATGGCAACGGGCTGGCGATTATAGAGAAACTGCACGCCTTCTTCTTTTGCGTTAACCACTTCGCGGCGCGAACCCGGCATGTTCTCTTCGTCGCGGCGGTAGGCACACACAACGCTCTCGGCGCCTTGGCGAATGGAGGTACGGTTACAATCCATGGCTGTGTCACCACCACCAAGAACAACCACCCGCTGGCCACGCACGTCGATAAAATCGGTAGCGTCTGTTTCCCAACCCTGGTTGCGATTCACATTGGAAACCAGAAATGGCAAGGCATCGTATACGCCGGGCAGGTCTTCACCGGTAAAGCCGCCCTTCATGTAGGTGTAGGTACCCATACCAAGGAAGACGGCATCGAACTCATCCATCAGTTCCTTCGGCATGACATCTTTGCCCACTTCAGTATTGAGACGGAACTCGATACCCATGTCTTCAAATACCTGGCGACGGCGCGCCATGACAGATTTTTCGAGTTTGAACTCGGGAATACCGAAAGTGAGCAGACCACCGATTTCCGGGTATTTATCGAAAACTACCGGCTTAACGCCCGCGCGTACCAGTACGTCAGCACAGCCTAACCCAGCTGGCCCCGCACCAATAACGGCAACTTTTTTGTCAGTCCAGACACGCTCTGACAGGTCTGGTCGCCAACCCATGGCCAGCGCGGTGTCGGCGATGTATTTTTCGGTAGAGCCGATGGTCACTGCACCAAAACCGTCATTCAGGGTACAGGCCCCTTCGCACAAACGATCCTGCGGGCAAACCCGCCCGCAGACTTCTGGCAGGGTGTTGGTCTGATGCGACAGCTCAGCGGCCTCAAACAGGTTGCCCTCGCTGACCAGCTTCAGCCAATTGGGAATGTAGTTGTGCACAGGGCACTTCCACTCACAATAAGGGTTACCACAGGCAAGGCAGCGATCTGCCTGCGAGGCGACCTGTTGCTCGCGATAGGGCTCGTATATCTCGACAAACTCGGCCTTGCGCACATCGATGGCTTTTTTGTCCGGGTCTGCGCGACCGACATCGATAAACTGGAAATTATTACTCTGACGTTCCGTCATAAAATTACCTCAATCCTTCCCCGCTCAACCTATTCCGGACGCTGGCGTGTACTCGCCAGCAGGGCTCCCAGGCTCGCCGCCTTGGGTTTGACCATCCAGAATTTGGCAATGTAATCGGAGAAGTTCTCCAGAATTTCGGCGCCCCAGGCTGAGCCAGTTTCGGCTACAAATTCCTGAATATTGGCGCGCAGATGTGAGCGATAGGCTTCCATCGACTCGGATGTAATACGGCAGATCTCGACCAGCTCGCTGTTGTAACGATCCACAAAGCGATGCTCAAGATCCAGCACGTAGGCAAAACCGCCTGTCATACCAGCACCGAAGTTGACGCCCGTGGGGCCCAACACGGTGACGTTGCCGCCAGTCATATACTCGCAGCAGTGATCACCGGTGCCTTCGACAACCGCATGGGCCCCGGAGTTTCGAACACCGAAGCGCTCACCAGCGCGACCACTGGCAAACAATCGGCCGCCGGTGGCGCCGTAGAGACAGGTATTACCAATGATCGCGGTATCCTGCGACGCAAACCGGCTGCCTTTGGGCGGATAAACCACCAGCTTGCCGCCAGCCATGCCTTTGCCTACGTAATCGTTGGCATCACCTTCAAGGTACATATGCAGGCCGCCAGCATTCCACACGCCGAAGCTCTGGCCGCTGGTGCCCGTCAGGCGAAGGGTAATAGGCGCATCGACCATGCCATCGTTGCCGTAACGCTTGGCAATTTCGCCTGACAGGCGGGCACCGATAGAGCGATCGCAGTTGGTCACGGTAAATTCAAATTCACCGCCGCGCTTGTTCTCAATCGCATCCAGTGTGGCCGCAACCATGGCCTCGGCCTTTTCACCCTTGTCGAACGGGGCGTTCAGAGCAACCTGACAGAATTCAGGCTGACCTTCAGCGTCGACGTCTTTGTGCAAAATCGGCGACAGGTCGAGTTTGCCGTGTTTCTCGGTAGCCCCTGCATGCTGCTCCAGCAGGTCGGTGCGACCGATCAGCTCATCCATCGTCCGAATGCCAAGGCTAGCCATCAGTTCCCGGGTTTCCATAGCCATGAACCTGAAGAAGTTCACCACCATATCCACGGTACCGATAAAGTGCTCGTCGCGCAGGCGACCATCCTGCGTTGCGACACCCGTGGCACAGTTGTTCAGGTGACAGATGCGCAGGTACTTACAACCCAGCGCTACCATCGGAGTAGTACCAAAACCAAAACTCTCGGCGCCGAGTATTGCGGCTTTCACCACATCCAGACCGGTTTTCAAACCGCCGTCTGTCTGTACGCGTACCATGCCACGCAGACCATTGCCGCGCAGCGTCTGCTGGGCTTCAGCCAGACCAAGTTCCCAAGGAGAACCCGCATAGCGAATTGAGGTAATCGGACTGGCAGCCGTGCCGCCATCGTAACCGGAGATCGTGATCAAATCCGCATAGGCTTTGGCCACACCGGCAGCAATCGTTCCGACGCCGGGTTCAGATACCAGTTTCACAGACACCAGCGCCGCCGGGTTAACCTGCTTGAGGTCAAAGATCAGCTGCGCAAGATCCTCGATAGAATAGATATCGTGGTGCGGCGGCGGCGAAATCAGTGTCACGCCAGGCACAGAGTAACGCAGGCGTGCGATCAGTTCGTTGACCTTGCCGCCAGGCAGCTGGCCGCCCTCACCGGGCTTGGCACCCTGGGCAACCTTGATCTGCAGCACTTCCGCGTTGACCAGATAATGCGGTGTAACACCAAAGCGACCAGAAGCCACTTGTTTGATCTTCGAATTGCGCTCTGTGCCGTAACGGGCCGGGTCTTCACCGCCCTCACCGGAGTTGGAGCGACCGCCAAGCCGGTTCATGGCCGTCGCGAGCGCCTCGTGGGCTTCTGGGCTCAACGCGCCCAGCGACATACCGGCCGAGTCAAAGCGCGGCAGGATGTTCTCGATGGGTTCTACCTCATCCAGCGGGATGGGCTTGGCGTCCTTCAGTTTCAACAGATCGCGCAGCGTCGCTACCGGACGCTCATTCACCAGTTGGCTGTAGGCCTTCCAGCGAGTGTAATCGCCGGTCTGCACCGCGTCCTGCAAGCCCTTCACCACATCCGGGTTAAAGCTGTGGAATTCTTGACCGTGGACAAACTTAAGCTGACCACCGGGGCTAATCGGCTTGCGTGGAATCCAGGCCAGCGTAGCCAGAGCTTCCTGATCCTTTTGCAGCTCACCATAGTCCGCACCTTTGATACGGCTGGCGGTGCCACGGAAACACTGCTCTACAATTTCATCGTCCAGGCCGATAACTTCAAACAACTGGGCGCCCCGATAGGATGCAATGGTCGAGATACCCATCTTCGACAGGATCTTCATCAGCCCTTTGTTGATGCCTTTACGGTAAGCGGTATGGCACTGATTGGTATCGCCCACCAACTCACCGGTACGCAGCATGTCATTAATCACGCTGTAGGCCATGTACGGGTAGACAGCAGTTGCACCGTAACCAAACAGACACGCCAGCTGATGGGAATCGCGGGCGCTGCCGGACTCCACCACAATATTGGCGTCGCAGCGCAGGCCCTGCTTTATCAGGTGGTGATGCACCGAGCCGGTTGCCATCAGCGAGTGAATGCTGACAAGCCCTGGCTCTATATCGCGGTCGGTCAGCAGCAGGATGGTCTTGCCGCTGTTTACAGCAGCTACCGCTGTGTCGTTCAGCGCCTTGATGGCACTGCGCAAGTCTGTGGTGGCCGGATCGTAGGTGAGGCTGATGCGCTCCACCGAGAAATTCGGGTTGTTAAGCTCCAACAGACGCTGGAACTTGTCCGGCGACAGAACCGGGCTGGACAGAATCAGGCGTTCGGCGTGATCAGCTGTTTCTTCAAAAACGTTCTTTTCGCGGCCCAGACAGGTTTCCAGGCTCATCACGATCGCTTCGCGCAGCGGATCAATTGGCGGGTTGGTTACCTGCGCGAACTTCTGGCGGAAGAAATCGTAGAGCGGACGCTGCTGGCGAGAAAGCACTGCCATGGGTGTATCGTCACCCATAGACCCAACCGCTTCGTTGCCGGACTCAGCCAGAGGACGCAAGACCTGCTCACGTTCTTCAAAGCTGACCTGAAAGTACTTCTGATAGGCCTTGAGCTGCTCTTTGCCAACCAGATCTGGAACCAGCTCCGACGACAGGGTGGACTCCAGCCGGGTCGCGTGTTCCTTCAGCCACTTTTTATAGGGCTGTTGCGTTTTCAGCTGAGCGTCGACATCGGCGGTGTGCATCACTTCGCCGGTTTCGGTATCGACAACCAGAATCTGGCCGGGACCGACTCGGCCTTTGGCTATGACATCTTCTGGCTTGTAGTCGTAGGTGCCAATTTCCGAAGCCAGGGTAATGAAACCATCAGTGGTCGTAACCCAGCGCGCCGGGCGCAAACCATTGCGGTCGAGCATACACACAGCGTAGCGACCATCGGTCAATACGATACCCGCAGGGCCATCCCAAGGCTCCATATGCATGGAGTTGTATTCGTAAAACGCCTTCAGGTCCGCGTCCATGTGCTCCATGTTCTGCCAGGCTGGTGGCACAAGCATGCGCACAGCGCGAAACAGCGGCATACCGCCAGCAACCAGCAGTTCCAGCATATTATCCAGGCTGGAAGAGTCGGAGCCGGTGCGGTTAACCAGAGGGGCAATAGACTCTACCGGCGGCAGCAACGGGCTGGAGAATTTGGCGGAACGGGCTTCTGCCCAGTTACGGTTGCCTTCAATGGTATTGATCTCGCCATTGTGGGCCAGCATCCGGAAAGGCTGCGCCAAGGGCCAGCGCGGCAGGGTGTTGGTGGAGAAGCGCTGATGGAAGACACAAATAGCGGTTTCAAGTCGCGCATCACCCAGATCCGGGTAGAACTTGGGGAGATCCACCGGCATCATCAGGCCTTTGTAGGACAGCACCGAGGATGACAGGCTACAAATGTAGAAGTCAGCGTCGTTCTTCAGTGCGTTTTCTACACGGCGACGCACCACATAGAGCTTGGTGCACAATTCCTGATCACTGGCCGCATCGCTGTTGATGAAGACCTGCTCAATGCGTGGCAGGCTTTCAATCGCGATTTCACCGCACACGGAAGGGTCGTGCGGCACTTCGCGCCAGCCCACACATTCCAAACCCTGCTCCGCCAGCGCAGTTTCCATGGCCTTACGGGCAGCGTCCGCCTTCGCGGTATCGGTGCTCAGGAAAATCTGGCCAATCCCGTATATGTCGCTCAGGGTGGCGGAAAACGCTTCGTCTGCGAGGGTACGCAGGAAACTGTCAGGTTTCTTGAGCAACAGGCCGCAGCCGTCACCGGTTTTACCGTCGGCAGCAATCCCGCCCCGGTGCGTCATGCAGGTCAAGGACTCGATGGCTGTCTGCAGCAACTTATGGCTGGGCTCACCCTGCATATGGGCAATAAGGCCAAAGCCACAGTTGTCACGCACATCCTCAGGTCTGTACAGGCCTGTACTCATAAATCGACTCTCGCAAAAAAACTCAGAAAATCAGAAAGATAGCTATAGCAGTCGCGCTCCAATGCCCGCAGACACCGGAAAAAAGGAGGGACATTCTACACGCCTGGCGCATAGGCGACAAATTTGCCCGCAAAATAGGCGGTATAAATAAACTTTTTGTCAGTTAAAACAAATACTTAATTTCCCCGGATGGCAGCCACTACAGCATCCTGTGGCACCGCATCGGTGACTATGGCCTCACCAATACCGGATAACAGCACCAGCCGCAGACGGCCATCCAGCACTTTTTTGTCGCGCGCCATCAGGGTCAAAAATTGCTCAGGGCTCATATCCGCCGGTGGCGCAACCGGCAGGGCCGCGCGCTCCAGCAGACGAGTGAGCCGCTCTACCTCAGCCCTGGGCAGCCACCCCAAGTCCGCCGACAATCGTGTAGCAATCACCATGCCAGCTGCCACGGCTTCGCCATGCAACCAGCTGCCATACCCGGTGGCGGTCTCAATGGCATGCCCAAAGGTATGCCCCAGATTGAGAATCGCCCGACGGCCCGACTCTCTTTCATCCTCAGCAACGACCTTCGCTTTGTTTTCACAGGAACGCAGAATCGCCTCCGCCAGCAGCTCGCCATCTCTGGCAAGCAGTGCATCCCAGTTGGCCTCAAGCCACTCGTAAAAAGGCACGTCGGCAATCAGACCATACTTTAGAACTTCGGCCAATCCGGCCGCGTACTCGCGAGCAGGCAGGCTTTTCAGCGTATCGGTATCAATGATCACGCATTGGGGCTGGTAAAAGGCACCTATCATGTTTTTACCCAGCGCGTGATTAACCCCGGTCTTGCCCCCGACCGAAGAATCCACCATAGAGAGCAGCGTGGTAGGCAATTGGATAAACGGCACGCCACGCTGGTAGCTGGCTGCGGCAAAGCCGGTCATGTCGCCAACAACACCACCACCCAAAGCGATCAACGTGGTACTGCGTGAATGATTGTCTTCAAGCAAACGATCAAATATGTGATTCAAGTATTCGAGGGTTTTGTATTGCTCTCCATCGGGCAGAGTGACAACACTGACTTTCTTACCCTCAAGCCGCGCGAGAACGGCATCCAGATATAACGGCGCGATCGTCTCGTTGGTGACAACGCAAGCCTGATTACCACGAACAAATGACGGCCAGTTGTTATCAGCCAGCAGGCGCGGCGCAATGCGAATGGGATAGCACCGCTCGCCCAGATCCAGGGTTAGTTCTCGCATGGGGGAATATTCTGCCAAGTAAATGGCTATTGTAGCGTTTTCCGGGGAATTCAGGCCAGCAGGAGACGCTTCAATTCTGTCGCCACCGCGCGCGGCGTGCGCCCATCGGTGTCGATAATGATATGCGCCACCTCTCGATACAAGGGATCCCGAACCGCCATGAGTTCTTTTAGTACCTTACGGGGGTTGGCATTTTGCAGCAGTGGGCGCTTTTTATCTTTGGCGGTACGGCGAACTTGCTCATCAACGGAAGCGTAGAGATAAATCACAGTGCCGCGCGCCATCAGCTGACGGTTTTCGGGACGCCCTATGACACCGCCGCCAGTGGAAACCAGCACACCGTCTCGCAGAGAGAGCTCCTCAATCATCGCTGTTTCGCGTTCTCGAAATCCGGCCTCGCCTTCCTTGTCGAAAATCCAAGGAATGTCGACACCGCTGCGCTCTTCAATCTCGCGGTCGGCGTCACGGAAATCCAGATGGAGGTCGTCGGCCAACAGCCGACCAATTGTGCTCTTGCCAGCCCCCATAGGGCCGACAAGGAACACGCGTTCATGCTTCATAGAGTTATTCGACGAGGGTATCAGCCAATATACGCGGCGTGATGAAAATCAGCAGCTCGGATTTATCCTGCTCAACCTGAGTACGCTTGAACAGGCGGCCAATATAGGGGATATCACCCAAGAACGGAACCTTGGTCGTAGAACTGATATCGGTGGTTTCATAAACACCACCCAGAACCACAGTTTCACCATTGCCCACGAGCACCTTCGTTTTCAGCTCAGTGGTATCAATGGTCGGCACCTGACCACCCAACCCAGTCGCGATAACCAACTGCCCTACGGTATCCTGATTGATCAGCAAATCGAGCAAGATGCGGTCATCAGGAGTAATGATCGGGGTGACATCCAAACTGAGCACCGCCTCCTTGAAAGCGATGGTGGTCTCGCCATTGGACGCAGACTGCGGATAGGGAATCTCGGTACCCGCTTTGATGATAGCCGGCTCTTTATCACCAGTAATCACCTTCGGCTGGGACACTATTTCACCGCGCCCCTTGGATTCCAAAGCGGACAACTCCAGATTGAGGAACACATCATCGCCGATAAAGCCCAGCGCAAATGAGCCCGCCGCGCCCGCGACACCCAGGTCGGAAATCATACCCGGCACCACTTCATACGATGGATTACCCGCATTAATGGCATCAATCAGGTTGGTACTGGTTTCGTTGTTTTCTTCAATCGTGCCATTGGCTGACACGATATTGTCGGAATTGACCTTGGTGTAGGCACCACCCCAGCGCACCCCCAGACTCTGATCGAAATCTGAATTGGCTCGCACAATGCGCGCTTCAATCTGCACCTGCCGAATGGGCACATCCACCTGCTTGATAAGACGGCGAATCTCGTCGAGCTTCTCTGACGTTTCCGTAATCAGCAACGAATTAGTACGTGCTTCCAACACCACACGTCCGCGCTCAGACAGAATATCTTCGCCCTCATCGTCATCTCCACCGCGGCCGGCTCGATTGTTTCTGCGCTGAAACAGGGTCAGCAGATCTTTGGCATCCGCATAGCGGATGCGGATAAATTCACTGCGCAGAGGTGCCAGCTCACGCACCTGCTTCTGGGCCTCGATTTCCTGACGCTCACGTTCGGCAATTTCCGCCGCCGGTGCGACCATCAACACGTTGCCCACCAGGCGCTTATCCAAGCCCTTGGTTTTCAGCACTAACTCCAGCGCCTGATCCCAGGGAACATTTTTCAACCGCAATGTAATACTGCCGGTTACCGTATCGCTCGCCACCAGGTTCAGCTCGGTGAAATCCGCGATCAGCTGCAGTACGGCACGCACTTCAATGTCCTGAAAGTTCAGCGACAGCTTTTCACCAACATAAGCAAACTCTTTACGGCGCTCTTCCACTTCCGCCTGCGTCAGTGGCTTAACGCTGACCACATATTCATTGTCGGTCTGGTAGGCCAGGTAGTCGTAATCGCCGCTGGATTTAATTTCAAACCGCGTGCCTTTCGCCGTTCTTGTCGCGTCGATAAGTTGAACCGGAGTGGCAAAATCGCCCACGTCATAGCGACGACGCAATTGGTCAGGTAGCGAGACTTCGGAAAATTCCACAAAAATCTTGGTGCCCTGCTCATACACATTGATATCAGCCTTGGGATCTTTCAGGCTCAATACCAGCATGCCCTCACCATTCTGGCCACGCTTGAAATCCATGTCGGTTATGCGGTTGCCTGAAGCCGTTTCAACTTTCTGATCGCCCCGCGACACTTGCTGCAGCGTACCCGCCGTCTGCTTCAGGTAGTCAGACGAGATTTCGCCCACTTCAACCACCAGGTCATTGCCTTCAACCCGCGTAAGGTAGGGTGCCAGCTCAAGTAGATTCAGTACCAGACGGGTACGACCATTGCCTTCAAGGACAATGGCGCTACTGGCATTGCCATAAGACAGCGGGAATTTTTTCTGTTTCAACGAACTAGACACATTGGGCAAGTCCAGCGCGATCCGGGCCGGTTTCTCAATGGTATAGCCTTTGGGCTCGGGGGGGGTTGAATCAAAGCTTAACCGCGCCTCAAAGCGACCACCCTGCAATGACGAGAACTGAATATCTTTCAGTTCACTCGCTAAGAGCGGATGTGAGAGGATCAAGCAGACCACCCAAAGCAGGTACCGCTGCAAATTACGTGGCTTAATGATGTTCATGACTTCTCCGCTCGCTTAACCGTCACTCGTTTTTATTTCCAGTGTTCGTGGTCGCTCAATCCAACCATCCGCACCATCGGAAACGATTTCGATGATCAGGACATTGGTCTCATTCGACTCAACAATTCTGCCGTGATTGCGGCCAACATAGTTACCGCGCTTGACCCGGTGCACGCTGTTTTCACTGTCTTTCACCAGAGCCCAGCGCACGCCGTCTATTTCTAACGATCCCACCATACGCAGAGAGTCCAGACTGAACTGCTCGAGAAACTCTTGCTTGCGATTAAAATCAGGCGTCACCGTCGCATTACCCGACAGACGGGCCACCTGCTTTGCCTCGACCGGGCGAATAAAGGGGCTGCGCATACCGGAGGCACTGTAATTGAAAGCTTTATAGGCCTTGAACGGCGGGATCGGCGGAATTTGACCGACAGGCCGCGATTTAACCTCCGCCATGTAGGCATCAATATCTTCGTAGGCCGCGTTGCCTCCGCAGCCCGCCAAGGCCACTGTAACGCCCAAGATAACTCCCAGCTTTTTCATCAGCCCGCCTCCGGATCGCGATAGCGATACGTCTTGGCAGTGATAGACATACTGAGGTCAATCGCGCCTTTTACCCCGCCAATCTTGAAATCGTGAAGCGTAACGATTCGCGGCAGGCTGGCAATACCACTCACAAAGGCAGCCAGATCGTGATAGGGACCCTTCACCTGAATGCTGATGGGCAACTCGATGTAAAACTCTTTTTTGACTTCCGGCTGGAGTTTGATTGACGTGATTTCCAGGCCATTGGACACCCCTTCTTCGGTGATGTCTTCGAGCAGACCGGGAACTTCGGTGTCGGTCGGCAACTGACTCAATAACGCACCAAAGGTCTCTTCCATCTCGATCATTTGTTTGCGGTACGCCGCCAGGTTTGCCGCCTTGAATGCCTTACGCTTGTACTCCTCACGCAAATCCTGCTCTTTGGCGGTGACCTGAGCCAATTCCACCCGCAGCGGCGCAATCAACTGGAAATACCCGCCGATGACGACCGCCAGAAATACAACCAGCCAGAGGATCGCCTTGGCCAGTATCGGCCAGGTACCAATAGACTCGAAATCCAGATTATTGAGATCCAGATCTTTAAGGTCTTTTATTGCATCCTGAAAAGCCAAGGTTATTTCTCCTTACCTTTCTTTTCCTCGTCCGGCGAGGTAATGCTGAAGGAAAGTTCAAACTGGCTGCCCTGCTCACCGTAATCCGGAGCCGCCTTTACGGAAGTCAGGTTCGGATCCTTGAACCACTCGGAGCCGTCGACGCGGCGCATCAGGCTTGATACCCGGTTATTCGATTCCGCCTTGCCCACCACGTGAATCCTGTCCTTGCTGCGGGTCATAGTCTGAAAATACGCGCCATCAGGCATGGTGCGAACAAATTCATCAAAGATACGAACAATGACCGGGCGCTTGCCCTGCAAGCCCTGGATAATTTCCATCCGCTCCAGTAGCTCTGCGCGACGCTTTTCAAGTTCGCGAATTTCTTTCACCTGCCGGTCCAGTTCGGCAATATGCTGCTTCAAATAGCTGTTGCGCCCGTTCTGGTACTCAATCTGACCGGTCACCACCTGGTTCGCTATCAGCACAATAATGCCACCAAGCAGGGCCATACCGCCCAGAATTACCAGGAACTGCCGCTGCAACGCAGCACGTCGTTCTGCACGCCAGGGGAGGAGGTTAATATTTGCCATCAGTCAAAACTCCTCAGCGCCAGCCCGCAGGCAATCATCATTGCCGGTGCGTCACTGTTCAATGCCAGGACATCAACCCCAGGGGCCACTTCCATATTAGCAAAAGGGTTTGCGACGACGGTTGTAGTGCCTATTTCCTCGCCCACTTTCTCAGCCAACCCACTGGTTGAGGCAACACCACCCGCCAACACAACCAGATCAACCATGTTGTACTGGCTTGCCGAGAAAAAGAACTGAAGTGCGCGGGTTATCTGCTGCAATACGGCTTCGCGGTAGGGCTCGAGCACCTCTTCTTCATAGTCGTCGGAAATACCACCTTCTTTTTTGGCCTGCCCGGCCTCCTCGTAGGTGATGCCGTAGCGGCGCTGAATCTCTTCCGTCAACTGGCGGCCACCGAATAGCTGCTCACGCGTGTAGATGGTTTCATTGTTAACGATCACGCTAAGGGTGGTTACGGTCGCCCCGATATCGACAATCGCCACCACCGAGTTCTCGTTCAACTCAAACTGCTCGACGATCAGCGAGAAGGCGCGTTCCATGGCAAACGCTTCAATATCAATAACCTTCGCTTCCAGCCCGGCCAGTTCAAGCGACTCTACTCGCGTATCGATATTTTCTTGGCGCGAGGCGGCCAGCAGCACTTCCACCATTTCCTCATTTCGCTCGGACGGGCCGAGCACTTCGAAGTCGAGCGCGACTTCATCCAAGGGATAGGGAATATACTGATCGGCCTCCATGGTGATCTGGGTTTCCAGAACATCCTCTTTGAGGTCGGCCGACATTTCGATCACCTTGGTGATGACCGCTGCACCCGATACCGCTGCCGCCGCATTTTTCTGCTTGGAGCGAGAGCGAGCGTAGGCCAGGCGTAGCGTTTCGGCCACCACCTCGGTATCGGTGATATTTTTTTCGACCACCGCATTTTGAGGTAAGGGAGCCACCGCGAAGCTTTCCACGCGGTAGCGACCGTCATTGCGGCTCAATTCCAGCACTTTGACAGTACTGGAACTAATATCCACACCAATCACCTGGCTGGGTCGCCAGCCGCCGAAAAGTTCCTTTAACACCAGAGTTTTCCTATCTGCATCCGAGACTTAGAACACACTTTTTATAATTAGATTAAATACCACAGAACCCGATTTCGCAAATGGTTATAATTAAATTTGAGTAGACAGCGTCTCAATTCGCTAACATAGGCGCCACTTCGCAAACCCCAAGCCACCATTCCACAGGGACCGAATGTCAAAATTTATTGTTCTACGGCGGGTACTTACACATTTAATTTTGGTGCTGACCGCCGCCGCCGTGGCCGGTTTCGCCGCTATCTTCATTTATTTAACACCAAAATTACCGGATGTTGATTCACTTCGCGACATCCGATTACAGACGCCGCTGCGCATCTACAGCAGCGATAACCTGCTAATCGGTGAATTCGGGGAGATGAAAAGAACACCGCTGGACTTCGAAGATATCCCACCACTATTTATTCAGGCCTTCCTCGCCGCTGAGGACGACCGTTTTTATAAACATCATGGCGTAGATATCGGTGGCTTGCTGCGAGCAGCGTCACAATTGATCATGAGCGGTGAAATCCAGACGGGCGGCAGCACCATCACCATGCAGGTCGCCAAGAACTACTTCCTCACTCAGGAACGAACTTTTTCTAGAAAATTCAATGAGATATTCCTTGCCATCAAGATCGAGCGGGCACTTTCAAAAGAAGAAATCCTCGAGCTTTACTTGAACAAGATATTTCTCGGCAACCACGCTTACGGTATCGAAGCGGCGGCCGGCGTTTACTACGACAAACATGTCGGCGAGCTCAGCCTGGCGCAGATGGCCATGATCGCCGGTTTGCCAAAGGCACCCTCCCTGTATAACCCCCTCGCCAACGCATCGCGCGCCAAGTCGCGCCGCGACTGGATTCTCAGCCGCATGCTCGGTCTCGGCTATATCGACCAGCAGGCATACGAAGAGGCGCGCAAAACAGAAGTCAGCGCCAGTTATTACGGCAGCAAACTTCAGGCCGACGCCGCCTACGTCTCAGAGATGATCCGCCGCGAAATGATTCGCCGCTACGGACCCGATGCCTACACCGAGGGCTTCCGCGCCTTCGCCACCATCGATAGCAAGCTCCAGAACGTCGCCAACGAGGCAGTAATCGCCGGTGTCATGGATTACGACAATCGTCATGGCTACCGCGGCCCCGAGGATCACTGGCCGCTGAAAAAGAACCCTCAGGATCTGGAACACTGGCGCAGCGAACTGCGTCGCGTCGGCTCGGTAGGGCGCTGGGAACCCGCCCTGGTACTGAACGTTCAAGAACAGGCTGTTGATATTCTGCTCAGGGATGGCTCACAGACCACGCTGACCTGGGAAGATGGACTATCCTCAGCGCGTCCACGCCTTGATGAAAACAGTCTGGGTAAATCACCCGAGAAAGCCGCCGACATTCTGAAACGCGGCGATCTGATTCGCATTACCGCCGGCAAGGGCCAGACCTGGCAGCTATCACAACTGCCCGACGTTCAGGCATCGTTGGTTTCCATGAATGCGGAAACTGGCGCCATTGTCAGCCTGGTAGGCGGCTACGATTACGGCTACAGCAGTTTTAACCGGGTAACTCAGGCCAATCGGCAGCCAGGCTCCAATTTCAAACCCTTTATCTATGCCGCCGCACTGGAAAACGGCGCCACGCCAGCCACCATTATCAACGACGCACCCATTGTCTTTGACGACCAGCAGCTGGAGAGCACCTGGCGACCGACCAACGACAGTGGCAAATTCTACGGCCCCACCCGTCTGCGCAAAGCGCTTTACAACTCCCGCAACCTGGTGTCTATCCGCCTGTTACGCTCCACCGGCATCGCCAAAACCATCGACTACGTGACACGGTTCGGGTTCAGGAAATCACAATTACCTCGGGACCTGTCGCTGGCCCTCGGCAGCCTCTCTGCTACGCCGCTGGATGTGGTCAATGGCTACGCGGTCTTCGCCAACGGCGGTTATCGCGTCAAGCCCTACGTGCTCGAGCGCATTGAAGACCGAGACGGAAACGTCCTCTACCAGGCCGAACATCCCGTGGTGTGCCAGGACTGCGACGAGCAGACGGTTACGTTCCCGGAAGAGGAGATTTTTGTCGGCGACGAACCCTTCTTTGAAGAAGCCAACAACCTCGAAGCCATTCTCAATGCAAAACCCGAGATCCCGGAAGTTCAACACCCGGCAGCCGAGCGCATTGTTGAGGAACGCGTGGCCTATATAATGGACAGCATTCTCAAGGACGTTATCCGCTATGGCACCGGACGTCGCGCCCGCAAGCTCGGCCGCACCGACCTTGCCGGCAAAACCGGCACCACCAACGGCCCGACCGACGTCTGGTTCTCTGGCTATGGCGCCGGCATCGTTACCACCACCTGGGTCGGCTTTGACGACAACAAAAACCTGGGCCGCCGTGAATACGGTGGCGCCACCGCCTTGCCCATCTGGATGAAGTACATGGAAACGGCCCTCAAAGGCGTTCCAGAGCGCCCGGCCAAGCAACCCCCGGGCATCGCGACAGTGCGTATCGACCCCAACAGCGGCAAACTGGCGGCGCCCGGTCAAAGCAACGCGATTTTCGAAATCTTTCGAGTGGAAGAGGTCCCCGAGGCAGACAGCGTGGAAGTACCCGCCATGTCACCCGGGGCCGGCCCTGGCGATAACACGCTGGAAGAGATCTTCTGAATACGGGCAGCGTTCTACAACAGGCAGCCGACGCCACCTGCTGCTAGAGCGCCTCAAGCGCCTGAGCCAGATTATCCACCGCCACCACCGTCATGCCTTCAAGGGCTTTGCGCGGCCGGTTAGCCGTGGGCACAATGGCGCGCTTGAAGCCGTGCTT
>NZ_JBFJTH010000030.1:0-29913 GCF_041625495.1 Litorivivens sp. | reverse complement strand
GAGTACTCACTGCCCGACACCTTACCGGGCCGCTTACTCGACACGGATATAGCGTTGACCAACAAGGTTCCGCTCGACCAGCATGTGCTGTCGCGTTTACCACACCTGAAATTGATTGTGGTCTTAGCCACCGGGGTTAACAATATTGATCTGGAGGCTGCTCGCCGCCAGAAAATTGGCGTGTGTAACAACGTCGATTACGCCACGAACTCACTGGTAGAACACACACTGGCGCTCATGCTTGCGTTGGCGCGCCACCTACCCTATTACCAGCAAACGGTGCAACAGGGAGGCTGGCAACGCAGCACGCAATTTTGCCTGTTGGACCAACCTTTAATTGGCCTTGCGGGGAAAAAGCTGGGAATTATCGGCGCCGGCAATTCAGGCCGCGCCGTAGCAAAAGTCGCACGCGCCATGGGGATGAAAACAGCAGCATTGCAATCTTTTTCGGCCGAGACGCAACAGGAAGCGGCATTACCTAGAGAGGGGTTAACCACTTTGCTGGCTACGAGCGATGTCATTTCCATCCATTGCCCGCTGAGCGATCAGACGCGCAACCTGATCGATGAAGCAGAATTGCAACTGATGAAACGTGGTGCCTTATTGATCAACACCTCACGCGGAGGCATTGTCAATGAACGCGCACTGGCGCGCGCGTTGAGCAAAGGCCAGCTTGGCGGCGCCGCCACCGATGTGCTGACCGAAGAGCCCCCGCGTAACGGGAACCCACTGTTATCCCTGAAACATCCGAACCTGATCATCACACCACACAATGCCTGGGGTAGCCGTGAATCCCGGCAGGCACTGATTGCCCAATCGGCAGAGATTATTCAGGCCTTTCAGGCAGGAAACCTCATAAACTGCGTCAATGATCCTCTTACTTGAGTGGCACCACTACGCTAATTTCACCGCCATCAACGTTTTCCATGCGCTTTTCGGTGGCTGGCTCTTCTATCATATAAAGCTTACCTTTCCATTTAACCGCCGGTTTTGGTTCCTGGCTCTGGAAAAAGTTGGGAGCCTGGCTTTTTTCAGAAAACAGATACTGCTGTTCTGACTCAGCAGGAAGCACTAGATTCAAATCCAGAGGCTGAGCCAACGCTTTACCTGCATTTGCAGCATCAGCCGAAATGCTCTCGCCGCTGGTTTGACCGTCACCCCCTCCCTCATCGGCAGGTGCAACCGTGCCGGAAGACGGCGCCCCCAGCTCCGTGATACTGGTGACATCCGTCACTGCCGTATCACCATGCCCATCGCCGCCAGTTGACTCCATTTTACCGCAGCCAGTAAACAGCAGACCAAGACAGACAACCATACACAACTGCAAAACCACTGTGCCTTTCATTACAACACCCTATAAATATTCAGGTTTAAACCCGCCGCTTTAACGCTAAGACAAGCACGCCCAACAAGAGTTCGTCCGAATGGGTTAGTTGCCGCGCTTGAACCGGCTATCTCGGCGGGATTAAATAGCGCCACACTAACAAAGAGGAAATACCATGGGACGACTAGATGGTAAAGTTGCCATTATTACTGGCGCCGCGCGCGGCATGGGCGAGACGACGGCCCGACTGTTCGCCAAGGAGGGTGCACAAGTGGTTATTGGCGATGTCCTCGACAAGGAAGGCCAGGCGGTTGCGGATAGCATCGGAGAGCAGGCTCATTATCTGCATCTCGACGTAACCAGTGAAGCTGACTGGCAAAAAGCTGTTGCCCTGGCGTCCTCGCTGGGCAGTTACAATGTACTGGTCAACAATGCAGCTATTCTATACTACGCCGCGATCACCGAGGCCACTCCCGACGATTATCTAAAGGTTATCCGGGTCAATCAACTGGGCCCCTACATCGGCATCCGTGAATCTTTTGCCGCCATGAAAGCGGCCGGTGGCGGGTCAATCATCAACATCTCGTCCATCGACGGCCTGCAGTCAAAAAATGGACTCAGCGCTTACTCCTCGACCAAATGGGCCCTACGCGGGCTGACCAAATCCGCCGCCCTGGAGTATGGACCCCACAACATTCGGGTAAACACGGTACATCCTGGAGGAGTCTTCACGGCCATGCATGCCGCCGGTGATAAAACGGAGCCCAATGACGACGACAATGCCTTTTATGTCAATCACCCCCTGCCACGGGTGGGTCTGCCCATAGAAATAGCCAATATGTCGCTGTATCTCGCGTCTGACGACAGTAGTTATTCGACAGGCTCAGAATTTATCGTTGACGGTGGCTGGAATGCCGGCATGCGGTTGGATTTGCTGCCCACATCCTGATTAAGAAGTGATGAAGACGGTGCCGCGCGGCGCCGTCTGACCGAAGATTTTGCTCTATTAACCCCAGCGACTTAAAGAGCCTCATCGACACCGATGTAATCAATTCGCGGGTAGGAAACCCACTTGAAGCTGTGCGGATGGCCGCAAATCATGCATTGATGGGGTGTTTCCCCTGTTTTTTGATCAGTGGCGCCACATTTTTCGACCATGCCGTGATCGCACTTGTCGCAGACGTAGTTGACCTCGACCGTTTGTACCTTGCGTTTGACCTCACCCACCGCGAGCCCCCTCTGTTATTTTGGTGAACGTGACTCATCCTGCTGACGCTTATCACGCAACGCCTGCTCCGCCTTGCGCAATTCGTTTTCCAATACCGTCAACATGCTGTTCCAACCGGTGACCAACGCTTCACTGGCATCATCTACAAGCGTATCAAGGTCTTTACCCTGAAGTTCGGCGAGCTCCTGCCGCAGTCGCTCATTGTCTTCCTTGACCGTTTGCAACTCCGCTCGCAGCGCACTCAACTCACGCGCAAGGTCGCGCTGATATTCCCGCCCCTGCTGATATTGATACCCCTGCAAGCCCAACGCACATACAGCAATCACAGCAACAACTATCAACCCAATACGATTCATAAAGGCCTTCTACCAAGCGGTAATAATTGTATTTAGCCTACAAGCGCACTACTCTTTTCACAAGAGTATTTCCCTCGGGAAAACCCGCTAATAATTTGAGAATTAGAATGAAAGTTGAACTGCTGCTCACCGGCAACGAAATCATGTCTGGCGATATTGTCGACTCCAATTCAGCCATGATGGCAGATCTTCTGGGCCAGCATGGCTGGCGTATTGCCCGCAAAGTAACACTGGGCGATGACCTACCGGAACTGGTTGACGAAATTAAAGCACAAACCCGCAGCAGCCAGGTGCTGATCATCAATGGCGGGCTGGGGCCAACGGTAGACGACCTGACCGCCAAGGCTCTGGCACTGGCTGCCAATGTACCACTGACCGAACACCCTGACGCCATGGCACATCTGGAGCACTGGTGTGGCAAACGCAACTACGCCATCAACGAAGCCAATCGCAAGCAAGCTATCCTGCCGAAAGGCTGCGAAATACTTGCCAATGAAACCGGCAGCGCTGTAGGTATTTTTCTCACGATTAACGACTGCCTGATCTTTGCTACTCCAGGCGTACCCTCCGAGCTGCGACTCATGTTTAAACACGAAGTGTTGCCGCGCCTGTGCAAACGCTTTGCGCCGGGAGCCGTGGAAACACGACGCCTGCTGGTTTTTGGCCGCGGCGAATCCACTTTACAGGAACTCATATCCAATCAGTATCCCGACTGGCCAGCCGAGATCGAGCTCGGCTTTCGCGCTTCCATGCCGGCACTGGAAGTCAAACTGACGACACGCTCTGCCAATCAGAGCTTGCTGGATACCTGGCAGCAACGCCTGATCGACGATATTTTTCAGGATACCTATATTGCCAACGCGCCCTCCAGTCTGGCGCAGGCAGCCGTCGACGCACTGTATCGGGAACAGTTGCACGTGGCCACGGCCGAATCCTGCACCGGTGGCATGGTTGCCAGCCAGCTTACCGACATAGCCGGCGCATCACAGGTGTTTGAGGCAGGTTGGGTAACCTATTCCAATGCGATGAAGCAGGCGCAATTGGGCGTTCCGGCTGAGGCCCTGGAACACTACGGCGCGGTTAGTAAGCCAGTCGCCGAGGCCATGGCCAATGGCGCGCTGCGGCACAGCGGAGCCGATATCGCCGTGGCGGTAACCGGCATTGCCGGCCCTGATGGCGGCACCGAACAAAAGCCCGTTGGCACGGTCTGGATCGCTCTCGCCACACGCGACAACGTTTACAGCTACCCGCTTCACATACCCCTTGGACGGAGCCTATTCAGAGCCTGGGTGAGCGCACTGTGCCTGGATTTGATACGTCGCTGCGCGCTGGGCTACAGTCTGCATCCTGGCTACATGGAGCGCTATCTGGTCGATCAGGCCGACTGAGCCAGGTGCTCATCAAGCCATTGCAGCATCATGGCGTAAATCCCCTTAACCGCTTCTGCTGACTCGGTCTCACTGGCACCGGCGGGCACAAACTCACCGAACCAATCAACCCGACAACGGGTGTCATCAATTGCGGTCACTCGGGGGCCAGCCAGATAATCGGTGACGGGCATGGGGTTGCCATGAGGAATGGTATAACGCAACTCCCTAGCTTGATGATCAATGGATTGCAGTACCTCATCAATAGGCTCCATCTCCGGCATAAATATCCGGCGGGTCATTCCTACGCCCTCGCCAATAAGCTCAACCCGGTCCATACCCGGCGCCCAACTGATATCACCAAAATTTGCCAGCACTGCCCATACCTGATCGGCTGGAACCGTAAATTCACGGCTTACCACTACCTCTGTCACTGTCCTTTACTCCCTTTACCAAAATATCGCCACTATTGGCCTGATACGCCGCTACCGGCTTAAAAAATGCTAATGCCCCTGCACACAAAGGCTGTTAGGCTAGCCTTTTAACTTTGCATAACTAACACGAATATAATATTACGATGCCTGCTCACGCTCTCTCTGCCACGTATATCCAGCGTCCCGTTTGGCTACTCAGCATGGATTCAGACCAGTTTTACGCCGCGCCGACCACCACTGGCGGGCTGAAAGCCTATTTCCAGCGCTACAGCGTCCAACCTGACGCGGCCGACATTTCACTGGTGCATTTTCGCGACGGAGACCAGGCGCTGGCCTGGCCCGAAACCTGGCGCAAGCAACACCTCGCAACAGCTGAAGCCGCCCTCGCCGCAGGCATTCGCCCCATTATCGGTTTTAGCTTTTACACCTGGAATGCCGCAGAATTTCTGGCCATTGCCCGCGACATCAAGCAGGCATGCCCGGAAGCGCTGCTGGTGGCCGGCGGGCCTCACGTGCAACAGGCAGAAGACTACCTCTTTGATGAACCCCTTGACCTCATCGTTCTGGGTGAGGGAGAGACAACATTTCAGGAAATTATCGACAATCCAGAACGCGACAACTGGGCCGGCATTGATGGCTTGGCCTACCTCGACGGCGACACCCTGGTAAAAACCCGCGAGCGCAATCGGCGCATGGATCTTGACAGCCTGCCCTCGGCGCTGGAGGTCGTGCCGCTCACCGACGCTGAAGGCAAAGCACTGTATGATTCAATTTCCTATGAAACCAGCCGCGGCTGTCCTTTCAAATGCGCGTTTTGCGAATGGGGAACCGGTGCTATCGGCACCAAGATGTACCAATTTTCGATGGAGCGTATCGAACGCGACTGGCGCCAGATTGTCGGTTCCGGCATCAAGGACATCTGGTTGGCGGACTCCAACTTTGGCGCACTGAAAGACGACCTTGCCAAAGCCGAATTGATCTGCGAACTCAAAAGCGAAACCGGCTATCCCAGCACCTTTGCCACTTCCTGGTCTAAAAAACACAGTCCGCGCGTGCAGGAAATTGTGTTGCTGCTGAATCGGCATGGCCTGCTGCCCCACTATCAGCTGGCGCTTCAGACTCTAACGCCACTGGCACTGGAACTCAGCAATCGCCAGAATATGGCATCCAACAAGTATGAGCCGATCGCCAAACAGATGGCAGAACAGGGCGTACCCATCGCCGCAGAACTCATCTGGGGGCTACCCGGCGACAACCTGCGCGATTTCGAAAGCAATCTGGATCAGTTGCTAGCCACCTTCCCCAACATCAATATATTCGGATATACCCTGTTGCCGGGCACCGAATTCTACGAAAAACGCAATGAATACCAGATTCAGACCATACCGGTAGCGGGCTATGGCAAGGCCAAAGGCGAATACGTGGTGGGTTGCCATACCTTCAGCCGCGACGAGGGCTTTGAAGGCTATTTCCTGATCAGCTCACATATCCTGTTTGTTCACGGCCACCTGCTGCCGCTCACCACCCGCTTCCTCGCGCTGTCGAACTGCAGCGGCATATCGACCCTGTTGCGCTCGCTGTTGCGCGACTGTCTAGAAGAATACCGGGAAGAACTGGGAGGTCTCGATGCCAGCGACCGGATGGCCGTGTATGAACAGCGTGCGAAAATTTATCTGGCCCTGCTGCAGTCGCCACAGCGCAGCTATCGCCTGCTGGAAACCAGAATGTGCGAGTGGCTTGTCGAACAGGGCCACTCTGGTGAGTTTATCGAGCAACTGCGTTGCGTGTTGGCGCTGGACAAAACCCTGAGCCCCCGCATTGGCGGCAAGCACAGCGCCTGGCAACACTTTGAATTTGATGCGCAAAGCCTACTGAAAAGTCTAAGCGCCATGGAATTGCCAGAGTGGGGGCTCTTGCAGAATCAACAGCAGGACGTGCTGATTGAAACACCCGGCGGTGTCGGCGACATTCTAAAGGACCCTGACGGTGGTAGCTGGCTGAAAGGTAATATTCAACGCAGCGCCATCGTTGTGGATCGCCTGCCTGCCTGAATTAGTCGCAGGGCTTCAAAGGCCCTGCGTACCCAGCTCGGCGCGTAACCGCTCTGCTTCCCGCGCCAGATCTTGCCCATCAGCGGGTGCCGCATTAGCAAAATTGGCATCTTCCATACGATTGATTGGCACCAGATGCAGGTGCGTATGCGGCACTTCCAGCCCGACAATCTGCAGCGATACGCGCTGACAATCGTAAACCGCCTTCTGCGCCTTGGAGATTGCCCGCGCTACAGACAGACAATGGTTGGCCAGCGCTTGAGGCATATCGTCCCAGTGATCTATTTCCTCAACCGGAATAACCAGAACATGCCCTGCACAAATCGGGGCAATAGTCATAATGGCGACGGCCTGTTCATCACGCCAGATAAAATGCCCGGGCAGCTCACCTGCAATGATTCGACTGAAAATAGTAGCCATTGTCGTTTATCCCTCCAGTGACAAAATAAATCGATACGCCTGCCGCAAGCGCTGCTCCAGTGCTTTACGACCAGCAAGTTGAAATTCATCGGCAAGATTTTTCCACGAATGACCCTGCAATACTTTTTTCAGAGCGAGCGCGACATCTTCGGTTTCAGGTAATCCAACAGGACAGTTCGCCAAATAGGAATACAAACCCGCATAGGCATGCTCGTAGGCTATTTCACCTACTGCAAATCTCTGGGCATCACGTCTTGCAGCACCGTTGACCCGAATCGTAAGATCGCGCGCGTTGAGTAGCCCAAGAGCCACCTTCCAATCCAGCTCACTAAATATTTCACGCAACTGCAGGGGAAAGTCTTGTGCAAACCGCTCGCAGACCGGTGTAAGAACCCGCGCCGCTAATTCCGACAATGGCCGCGCGACCAACAGCGCTCGGCTGCCACTACAGGGGTCGCGTCGAATGCCCAGGCGCAACGGCACATAGTCAGCGCCCAACCAGAAAGGTAATACATCACTGTCAGCAGCAAAACTGGAGGCGACGTAATCCAAGCCCTCAGCCAGAGAAAAATTCTCTATTTCGCCCAGTAATAATCGGCCGAGGCCGCGGCGGCGCACAGATTGATGAACCGCGATGCGACTGACACGTGCACAGCGCATACGCAGGCCCTCATCGACACCCAAATGGTAAGTGAGGGATTGTGGCAACAGATGCCCCTGCAGGCGTCGCTGCCCCTGTTGCACCGGATCAAGCCAGGTATCGGGCAGCCCACCCTCCTCCATAACCAGCGCGGCCCCCAGTACCGCCCCATTTTCGCTGCGCAGCACAAAAACGCTGGTGGCCAGTGAATCCATCAACTGCTGCAAATCCGAAGGTGACGTTTGATAATGCGCTGCAACCAATAATCCGAAGATCTGTCTTAACAAGTCTTCGTCTGCAAGCAAGGCCATTTTATCAACCCACTCCACGCGCAGCTTATCATCTGTGTTAGAAGGCGCGGATACGGGTTCTGCATCCAGCAGAAAACAACGGTTCAAAAAGCCTTCGAGTGGATCTCCCTCACTCCAGCGAATAGGCTCCTGAAGTTCAGCCAGGTGCCACTGCGGGGCTATTCGATCAAGGGAGTCAGCGAAACGAATATCAAAGCCGCGCCCCGACCCCTCGTAGCCATGTACTGTGGTGGCAAACACTACCCGCGGATAGCGTTTTACCATTGCCTCAAGCAGAGCGGGTGGGATCGCCGCAGCTTCATCTACCAGCAGAATGCGCCCCGGCGGACTGTGCTTCAATAATTGATCTGGCGGGTAATACACCATTTCGCTGTCGCCAACGACCAGCGCGCTAGCGCTGGCATCCTCGCTGCGCCCCACTGCCTCAGTCGCATGATTGAACAGCGTAACAACCGACTGGCGACGCGGTGCTGTAATCAGGATGTTGCCCGTGTCTTCTTGCAGAAACTCGGCGGCACACAGGCCCAATAACGCAGATTTACCGCGCCCCCGGTCAGCGCGAATCACCAGCGGCCGGCGACGATGCCCGTGCAGCACCCTGCGTACCAGCGCCATAACCTCCAACTGGTCTGCCGTAGGCAGTGACGCATCAGCAGCCAGGGTAGGAAATGGCGCGTCCGGCACCGTCCAGCCCGAGGTTTGCGAGTAGTGATAGCGCTGAGGATACTGCTCAATGCAGCGCAGCACATGCTGCCAATAATGACTGGGAGAACCGTCGTCGCAGGTAAAATAGCTGTACCAGTCTTGCGGAGCCGGTGCCAACACCAGCAATAGACCGCTGCGGACAAGGCAGCCGCCACTCGCCGCAAGGGTATTGAGGTCTGGCCGCGCGTAGAGGTCCCATAACAGCAGGTCGCACTCCTGGCCGAGAAGAGTCGATTTTGCGGTAGGCTCAACGCCCGCGACGGTATGGCTACCAACTAGCAGCACGTCGCCAGACAGCGATTCCAGCACCTGTGCCGCCGCAGTGTTTACCCAACCGCGCTCACCGCTCAGAAACAGCAACCCACGACAGCCACTTTGCTGGAGTTTCTGCAACAGTGCGCTCAGCACGACGGATACACCGGAGCCCGTTTCATATGGCTGTGCAACACCAGCGCATCCGCACACTGATATATGCTTGCCACTTCATCACCAAGGTGCCGACCGCAGCTTTCCACAATCATCTGCGATATCTGGGCCAGGTTGAGCAACCCACCATCTACACAAGCCTGCATATATCCCTCCAGATAAAAACGCTGCGCAGGCGGCACATCACTGCCCTCGGCAAAAGCTCGAAAATAGGCGTCCAGTGCGTCGCGTATCGTATCTTCTGGCGTATCGGAGGTCATCATGGTTGTTACGGTAGCTGGATCAACACCCAGGGCGCAATGACAAGCGCCCAGACCTCGGCGTTCTCGTCGAACCACTGCTGCGCTTGGGTGTCGTCTGGCACCCGAAGCTTATCTTGCGCAATCCATGCCTCCACCGTTGATGTGTCGTTATCGATAATGGCCTTACCGGCATCAATCAGGTCTATGCCCTGAGCTACCTCTCTCACCACACCGCGAGCAAAATAGCGCTGCAGTTCATGCCAGCCAATGCGCCCAGTCTGCCCATTCAGACGGGTTTCGAGATCCAGCATCGGGTCCTTAAAATGATTCACAATTTTCCTTTTTCAATCTGTGGCCAAGAAAGCTGCCAGGGGGCGCTCAATTCAGCCAATCGCTGTTGGCAGGGCTCGGCGAGAAATGCCGTCCCCTGCGCTGGAGGCAAAGTATAGCGGATTAGCTCGCTGCCCACGGAGAACGCCAGCGAATACGCATGGAGGTAACACCGATCGGGTTGGCTCTGCGAACTGCCATAGCGGGTATCGCCCAGGATCGGCGCACCGAGACTGCGCATCACCACCCTGAGCTGATGAGTGCGGCCCGTTAACGGTTTTAACAAAAACAACCGACACCCGTCCCCCAATCCATAACTGAAGAATTGCGTCACGGACCACGGCTCGCCTGAGCGCGCCAAGCGATAACTTCCAGCGCGGGCTTTCACCAGGGCACCTTCGACTTTACCCTGTTTTTTTGACGGCTTTTTATCGGACAGCGCCAGATAATATTTTTCAACCTGCCGTTGTTCAAATTGCGCGCTGAGCGCAGCAGCTGAAGCCGGGGTTTTAGCCAGAAGCCACAACCCCGATGTCGCCTGATCCAGTCGATGAACTGGCGCGAGATACGGGTAACCGGTCTGTTGTCGCAGCAAGTCGAGCAGGGATACAAGCTGCTGGTCGCGGTGCACCGAAAAGCCTGCGGGTTTGTCTACCAAAAGGTAGTCTGCGGTATCAGAAACAATGATTATTTTCACGCTGTCCTGGCTTGTGGATAAAATCGCTCGGGTAATTTGCACGTTTTTCACGCATTTTCACACAGTTACAAAGATGTGACAGTGTCGACATGAAAAAATCATATATTGCGACGCTCTAACAGATTCAGTACGTTTCTCAAGCCTAAAAAGACAAAAATGTTATAAAAATATTGCTGTTTACGCTGGGCTGGAAAAAAGTTTTCCCCAGATTCAGTGAACAACCCTGTGGATAACTCTGGGCAAAAGAGCGCAAACGGCGAAGCGATGCAGCCCTCGCAAAACTGTCTATTTTTTAATCAGGACGATCAAGCTGCATACGCTTGCTAAGATGAAAAACCGCACCGATAACACCCAACATCACTGCGCTGGCAAACCAGTAAGGTAATGAGGCTTCGCTCCGGTACAGCATCCCCCCTGCAATCGGTCCAACCACAAAGCCCATGCCCGCAGCAGAACCCAACAATCCTGCCAACGCGCCTTGCTCGTGCGCGTCAACAACCATCGTTGCACTCGCGGTATAGCCCGGGCCCGCCATACCCATTCCCAACCCGAAAAACACCATGGCACCCAACAACATTGGCAGATTCGATGCATTGGCAATCATAAGATAGCCGACAAAACTGAACGGCAAACCGAATCGCACCAGGTTAATCGGAACGCCATTGTAACGCTGGACGATGCCAAACTGTGCCACGAGCATCGATGCCGACGAAATGACCATCGCCATAGAAAACATCTGCGCAGCATGCACCCCGTCGAGCTGCAATATATCCTGATAATAAAAACCCAAGGTTTGTTGAACCATGCCCAACATGCTGAAAATGGCAAACCCGATCAAGACAAACGCTCGAAATCGCGGATCAAAGGCCCGCAGTTTTTTCTCATTTTTAGGGCGGCTTTTATGCGACTCCGTCGGAGGAAGATAGCGCATAACCAGCACTGCGGCGATCAATGTTATGCATGCTTGCAAATACATTGGCGCGAGAAAGCTGATGGATACAAACCAGGCCAGCGCCGGCCCCACCATCGAACCCACCTGATTAAACGCGCTTAACTTGCCAATGCCTTTGACGCGGTCGGGGAGAGTTGTCACGTCAACCACATAAGCGGAGGCCGCTGGATTGGCTGCGGACATGATGACCGCGTGCAACACCCTTGTCGCCAGCAGCAACCCATAGAGCGCAACGCCGCCGAGCAGCCCGGCCAACCCCACCGAAGCCGCAGTATTGAACGTGACGGTGCCAATACTGTAGCCAACCAGTCCGAAAATAATGATGGGCTTGCGACCAAAGCGGTCACTCATGCGCCCCCAAAAGGGCGACACCATTGAAAAGATCAAAGCTGTTAACGCTGAGAGTGACGTAATGGCCATTTCCCTAGGAGCAAAGGTCATGTCTGTAAATGGCACTGGAAAAATAATTTGATCCAGCTGCAGCTCGCGCCCCAGCATGGGCAAAACGGCAAAGACCACCGTCTGCCCCATACCAATCGCCATCATGGCGAAATAAAGCATGGTCAAATTTGGCTTCCTGTCGGCTGCCTGTGCATGTTTGGTCACAAGAGAATCCTGAGCATGAATGCCTGCACCAGGCAATCGGAAGAACGGGAAATGTGGCGCCACCGAAGGCTTTGCCCCTGCGGTATTCACAGAAGCTAATGGTACACTACCGACCATAAGGACTAGAAATCATTGGTGCTAATTTGACAAACCAGAACCCAATTTTTATCCGTTTACTGAACTGGCTGGAACGCACCGGCAATCAACTACCCCACCCGACCCTGCTGTTTGTCTATCTCTGCGCCCTGGTCGCTGTGCTGTCGGCCCTATTGACGTGGCTTGGGGTGCAGGCGACCCACCCGGCCACCGACGAAACACTGATAGTGCGTTCATTACTGAGCGCTGATGGTCTGCGCTGGATGGTGACTCATACCGTCAAAAACTTTGTCAGCTTTGCCCCCGTCGGCACCGTTTTGGTTGCCATTCTCGGCATTGGCCTAGCTGAGCACTCGGGCTTATTGGGCGCACTGCTGCGCGCACTCGTGGCTCGTACCCGGGACAACCTGCTCACTGCAGGCATTGTGTTCGCGGGAGTACTGTCATCGCTCGGAGCAGATTCAGGCTATGTGGTACTGGTACCTCTGGCGGGATTCGCCTTTGCCAGTGCGGGCCGACATCCGCTGGCGGGTATTGCGGCTGCCTTTGCCGGGGTCTCCGGCGGTTATAGTGCCAACCTAGCCATTGGGCCACTCGACGCAATTCTGGCCGGACTGTCCACGGAAGCGGTCAAACTAGTAGCAGACGCCGGCGTTGCCGCCAGCGATAACTACTATTTCATGATCGCCTCCACCGCGTTAATCACCGCGCTCGGCACCTTGGCCACCCAACGCTGGGTTGAGCCCAGGCTCGGACACTATGCGTCAGCAGAACCCACAGAAGCTTTTGCTGACAAGGCAAGCGATCCGGTCTCTTACCGCTGGACACTCATTGTCAGCCTGAGCTGGGCTATCGCACTGCTGGCGGCGACGGTGCCGAGCGATGGCATATTGCGTAACCCCAATACCGGAAGCCTGATAGGCTCTGCGTTCCTCTCCGGCATCGTTACGCTGATCGCTTTATCTATTGCCAGCGCCAGTATCGCCTTTGGCTTCGAAAACAAACGCTATCGGCGCGCCACAGACTGGATTGAGGGCATGGAAAAAAGCATGGCCAGTATGGCGTCCTATCTCGTGCTTATGTTTTTTGCTGCTCAATTCGTCAACTTTTTTGCCTGGTCCGGCATGGGAGCCATAGCCGCAGTTAAGGGGGCCAACCTGCTGGCCACACTGGCTATTCCTTCAGCACCGCTACTGATTGTATTTATCCTGCTGTGCGCTGTTATCAACCTGCTGATTGGCAGCGCTTCTGCCAAATGGGCTCTGCTGGCACCTGTGTTTGTGCCTATGCTGTACCTGCTCGGAATCTCGCCGGAAGCCACCCAGCTTGCTTACCGCATCGGCGACAGTTCAACGAATATCATTACGCCCTTGATGCCTTACTTCGGGGTGGTTGTCGCGTTCGCTCAACGCTACGACAAAAATTTAGGCATCGGCACAATGATGGCTCTGATGCTGCCCTATTCCCTGCTGTTTCTGGGAGGCTGGTCGATTATGCTGCTAGCGTGGATGTGGTTGGATTGGCCCATTGGGCCGGGGGGAGCCGGATTCTGAAAACCTGCGCCGGACTAGTGGGTTCCGGCGCAGTTATTCAATGTGCGGTAAGGGTGTCTGGCAATCAGCCTTTAACTTCAGCTTCCATTTCTTTCAGTCCGACATGGCGCACGTCTTTACCTTCCACCAGGTAGATAACATGTTCCGCAATATTGCGCGCATGATCGCCAATCCGCTCCAGAGAGCGCAGTGACCACATGATATTCAGCACGCTGCCGATACTGCGCGGATCCTCGATCATATAAGTGACCAAACTACGCATCGCGGTGCCGTATTCCATATCGACCGATTTGTCTTCCTGAGCAACCGTCAACGCCAATTTGCTATCAAAGCGAGCAAACGCGTCCAGCGCATCACGCACCATTGCGCCTACGTGATCGCCGATATGACGTATCTCGAGGTAGCTGCGTGACACACCGCCCTCGTTCGCCAATGCGATGGAGTGCTTCGCAATTTTGGTTGCCTCATCCCCCATGCGTTCAAGATCATTCAAGGCTTTGCTGATGGCCAGTACCATTCGCAGGTCGCTTGCAGCGGGCTGTCGTCGCGCCAGAATCAGGGTACATTCTTCATCTATCTCTACTTCAAGGTCGTTTACCTTGTTATCCCGCTGGGCAACTTCTTCCGCCATGCCGCTATCGAGATTCATAAAAGCGGAAATTGCATCGCGCACCTGTTTTTCAACCAGTCCGCCCATTTCCAGCATGCGTGTTTTCGCGTCGTCCAACTCGGCGTTGAATTGCTGCGAAATGTGGTGTGAGTGCAAATCTTTTTCCATCATGAGATCCTGGACTTATCCGTAACGACCGGTAATGTAATCTTCAGTCTGCTTCTGCGCGGGGTTGGTAAACAGCGTATCAGTGTCGCCAAACTCTATCAGCTTACCCATGTACATAAACGCAGTATAGTCCGAAACACGCGCTGCCTGCTGCATATTGTGGGTAACAATTACTATCGTGTATTTCGATTTGAGTTCGTAGATTAACTCTTCGATTTTAAGCGTTGAAATCGGATCGAGCGCCGAGGCTGGTTCATCCAGCAACAGCACCTCAGGTTCCACCGCAATCGTGCGCGCAATCACCAAGCGCTGCTGCTGACCGCCCGACATGCCCAGCGCGTTATCCTGCAAACGATCTTTCACTTCGTCCCACAGGGCTGCCCCACGCAAAGAACGCTCAACGGCTTCGTCAAGCACGCGCTTTTTATTAATGCCCTGAATACGAAGACCATAGGCAACGTTTTCATAGATTGACTTCGGAAAGGGATTCGGCTTCTGAAATACCATACCAACATTGCGGCGCAGAGCAGCGGCATCAACCGACTTGTCATAGATATTATGGCTGTCGAGCTTGATCTTCCCGTTGATTCGGCAGCCATCCACCAGATCGTTCATTCGGTTAAAACAGCGCAGCAGTGTCGATTTACCGCAACCGCTAGGGCCGATAAACGCCGTAACGCGCTTGCGGGGAATCTGCATGTCGACGTTATATAGGGCCTGTTTTTCACCATAGAAAAGGTTCAGGTCTTCTACCGTCAGCGCGATATCCTCATCGGCGAGTTTTTTAGTGCCGGCACTGCGCCCCAGGGAATCCATTCTGATCGCGTGGGTACGGGCTTTGGTTGAATCCGTGCTCATGATGTCACCGTGTCAAAATAATTCTGTTAAATTTCCAGCGCCTTGTACTTCTCGCGCAGATGATTTCGCAGCGCAACTGCGCTCAGGTTCAGTAGGGCAATAATCACTACCAGCAACAGCGCGGTCGCGTATACCAGTGGTCGAGCTGCCTCAACGTTGGGGCTTTGAAAACCCACGTCGTAAATATGAAAGCCAAGATGCATGAACTTCTGGTCGAGATGAAAGTAGGGAAAATTGCCGTTCACCGGCAGCGTCGGCGCCAGTTTAACCACCCCTACCAGCATCAACGGCGCTACCTCACCGGCCGCACGAGCCACCGCCAGAATCAGGCCCGTCATCATGGCCGGGCTGGTCATCGGCAGCACCACCCGCCACAGGGTTTCCGCCTTGGTTGCCCCCAGAGCAAGGCTGCCTTCACGCAGCGCTTTCGGTATCCGCGACAAACCTTCTTCTGTGGCAACAATTACCACAGGCAAGGTTAGCAGCGCCAATGTCAGCGACGCCCACAGCAGACCCGGGGTGCCGAACGTGGGCGCAGGCAAGGCCTCCGGGAAAAACACCTGATCAATTTCGGAGCCTAGGAAATAGATAAAAAAGCCCAGCCCGAACACGCCGTAAACAATCGACGGCACGCCAGCCAGATTGTTTACAGCGATACGGATGATTCGGGTCATGAGGCCTTGGCGCGCATACTCACGCAAATACACCGCCGCAACGACGCCGAACGGGGTAACAATGATGGACATGATGATAACCATCACCACGGTGCCGAAGATGGCTGGGAAAATGCCCCCCTCGGTATTGGCTTCGCGCGGCTCATCGCTGAGAAATTCCCAAAACTTGGCGATATAAAACAGGATCTTGCCGCCTATCCCCATCGCATTGGGCTTATAGGCATGCACAATCTTCGCCAGCGCCAGCTCAACCTGCTGGCCTGAGGCCACTTCAGCGACAATACTGTCGCGATTTATCTGCCCGTAGAGCTCGATCAGCTGCCGTTGGTATGCCCTGTATTCGTTGTCCAGCTCCGCTCGCTCGGCGGCAATTACTGCCTCTTTTTCGGCACGTCTGGCCGGACTCATATCCTCATCAAGTTCGAGGCCGCGCTCACGAAGACGCAACTTCTCTATCTTGTAGTTAATCGCGCCAATATCTTTCTTTTCAATTTTCTCAATCTGCTCGAACAGTAACTGCGCCCGTTCAAGGCGGGACTCGAACTCCGCCCACGCTGAGTCGCCGCTGGCAACAACGCTACCCGCTTCCTTCACCTCTCGCAGAAAGCCGTAGAAATTGCCCCACTCACGACGTTCCAGCACCATAATATCGTCGGGGTAGCTGATATCCGACAGATAAAGGCTAAGCACCCAGCCAAAATCCGCACCGGTCACATCGCGGTTACCCTTTTTGATTAACTGGCGGTCGAGGAACACCTCGTTCGTGTCGATCGTGAATCCCGCACTGCGCAATTGCTCTATTGGCACAGATTCTACTTGTACTTGTTCTCCGATCAGACGCGTCGCGCTGTCGCCATGGGGCTGATACTGCGCCTGCATGACGTCTGCGGGCCAGAAGTGGCCGAAACCGCGCACCATCAGCAATACCAGCAGGCCGACAACCGCAATGGCACTGAGGCTGACGGCGGCCGCATTTATCCAGATCAGTGGCTCACCACGCCGACACCACTCGTAGAAAGAATGACGTTTTTTACTTTCCAGAGGCATTGAAATACTTCCTACAGGTTGCCGTAGCGGTTACGCAATCGCTGGCGGACAATTTCTGCCATCGTGTTAACCACAAAGGTGAAAAGGAACAGCACGAAAGCCGCGAGAAAAAGGACACGGTAGTGACTGCTGTCCACTTCCGTCTCACCGATTTCCACAGCGATATTCGCCGCCAGGGTGCGCATACCCTCAAAGATGTTCATGTCCATCACCGGGGTATTGCCGGTGGCCATAAGCACAATCATGGTTTCGCCCACGGCACGTCCCATACCGATCATCAGAGCCGAGAATATGCCGGGGCTGGCCGTTGGCATTACCACGCCTACCAAGGTCTGCCAAGGCGTTGCGCCCAGTGCCAACGAACCATAGCTGAGATGCTTGGGTACAGAAAAAATAGCGTCTTCGGCGATGGAGAATATTGTGGGAATGACCGCAAACCCCATGGCTACACCCACCACCAGCGAGTTGCGCTGATCAAAGGAAATACCCAGGTCAGCAGTAAGCCAGGCGCGCATATCGCCGTCAAAAAACCAGCGTTCCACCGGCGCGCTCATCCAGACACACAGCGCGACCACACCTATGATCACTGGCAGCAGTAATACCGGATGCCAACCATCGGGCACGTGCTTGCGCCAACGCATCGGAATGTAATTCCAAAACCAGGCAAAAGCGAGCACGCCCACCGGCAGGAAAATGAAAATACTGAATACCGCCGGCAGATGCTTTTCTATAAAAGGGGCTAGCCACAAACCCGCAAGAAAACCCAGAATTACAGTCGGCAAGGCTTCCATCAGTTCGATCAGCGGCTTGACCTTGCGCCGCATCGCCGGCGCCATAAAGTAGGCAGTATAGATCGCGCCGCAGATAGCCAGCGGTGCCGCTATGACCATCGCGTAAAATGCTGCTTTCAGGGTGCCAAATGCGAGCGGAGCAAAACTGTATTTGGGCTCGAAATCATTATTGGACGCTGAAGACTGCCAGATATAGTCAGGCTCGGGGTAACTCTCATACCAGACTTCTTCCCACAGAACCGACCAGGACACTTCCGGATGCTCGTTCTCAACCGCCCACACCAGGAATTGCCCATCGCTGGTCTCTGCTAGCAGGGTTTCAGCCCGTGGCGAGATCGCGCTTTGCACGATCGAAGCGCCAAGCGATTTGCTTGCTAGGTGGCGCTGCGAGGTGCTGTAGTAAAGATTCGCTTCACCTGCAGTATTGATCGCGACAAATCCCTTGCGCCGATGCTCCGGGCTAACTGTCACAATACCCTTTTTACTATCGGCGAAGCGGCGAATCTTATGCAAGTGAACTACACCGTCGCTATTGACGTTGAACCACTGCGTCGTCTCACCGTTGCTGTTGGAGATCAATAGCGAAACGCCGCCGAGAAGAAAGCGCGCGTCAGTTAACATCGCGTTATCAAACAGTACACCGGCATCAACGATTTCTTCAGCACTTACGTCAATAAGCCGATACTGCCCTTTCGGCGACAGGGCATAGAGCCAGTCCTGACTGGGCCCCAGTAGAATGGCCTGGGGTTTGATATCCAGATCCGGTAGTGACAGCTGCTCTTCAACCAGGGTGACTTCCTCGGTCAGGAAATCCTCTTCCTTGACCCAGCGTCGTCCCTCCAGCTTGCCGCCTGCGGTGTAGGCAATTGCCACCAGAGCTTCGTCGTTGTCTCTCACGGCCAGTTTGAGCAGTGGCTGATCCGCCAGCCGAATCGGAGCTTCACCGAAGGGGTAGCGCATGACCGGCGTTATCAACCGCTGGTCGTTCGGGTAGCTGATTTTGTAGTGGTGTTTAGCGATCAGCACACTACCGTCCGACAAACCAACGCTGAACACCCGACTGGTTTCCGATTCAACGGCAAAGCTGGTCACACTGGTGCCTTCCGGCAGGGGCAGAAAACCATCGTTGACCACGCTGCCATCAGCGAGCCTGAAGAAACTGTACTGGCCATCTTCAGCCAGACGGAAAGCCACCTCGGCCTGTTCCTCTATCGCCAGATGGAGCGTAGGGGCGGCACTGCCGACCCGGGCAAACTGGTGTTCCTGCTGCATACTGGCAGGTTGAAACAGTGGCAGGATTTCATACAGCAGATAAAAGAAGATCAGCAAAATGGCGACCAGCACACTGGAGCCTCCAACGCTGATCCCGACAGCCGCAGCCTTGTCTTTGAATTTGCGCCAGCGCGCAAAGCGGGTGTTGTCTCCCGAGAATACTGATTCGCTCACTGCTGGCTCCACAGGTCCATGTCGCGGCTCATGATATGTCTATTTTGTTACAGTATTGTTACAAAGGCGACTCAATGCGTCATCGCCTCTAAAGCAAAACGGCCACGCCTGTCGGCGTGGCCGCTCGGCCGTCGGGCATATTATATGCCGAGGGCTTTTAAGGTCTTCTCAGTGACCTTTGAAGGCAGCGGTATATAGCCGTCTTTTACCACAACTTCCTGCCCCTGTTTTGACATCACCATCTTAATGAACTCACGCTCCAGCGGGCTCAGCGGCTTGTTGGGCGCCTTATTGATGTAAACATAGAGGAAGCGCGCCAATGGATAGCTGCCAGCGACCGCGTTGTCTTTGGTTGCAGCAACGAATTCTTTGCCTGACTTGCTGATCGGCACTGCCCGAACGCTGGATGTTTTATAACCAATGCCCGAGTAGCCAACGCCATTAATGGAAGTAGCAACAGACTGCACTACGGAGGCTGAGCCAGGCTGCTCGTTTACGGTATTTTTGAAGTCGCCTTTACACAGGGCTTTCTCTTTAAAATAACCATAAGTACCGGACACCGAGTTGCGGCCAAACAGCTGCACATCGCGGTTACTCCAGGCACCGGTCATGCCAATGCCGCCCCAGGTGTCAATGCTACTGGGGGCACCACACTTGCGAGTACTGGAGAATATGGCATCTACCTGCTTGATTGTCAGCCCTTGGATCGGGTTATCTTTATGCACGAAAACAGCTAGGGCATCAATTGCAACCGGCACGGCGGTAGGCTTGTAGCCAAACTTGCTTTCGAAGGCTTCAATCTCTTTATCCTTCATCTTGCGGCTCATAGGCCCCATGTTGGAGGTGCCTTCGGTCAGAGCCGGAGGCGCAGTGGACGAGCCCGCTGCCTGAATCTGGATGTTCACATTGGGGTAAAGACGCTTGAACTCTTCGCCCCAGAGCGTCATTAGGTTGGCCAGCGTATCAGAGCCCACGCTAGACAGGTTGCCCGATACACCGGACGCTTTTTCATAGGTCGCCAGATCCTGATCAACCGTGCTGGCAGATACCAGGTTGATTGTCAGTGCGGCGCCGGCAATTGCAGCCTTGCCTAACCATGTCTTCAATTTCATTACCGTCTCCTGATCGTCGGTCGTGGCTTTTTTGTCACCCGACCACATTAATACAGATTTGTGACACTAAAATGACAAACCGCATTTACCGCAATATTTCTTTCACACATCCCGGCGCTGAGTCGCTGAAATGGGGAAAATACAGGTGAAGCGGCTACCTTTGCCCGGATTGCTGCGTATTCGTAACTCACCGTGATGACGAATAAGAATATGTTTGACGATGGCCAACCCCAAGCCGGTACCGCCGGTGGTTGTGGCGCGGCTCTGATCTACCCGGTAAAAACGCTCGGTGAGGCGTGGCAGATGCTGCGGTTCGATACCGATACCGGTGTCCTCCACCTCAAAATAGGCATGATCTCGATCCGCATACCAGCGCAGCGTAATCGTATCTCCATCGCGCGTATAGCGGGCGGCATTGACCGCCAGATTGGAAAAGGCGCTCTGGATCTCCTTACTGTCACCCATAAGGCGAAGCGTTTCATCGCAATGTACCTCGACCGTGCGCTCGCCAGTTGCCGCCGCAGCAATCTCCTCACGTAGACCTCCCATTAAACCATTAACCGCTACCAGGTCGTCCTGCCTGCCCGAAGGTAGCGATTCCAGCCGCGACAGGGTCATCAGGTCGTTAATGAGATTTTGCATCCGCCGGCTCTGGGAGGTCATCTGTTCAAATGCCCGAGCCGCCGGCGTGTCAGCCTCCGCTTGGTCAGCCAACATTTCCACATACCCGTTTATCACCGTTAGCGGTGTCCGCAGCTCATGCGATACGTTGGCAACAAAATCCTTACGCATCTGTTCCAGCTGAACCGTGCGGGTGATATCGCGGGCAAATAACAGACGATTATCCCGCCCAAAAACAGAGACCGATACACTCAGGCGCACCTGACCATTCACCGGCGACGCCATCTGAAAGCGTTCGCCGTAATCCCAGGATTCAAAGTAGGCAATAAAGTCGGGAGCTCGCAGAAGATTGACGAGCAAGCGCCCATTGTCATCGGGGTGACGCAAACCGAGCAGCGTATGCGCGGCGCGATTAGCCCACTCGATGGAACCATCGGGGCTTAACATCACCACAGCATCGGCCATTGAAGCGAAAGACGCCCGAAGATGTTCAATATCTGCCTGCAAGCGGGCATTGACCTTCTGGGTTTCACGCTGGATTTGCGACAGCGTATCGAACACCTGTCCCCACAGGCCGGCCGCCTCAGGCGGTTCGTCTCGCCCTGCCCCCCGATACAGCCAGCGATTGAGTTGGCGCAGTTGGTTTAAAGACCACAGAGCATAGGCAAGTGCAGTGCCAAACAGAAACCAAAGTAGAAAATCGAGGATAAGCCCAAAGAAGGCGGCGATGCCCAATAACAACCCGAACCGCGCAAGCTCAGTCTTCCAGCCTTGCAGCGGCATTCCTACTCCAGTCCCGCCGCAGAGAAGCGATAGCCCGTGCCGCGAACCGTCTGGATCAAGCTGCCAAAATCCCGAGAATCCGTGAGCAGGGCTTTGCGCAAGCGACGGATATGTACATCAACCGTGCGCTCTTCGACATACACATTGCTGCCCCACACTTGGTCCAGCAGCTGACCGCGGCTATAGGCGCGCTCCTGGTGGGTCATGAAAAATTTCAGCAACTTATACTCCGTGGGGCCCATATCCACCGGTTTTTCATCGGCGAACACCCGATGGCTCAACGGGTCAAGCACCAGACCATTAACCTCAACGGAATCACCTTCTTCCGGGTCAACGCTACGCCGCAGCACGGCCTTGATCCGAGCCAGAAGTTCACGGGATGAGAAGGGTTTAGTGACATAGTCATCTGCCCCCACATCCAGCCCCTGAATGCGATTGTCTTCATCATCCTTGGCGGTCAACATGATAACCGGAATACTGCGACTGACCTCGTCGCGCCGCAGGCGGCGCAGAAGCTCCAACCCTGAGGTATTCGGCATCATCCAATCCAGGAGAATCAGATCCGGCCGCTGATCCAGTATTTTGCCATAAGCTTCCTGCGCATCAGCGGCTTCCATGCAGGTGAACCCGGCCATTTCCAGGCCGATGCGTATCATTTCCCTGATTGCACTCTCATCATCAACAATCAGTATGCTGCGATTTGCCATTGTTAGTCCGGTCATCGTTTATTAATCACAGCTACGCATTAAAAGACTTTTTTGTGACAGGAATGTTACAACAGTTCACCATCACGATGACAGTTTGGCTATAAACGTCGGCGGCTATTGCCGCCCATTTCCACCTATTATTGCTTAACGGTTGAGAATGCCGCGAATAGCTTCCGGAAGGTCTGCTGGAAACACCACAGTTTTTGCATTTGCAGAAGACGAAAGATTCTGCAGCGACTGAATATACTTTTCACCCAGCAGATAGATCACTGGCAGCTCTTCGTCCTTGATGGCACCCGTGACCACTTCGATTGCCGCAGCGCTGGCCTTGGCCAGTACGACTTCGGCCTGTGCATCCCGGCGCGAAGCCTCAAGTCGGCCATCGGCCTCTAGAATGGCAGCCTGTTTCTCCCCTTCTGCCCGGGTAACCACGGCGCGGCGCTGGCGCTCTGCCGCAGCCTGCTCTTCCATGGCCTGCTGCATGGTAGGCGATGGGTTGATATCCTGGATTTCCACCGTTTTCATGGTGATACCCCAGTCGGCAATATCATCCGAAATACCGCTTTTCAACTTGGCTTTGATCTGGTCTCGAGAAGAAAGTGCATCATCAAGCGCCATCTCACCCACAATGGAGCGCAACGCAGTTTGCACCAAATTCTGAATAGCAATGGTGTAATTCTCAACGCCGTAAACGGCTTTTTCGGGCGATACAATATTGATATACGCCACCGCATTGGCAATGATCACTGCGTTGTCCTGAGTGATTACCTCCTGAGAGGGAATGTCCAGCACGATATCCTTGGTTGTCACCTTGAACGCAACGTTGTCGATGAACGGCACCACCCAGTTAAGACCGGGGTTCAGGGTGGCATGGTATTTACCCAGCCGCTGCACAATGTGCTTGGAACCCTGTGGCACAATTTTGACTGTTTTGCTCAGCACCACCACGGCGACAATCGCCAGAGTGACTACTACCGTCAAACCTTCCATAGAACGTCTCCTGTTATGAAATCAGCCTTGGCGGGCTACCACCAAGGTGTTGCCCGACACATCGGTAACACTCACCCGGTCGCCCACACTCAAGGTTTCAGTGCAGATAAAGGGCCACTCATCGCTACCGAGCAAAGGCATGGAAAATCGCAGGCGTCCACGCTCGCCGACATTGGCCTGAATCACCAGCCCAACCTGCCCAACCACCGCTTCTTTGGACATCCCCGACAGGGTCTTGTCCCGAAAGCGCGGCTGAATGAAACGAAACCAGATAAACAGCTCAGCTACCGACAGCGCCGTCCAGATCAACAATTCCGTCGACACACTCAGGTTGAGGAAATAGGCTAGAACACCGACCACAAGTGCACTGATCCCCAGCCAGAGCAGCACAAAACCCGCCGTAAAAATTTCCAGCGCAATCAGAATCAGCCCCAACACCAGCCAGTGCCAGTAGGCTATCGTCGAATCCAGCCACTCCATAACAGCCTTCCCCAGTGTGGATTTTGTTATAAGCGTTCTATTTAGCCGTGGAGCACCCGCGCAAGCAAGGATTTTTGGCGTCGATTCACGTATACTGCGCGCTTTCGCCACAACCACACCCAGCAGCACCCTTATATGGCCCCGAAACACCTCTTCAGTTATCGCAAATACTGGGCCGAATGCTTTGGCCCCGCCCCCTACCTGCCCATGTCTCGCGACGAGATGGATGCGCTGGGGTGGGACAGTTGCGACATCATTCTGGTCACCGGCGATGCCTACGTAGACCACCCCAGTTTTGGTATGGCCGTCGTTGGCCGCGTGCTGGAAGCTCAGGGTTTTCGCGTCGGCATCATCGCCCAACCAGACTGGCAATCCGCTGAAGGTTTCAAAACGCTGGGAGAACCCAATCTCTTTTTCGGGGTGGCCGCCGGCAACATGGATTCCATGATCAACCGCTATACCGCCGACCGGCGCCTGCGTCACGACGATGCCTACAGCCCGAACAACGAGGGTGGCAAACGGCCGGATCGGGCCGTCATCGTTTATTCTCAGCGCTGCCGGGAAGCCTACAAAAACACGCCCATCGTAATCGGCTCCATAGAAGCCAGCCTGCGTCGTATCGCCCACTACGATTACTGGAGCGATAAAATCCGTCGCTCTATTTTGCTAGATTCACGCGCTGATCTGCTGGTTTATGGCAATGCCGAGCGCGCCATAGTCGATATTGCACACCGCTGTGCCAACGGCGAAGCCATCAACGAGATGAAAGACATTCGTGGCACCGCGTTTGTCCGTAAGCGTGTGCCCGACGGCTGGACTGTGGTTGACTCTTCCAGTATCGATACGCCCGGGCCCATAGACCCGCCGATTGATCCCTATCAGGACACAACAGAAACCAGCGATTGCAAGACCAAACAGCAAGCGCCGGATGAATCCGCCCAGGAAATGGTGCAGACGGTGCGGGTTATCGACCCCCTGACGGCACGAAAGGAAAAACTCGATCCGGATTACTGCGTCATCCGTTTGCCGGACTATGAAACGGTTAAAAGCGACCCGGTGATGTACGCTCACGCAGCGCGGGTACTACACTTAGAAACCAACCCCGGCAATGCCAAGGCGCTGATTCAGCGTCACGGCGACCGCGAGGTTTGGCTGAATCCACCGCCGATTCCATTGACTACCGAAGAACTCGATACGGTTTTTGAGCTGCCTTACCAGCGCAAACCACACCCCACCTACGGCAGTGCGCGGATTCCAGCCTACGAGATGATCCGGTTCTCGGTAAACATCATGCGTGGATGTTTTGGAGGCTGCACTTTCTGCTCCATTACCGAGCACGAGGGGCGCATTATCCAAAGCCGCTCGCACGACTCGATTGTTCGAGAAGTGGAAGACATTCGAGACAAAACACCGGGTTTTACCGGTGTTATTTCCGATCTTGGCGGCCCCACGGCAAATATGTGGCGATTGAATTGCAAGAGCAAGGAAATAGAACAGAACTGTCGTCGTTTATCCTGCATATACCCGGGAATCTGCAAGAGCCTGGACACCGACCAGATGCCGCTGGTCGACCTGTACCGGGATGTTCGCTCTGTGGACGGCGTCAAGAAAGTGCTGATTGCATCCGGCCTGCGCTACGACCTGGCGGTGGAAACCCCCGAATACGTTAAGGAACTGGTCACCCACCACGTGGGCGGCTACCTGAAAATTGCGCCCGAGCACACCGAAGACGGCCCACTGTCGAAAATGATGAAACCCGGCGTAGGCACCTACGACGCGTTCAAAAAGATGTTCGAGAAATACTCCAAGGAAGCAGGCAAAGAACAGTTTCTGATTCCGTATTTCATCGCTGCACATCCCGGCACGACTGACAAGGACATGATGAACCTGGCCCTGTGGCTGAAAAGCAACGGCTTTCGCGCCGACCAGGTACAGGCTTTTTATCCCTCACCCATGGCCAACGCGACTGCCATGTATCACTCGGAACGCAATCCCCTGAAGAAGGTTTCGCGCCAAAGTGAAGTCGTTACCACTGCCAAAGGCTTGAAACAGCGCCGCCTACACAAGGCTTTTTTACGCTATCACGACCCCGAAAACTGGCCACTGCTTCGCGAAACACTCAAAAAAATGGGCCGCAATGATCTGATTGGGTTCAGCAAAAAGCATCTGGTGCCGCCTCGCCAACCCGCCGGCTGGCGTCCTGCTGCAGGTAAAAAGAAGCTACTTACCCAACACACCGGGCTGCCGCCGCGAAAACAGCGGTAGTTGATCTGGATCAATTGCTTAATAAAATCGACTTTAAACTTACATATCCTGTGTGTATATTGAAAATGCTGGCAATTTAAGCAGCCAAGGTTTTATGTAACAAGTCAATACGAAGTTGCGGTACTACCTCGTTCTGTTTGTCATAACTCCCCTGCCCGGCTCAGCAATAACAATTCAACAAAATAGACTCGAGGTGTGTGATGTCAACAACCACTGGCAAAGTAAAATGGTTTAACGAAACCAAAGGGTTTGGCTTTATTCAACAGGAACAGGGGCCGGACGTGTTTGTTCACTTTTCGGCAATTCAATCTGACGGATTTAAAACACTGGCCGAAGGTCAGGATGTACAGTTTGAAGTACAACAGGGCCAAAAAGGCCTGCAGGCGGCGAACGTTACACCGGTCTAGACGACCGATAGCAAGCCTGACGAAAGGCCCTTATTGAAGGGCCTTTTTTGTGCCTGTCTCATTAGCATCCATGGTAACGAAATCGCAAACCGACGTACTGAGTTTCCTATACGGCCATTGGCCATAGCGATGATTCACTATGGCAGACTACACATTAGTCGCGGCGCGAAATGTACCAACAATAGTGGATCGGCTTTCCTGAGCGTTTCACATCCGGATCGAGCGACCACTCGGTTCTATCTTCTACCTGATACTTTTCACTGACTTGCGGATCCAAACGAAAATCGCGCCGATTGGTTGAGAAAATCAGCAGCCCATCATGGTTCAGCGCGCGCACCGCTAGATCAATCATTTCAACGTGATCTCGCTGGGTATCCAACACCGTTTCGGTGCGCTTCGAGTTGGAAAAGGTTGGCGGATCCAACAGCACCATATCAAATGTCTTGGTGTTGTCGCGCAACCACTGCATACAATCGGCCTGCTCTGTATGGTGCCGTGCCTCGCTCAACCCGTTTATCGAGAGGTTCTCCCGCGTCCATTGCAGGTACTTGGGCGAGAGATCAACACTGGTCGTCCATTTAGCGCCGGCGACGGCTGCGTGCACCGTAGCCGAACCGGTATAGCAGAACAGATTGAGAAACGAGGCGCCACGGGCCCGCGCCGCAATATCCAGACGCACTCGCCGATGATCGACAAATAGCCCGGTATCAAGATAGTCGTGGAGGTTGACCAACAACCGGGCCTGACCTTCCTGCACAGTCAACCGCTCATTGCGCTGACGTTCTCGTCGGTACTGATCATTGCCGCGCTGTCGGCGTCGCTGCTTGAGTACAGTGCGCTCGGGAGGAATGCCGGTAGCCGATGGCAACGCTGCGAGGATTTCACGCAAACGTGCCTCCGCCTTTTCTTCCGGTACCGTCGCCGGCGGCGCGTATTCAGCTACCACCAGCCAATCTTCGTAACGGTCGATAGCTACCGCATATTCCGGCATATCTGCGTCATATAGACGGTAGCAGGTATACCCTTCGCGCTTGAGCCAACGCTCCAATCGTTTGCTGTTTTTCAGCAGCCGGTTACGGAACATCTTCGCGCCTTCCGACAGCGGCAAGCCACCCGATACCGGCCCATCCGGATTGTGCTGTTGCCTGGAGGCAATCTGTCGCTCCGGCTGCAGTTCGAATAACAGCAGACGGGACTCAATGGAACCATTCAGAAAACGGTATTGCTGGTGGCTATGCCAGGCCATCGCCTTGCCCAAATCGGGGTTGCCCGTAAACACCCCGGCCTGCCAACCGGTAAACTCCCGCCTAAAGGCTTCGCCCAGATAGCGATAGAGGTGAACCAACGAATTTTCATCACCCAGCCGCTCACCATAGGGGGGATTGGTAATAATTAAACCAGTATCCAACGCAACGTGGGTTGGCTTCACAAAGTCAGCCAGCTCCTTGCGCACCACACGCACCCGCCCCTTGAGACCCGCGCGTTCAATATTTTCTTCCGCTGACGCAATGGCTGCGCCACTGGCATCGTAGCCTCGAATTTCCGGCCACTGACGATCAAACCCCTTGCGCCGGCGCTCCAACGCGTCTTCGCGTAGGCGCTGCCACAACGCCGGCACATGCCCCTGCCAGCCATCAAAGCCCCAGTGTCGCCGCATCAGTCCCGGCGCAATATCCATCGCCATCCAGGCGCCTTCAATTAACAAGGTTCCGGAACCACACATGGGGTCGAGCAGCGCGCCACCTCGCGAGGCCATACCCGGCCAATCGGCGCGCAACAGAATCGCCGCTGCTAGGTTTTCCTTCAGTGGAGCCAATCCCCCTTTGAGTCGGTAGCCACGCCGGTGCAGGCTGTCGCCAGAGAGATCCAGCGCGATTTGTGCCTGCCCTTTCTTCAGTCGCGCACTGATCCTCAGGTCCGGTTGACGTTTCTCTATCGAGGGACGCACGTCGCCGCGCTCCTGAAAATAGTCAACAATGGCGTCCTTGCAGCGATACACCCCGAACTGACTGTTTTTCAGCCAGCCGGCCTTGCCACCAAAATCAATCGCCAAGGTCCCACTGGCCGCAAGATGCTCGCCCCAGTCGATCGCTTTGACGCCAGCGTAAAGGCTGTCGCCATCCGGGGCCTCAAATTCACTCAGTACCAACAAAATGCGGTTCGCCAGCCGCGACCAAAGGCAGGCCCGATAGCCGAGCTCCAGGTCGCCCTCGAAGGTCACCGACCCCACACTCTCGCGTACCGAGACCGCGCCCAGCGCCCTCAATTCATCGGCGAGGAGGTTTTCCAGAGATTTGGGGCAAGTGGCCCGAAAACCCAGCATCGAAGTTTGTTGCGCTGTTTGTGACACAGTATCCGCCGTTTAGGAATTAGAAAAATGGCTGAAACACCCGCCAGCCGGGGCTTATAAACTTAGCGCCTAAACAGCACCAAGCATATAAGTAATCGATCTTCGAAAGCACAGCTGAAATCTGCTTATATCAAAGGTCTGCAGGGCGCAATTTTAGCACTCCCATTGAGTGTCCATACAGTCAGGGAAGCTGTGATACACGCCTCCTGCAGCACTTCCTCAGTCCAAACTGAATGCAAGATCAGGGAGATCCGACCTCTATGAGAAGACAGAAACGCGATATGTCAGACCGTGCCTTCCACAAAGGCTATCAGGCTGGCTTTACCGGCAAACACAAGGATCTTTGCCCCCACCAGCAGGAAGCATTGAGACACAACTGGTTAACCGGCTGGCGCGAAGGCCGCCAAGACGCTTGGGAGGGCTATTCTCAAGTCGAAGCTCTGCAAAAAAACTACGCTCATTAGCGCAATCAGTCTCCACGTACCAGCAGAAGCTGTTTAACCCGCCTCAGGCGGGTTTTTTTATGCCCAACAGTATGTTCAGGCCTTGCGTGTGTTGCGCCGGCCCCGATTGCGCGCCGGTTTGCCATGCACCTTGCCATCGGGTTTGGGCACGGATTTGTTCTTGCCGGGTGCCGCCATGCCAGCCATTTCATAAACCTTTGTCACCTCATCTACAGGTAACTCCATCCACTGGCCGGCCTTGAGCTTGGGTGGCAAAAAAGTATTGCCATAGCGCACGCGCTTGAGGCGGTTCACCTGCAGGCCCTGCGATTCCCACAGGCGGCGTACTTCGCGGTTACGCCCTTCCATGATCACCACATAAAACCAGTGATTGATGCCCTCGCCACCACCGTCAACAATGTC